>JAUWLP010000002.1 GCA_030613575.1 Desulfobacteraceae bacterium
TGAGACCTATGGAATGGAAGTCCCTGTTCTTTCTCAGGAGACCCAGGAAAAGATGAAACCCTTTTTACTTCAAGGTATGCCGGCCAGTAACCCCATTGATTACGGGGGGACTGCCGAAGAGAATCCTCACATGATCACCGAGTGCGTAAAGGTATGCATGGAAGATGATCAGGTGGATGGCATATACATCACAGGCTTTTTTGGCGGCTTTAAGGATATTATTGCTCCCCATGTGGCCGAATTAGAGGAGCAGACATCACGGGATCTTGTTGATTTAGTGAAAGAACACAAGAAACCGCGTGTTATGCATACGAGGTTTGCAAGAGGACAACTAAAATCCCTTGACATACTGAAGGCGGCCGGCGTTCCGGTTATGGAATCATCTGACCGATCTACCCAGTGTATGAGCGCACTCATGAAGTTTGCCATCAATCGGGAGAAGATCAGCCGGATGCATATTCCAGATGGGGAACCCAAAACACGGCCCGCGGTGAAGGCGATCTTTAAGAAGGCTCAGGGTGAAAACAGGTCTAATCTTCTCGACACAGACTCGAGAGACCTGCTCAAAGAATATGGTATTCCATTGCCAGAAGCAGAGTTAGCATGTGATTGTGAAAAAGCAGTAGAGGTAGCACGCAAGATTTCTTGCCCCCTGGCAATGAAGGTGATGAGCCCTGACATTATCCACAAGTCCGATGCGGGAGGTATCAAGTTAGACCTCAAAAACGAAAAGGATGTGGAGAAAGCCTTTGGAGAAATCGTTGAAAATGCCTGCAAATTGACCACAAAAGAACGGGTCATTGGAACACTTATTTCACCAATGGTGGCCAAAGGTCAAGAGTGCATTATTGGGATGATTCGGGATCCCCAGTTTGGTCCTGTGATCATGTTTGGCCTGGGCGGCATATTTGTTGAGGTCTTGAAAGATGTCTCTTTCAGGGTCGCTCCACTGGCTGAGGAAGATATTGATCAAATGATCATGGATATAAAGGGCTACAAAGTTTTAACCGGGATCAGAGGGGAAGCGCCAAAGGATATTGAGGCCATTAAGGGTATCCTTTCAAAAATCTCTGAGATCGCCATTGACAATCCTGAGATTAATGAGATCGACTTGAATCCGGTCATAGCCCATGAAAAAGGAATTTCCATTGTGGATTCACGTGTGATTCTCGGTTGATTCATACTAACAAAATCCCAGCGTACTTTGCATCTTGCGGTGAACTGTTTTTGCAGAAGTTCAGATGTCTATTTTCTTACAAGATTCATCCCGCTTACAGCGGGACTCAACCCACCCTACGACATGATAAATTTCAGTGAGTTACATCTAACCGCACAGGTCGAAAAAATTTACTCCGGATAAAGGCCTTGAGCGAATGATAATGGTTCTATAGCCTTTCAGAGTTTAGGCGTCCCGCCAGGCGGGATAAAATCCTTACGGCCCGCCCTCCCCGTCCCGAGACCGGGACGGGATCGGGAGGCGCGACATCCCGGGATGTAGCTATTATCGCTGCAATATTTACAAAGCTGAAGTTATAGAACATATGCATTGCGAATCAGGTCTGGGCCAGGGATAAACTCCACCGGAATTTATTGAGAAGTTGCCTCTAACGCTCGTAACTTACTAATATTACGGCCTGTTAATTCAACTTTTTTTGTATTTTGTGGCTTTTTGCGGCTATATCAACTTTCGAAAGGAGATAAAAGAAATGATGCAAATTAAAAGATTTTTCAGATTGAGTTCCATTGTTGTAGTTGTACTTTTTATTTTGAATGGATCAGGTTTTGCGGCTGAAAAGGTGAGTAAAGTTATTCTCACAAGCCCTTTCTCACCCCTTGCCATGCCCATGGCCTATATCGTTGAAAACAATCTGCTTAAAAATGTGGCTAAAGATGTTGAACTGGTCATATGGAACACGCCGGACCAGTTAAGGGCCATGATAACGAAAGGCCAGGCGCATTTTGTTTCCATCCCCAGTAATGTTGCAAGCATCTTTTACAATAAAGGTGTGCCGCTCAATCTGGTAAGGATCTCAATCTGGGGGGTATTTTATGTTATCAGCAGTGATACTTCTGTTAAATCCCTGTATGACCTGAAAGGTCAGGAGATCTATATCCCCTTTCGCGGGGACCAGCCCGATCTTATGTTTCAGACTGTGTGCCGGGCCCAGGGGCTGGATCCGTTTAAGGATTTTCATATACAGTATGTGAGCTCGCCCCTTGATATTACCATGAGCCTTTTGGCAGGCAAGATAAATAATGCATTTATGATAGAGCCGGGAGCTGCCATGGCCATTATGAAGGCAAAAAGGAAAGGGATGACGTTTAAGAGGGTCATCGATATTCAAAAAGAATGGGGCAGGGCAACAGGAGGGAGTCCGAGGTTCCCCAATGCCGGGGTTGTGGCCCTTCCTAATGTGCTGAAAAGCCCTGCGGTTGTGGATGCATTTCTGAAAGCCTATGATGCAGGCGTAAAATGGACCAACAAGAATCCCGGAGATGCCGCAATCCTGGCGGCGAAACATGTAAAAGGAGTAAATGCCGCGGCCTTTGAAGACGCATTAAAATATACGATTTTTGAATCTGTAAGCGGAAGGGATTCCAGAAAGGCGCTTGAAGTGATGTTCTCCAAATTCATGAAGCTGAACCCCAAATCTGTTGGCGGTAAGCTCCCTGATAAAGGGTTTTATTATTAGAATCGGCATATCAATGCCTGCCGTGAACTTACTAAATACCAAGACCCGTTATGGTCTTATGGGTGTATGCCTTTTTTTCTTGGCCTGGCAGGCGTTATCCACCATCTTTCATGAGATTATCATAGCTTCTCCAGCCGACACCCTTCTCAGCCTGATTGAGATGGTTCAGACGGTGGATTTCTGGAAGAATGTCGGAATCACCATTGGAAGATTCGGGTTGAGTCTCTTGTTTGGCAGCCTGGTTGGGTTTGTGCTGGGACTGGTAGCCGGTCTGAATAAAAAAATGAGATGGCTGTTTGAGCCCTTCCGCTGGTCCCTTATGACGATGCCCCCCGTTGTTCTTGTGGTGGTGAGCATGATCTGGTTCGGCATGGGAAGCATTCAGACCATCTTTGTCACCGCGCTTTTAATCATCCCCATTATATATGTAAATACCATTGAGGGGATAGAGGCGGTGGACGCAAGTATTCTGGAGATGGGAAGGGTCTACAAGGCCAATTCCCGGATGCTTTTAAAAGAGATTTATCTTCCGGGAATCGGTGGGCCGGTACTTGCCGGTCTCACTCTTTCCGCAGGCCTGGGCATTAGAATAGTTGTTTTAGCGGAACTTCTCGGGGCTTACAGCGGCATAGGGTATGAATTTTCTCTTGCAAGGACGAATCTGGACACGCCCGCTCTTTTTGCCTGGATCATGGTCTGCCTTTTTCTCGGTGGATTTGTTGATTTAGGTATCCTGAACCCCATAAGGAACCATATTATGAGATGGAAAGCAGAATGATTGAGTTTGTAAGTGTATACAAGGCCTTTAACGGAAGACCAGTATTCAATCAAACGTCATTTCGCGTTCAGAAAAATGAGGTTGTTGGCTTGTTAGGGCGATCCGGAGTTGGCAAATCCACCATACTCAGGATGATCAGCGGCCTTACCAGCCCTGACTCCGGAACCGTGAAGGTTAACAGTTCAAGGATCGGATATATCTTCCAGGAACCCCGTTTAATTCCCTGGAAAACGGCGCGGGAAAACATATGTTTTGGTTTAAAAGCAATGGGGGTTAACTCTAAAGATGCAAAAGACATTGCCCTGGAATATATCGAGAAACTGGATTTAAAAGGCTTTGAAAATCATTATCCCAACCAGTTGAGTGGAGGAATGAGCCAAAGGGTGTCCATAGGCAGGGCCTTTGCGATTGGTCCTGATATTCTTCTTATGGATGAACCTTTCAGCGCCCTTGACCTCGGGCTAAAAGATGCCCTGCTTGGAATCGTTCAAGAGATGCTGGCCCATCATCAATCCATGACCGTGCTTTATGTCTCACACGATCCCGAAGAAGTTTCAAGGCTGGCAAAGCGGTTTTTGCTCTTAATCGACGGTGGTGTCATTCAGGAGTTTTCGCCAGGCCCGGACAGATCATTTAAAAGAATGTTGCGTAAAAGATTTCGCAATAGAAATTTTAAGAACAGGTAACCGTTCATGGGTTCACGGTTCAGGGGTTCAGGGTTAGACTGATGAAGGAAGGATTCGATTCTTACAATACATCAAACGAGCTTGCACTGAAGTTAAAAGTAAAAAGATGAAAATCGTGAAGTAATTAACCTCTGAACCGTGAACCTTTGAACCGTGAACGGTTTTGAGAACAGGAGGCAGATATGAAATTCATAACAGTGGCAGGTCCCCCTTCCTCTGGGAAGACCCTTGTGATAATCCATCTTATCAGGCTTTTGAAGGATGATTATTTAAAGGTGGTTGTGGGCAAGATTGACTGCCATGAAACAGCAGACGGAACACTCTTTAAGGAAAGGCTGAGGATACCGGTAGTAGTCGGGCGAAGTGATTATGTGTGCCCTGATCACTATGGTGTAGTGAATGCGGAAGAGATATTTAAATTTGGTGAATCACATGATGCGGACATAACTATCGTGGAAACTGCCGGCCTTTGTCACAGATGTGCACCGGCCATTATAGGCTGTATGGCTATCGCTGTTGTCGATAATGTCAGCGGCATTGATACACCCAGAAAGATAGGTCCCATGCTTACAACAGCCGATGTGGTTGTAATAACCAAAGGGGATATGGTGTCCCAGGCAGAGCGGGAAGTTTTCAGAAGTAATGTGCTGGAAGTTAATCCGGATGCAAAGACGGTTGAGCTAAACGGCCTGACAGGGATGGGTTCGCTTAACCTTAAACGAGTGGTACTGGATGCGCCGGATATAGATACCCTCACGGGCATGGAACTCAGACACGATATGCCTGCTGCCGTGTGTTCATACTGTGAAGGGGAAACTAAGATCGGTTCGGATTATCAAATGGGCAATATCATAAAAATGGATGTTAAAGAGGTTGAAAATGGATATCAATGAAATAAAAATTGTATCCGGCACTGATAAAAACGGCAATTCTGAATCCGTAGAAGAATTAACAATCAGAAAAGGAGATATTTTAGTCTTAGCCGGTCCTACAGGTTCAGGGAAAAGCCTGCTCTTATCTGACATAGAGCAACTGGCCAACGGTGATTCCCCATCCGGAAGGAGGGTGCTTGTTGACAATAAGGTCATGGACCCTTTCAGTATGCGAATAACCGCATGTCTATCACAGAACATGCATTTTGTGATGGATCTTGATGTGGGCAGTTTTATAGGTCTACATGCTAAAAGCAGGAAAATTGAGACTAACAATACGGTAGAAAAGGTCCTGAAACAGGCAAATGACCTGGCAGGAGAACCTTTATCAGCAGATATGCATCTTGCGTCATTAAGTGGTGGGCAGTCAAGGGCCCTCATGATATCTGATGCCGCCCTTATCAGTAACGCGCCTGTGGTATTGATAGATGAGATTGAGAATGCCGGAATCAATAAAACCATGGGTATTCAGTTGCTTTCCACAGAGGGCAAGATGGTCTTAATTGCCACCCATGATCCCACCTTAATGCTTACTGCACAAAAGAGAATCATCATGAAGAACGGAGCCATGTTCAGGCTTATTCAATCGGATGACGTCGAGCGGAAGCACCTAAAATATTTTCTTGAAATAGACAGGGTCCTTGAAGGCTTCAGACACAGCTTGAGACATGGGAACAGGCTGGATGAAGAGACTTTAAAGAGATTAGTTGAATTGGAGGGAGCTAATCATGAACAGTAAAAACAAAGTGTATATTTCCGTTCCGGTTAACATTGCCAGGAATATAACTATGGGCATAAAGGAAATCTGTCCGGATTCTGAGGTTTTTTCATCTTCTAAGAAATATTATGCCGATGATCTGGTATTTCTGGAAAACATAAAGGCAGGTAAATTAGAGGAAGTGCCGGATATCATCGTCACAATCCGCCCAGAGATATTATGGGAGAAAAACTACCTGATTGAATCAGGATTCTTTGACAGCCAATACAGGTATAAGGTGGATAGTTTTATCGAATCTAAAGGCTTTTTAGATGAAAAGTGGATCTTAAAACCTGTCTTTATAATGCCGCTTATCATTTTTTTTAACAAAGGTGTCAAAAATCCGCCGGAGTCATGGGAATCCCTCATGAAAGCCCGCTTTAAGGGAAAGATTCTCTGTACAAATGAAAACACTCCTCCCGCTTCTCTTTTCAGGCAATTTTATACCCATCATTTTGGAGATGAAGGAAAGGATTTTGTGGATAACAGTGTTAATTACAGGGGGCTGCCCATAGACGTGAATATTGCGGTTGGAAAAGGGGAGTATGACATCGGAATTATGCCCATATCATTTGCTAAATTTTCAAGAGACAACAGCGCCGCTTTTTGCTGGCCACCTGAGGGCGCCCTTCCCCTTATGCAGGTGATGATAATGAAAAATGGCTTTAGCGATGATTCCATGAAAGCAGCCGATTTTTTAATTTCAGAAAATGTGCAGCAGGTATTCAGCAAGAATGCAGGCTTTATACCGGTAATCCCGAATGTTGCGCCGCCAGAAGAGTTCAAAAAAAACAATATGAACCTGTTATGGAAAGGCTGGGACTCCTTTATTGATATGGCGTAACTACCTATGTTGTCAGGTTCAAAGTTCACGGTTCAGGGGTTAAAGGAAAGGAGATAAAAATGATTGAGGTGACTATGACTATTCGTTCGATCATCGAGCAGTACCCGGAAACACGGGCTGTGTTTATTGCGAATGGACTCGATGATCTGGTCGACAAAAGAAATCTTGAAAAAGTCGGTGCTTTCCTGACCATTGAGTCCGCACTGAAGATGAAGGAGAAGGATCTTGTGGCGTTTATGAATATGCTCTCAGAGCAAATTAGTTCAAACCACGATCGTATCGATATAACACTTGCGGAAGAAAAAAATGAGCAATTGGATGTAATCGGTCTTTTGCCGGTTTCGGTGCGTTTGCAGGTTTTGGAGACATTCGAAGCTCTTCGAGTTCGATTGCAGAAGGAAGAAGGCCTTTCTTTAGCCGGAAGATTCGCCGCAGCCCAGGAAGGCACTGACTGGGTTGCTGAGGCTTACGGCCAGGTTGAGGAGCCCCGAATGCTACCGGATATCTGTTTTTCAGCCGGTTTCGATTTCTTCTTTGCAAAGCCATTTACCGATCGGTTCATCAAATCAGGTGTTTTTAGAAAGCTTATGCCATGGACTGAAAATGAAGATTTCCAGGGTCTCGGACTTCAGGATCCAAAAAGTAGATACTGTATTATAAGTGTTGTTCCAGCAGTATTTGTTGTTGACGAGCCAGCGCTTGAGGGTCGGTCTGTACCGCGAACCTGGGAAGATCTGCTTGGTAGTAGTTATGAAAGATCAATTGCAATGCCCGAGCGCAGTCTGGACATCCCAAGATCAATTCTGCTCACCTTATATGCACGTTTTGGTGAAGAAGGAGTACGGTCTCTTGGCCGAAACACTGCAAGCCAGCTGCATCCTGCCCAGATGGTCAAGCAGATAAAATCAGCTGTAAAAGGTCGTCCAGCTGTGTCGGTGATGCCTTACTTTTTTTCAAGGACAGTAAACGAGGCAGAGGGAATAACTGTGATCTGGCCGGAAGACGGTGCCATTGTCAGCCCAATCTACATGCTTGCAAAGTCTGATCCCGGGTTTTGCAGGGCCGACCCGCGTGTGGTCGAACGCGCTGCCGAACTTTTTTCAAGCCAGCAGATGGGAACAATTTTCACTAAAGGATACTTTCCTTCGCTTCATCCAAAGGTAAACAATGCCTTGCCGGATGAGGCCTCGTTTCAATGGATCGGCTGGGAATTCTTAGAGGGGATGGATTCCGGGATTATACTCCCGCAGGTCTACAACCTGTTTGATGAAGAAATAGCCAGGACGGAATAGCAAGGAGCAACAGAAAATGAGACTGATAACGGTTTCCGGCCCGCCCTCTTCGGGCAAAACAGCGGTTATTTGCAGGGTGATCGAGGCCCTGCGCCAGCAAGCGGTCAAGGTAGGCGTGGTGAAATTTGACTGTTTGTCCACGGAAGACGATGAGCGGTATAAAAGCATGGGTGTTTTGGTGCGTAAGGGACTCTCAGGTGCGCTTTGCCCGGACCATTTTTTTGTAAGCAATATTGAGGCCTGTTTTCATTGGGGTCTTGATGAAGGTATCGATATCCTGATCAGCGAAAGTGCAGGGTTGTGCAACCGGTGCTCCCCACACATCAAGGATGTCATGTCTGTTTGTGTCATCGACAATCTGAGTGGCCAGAACACCCCGAAAAAGATTGGTCCAATGCTAAAATCTGCTGATATCGTGGTCATTACAAAGGGGGATATTGTAAGCCAGGCCGAGCGGGAGGTCTTTTCATTTCGCGTAAAGAACGTTAATCCCAGATCAACTACCATGCATGTCAACGGGCTTACCGGCCAGGGCGCTGAAGAACTGGCCAGGTTGTTCGCAGAAAGTTCGGATGTAGGAGGACTTGGTGAAAGGCAGTTGCGATTTGCCATGCCAACCGCGCTGTGTTCTTACTGCCTGGGCGAAAAACGTATCGGAGAGGAATACCAAAAGGGAAATATCCGGAAAATGGATATTTGAGGTAAGAATATTGGAAGCAATTCGGTTTAATAACAACATTATCCGTCGTGAGGAAATCCTGAACATGGATACAGGCTCACTTCGGCAACGCCTTCCGGCCATAAACGATTTTTTTTCCTCCTTCGGGCTGACGGCGCCTGAAGATGGAACGACCATCAGTCATTTTTTACTTGAGCTTGATGCGGAGATCCTCAACGATATCGGTATGGAACGTGAGGCAATAAATGAGGTTTTTTTAGACTTTATAGAAGGAATGCTGGAAATACAAAAAACCTCTGGTTTCAAACTTGTCGAACTGACAATCATTGGGGGTCGTAATAAGGACGGTAAGTCGGAAGAATTGAACCTTGAATTGCGTCCGAGTCAGATTATTTGCCTTGTGGGCCATACCGGTTCAGGAAAGAGCAGATTGCTTGCCGACATTGAATGGATGGCCAGGGGGGACACGCCAACTGGGCGGAGGATTTTGATCAACGGTGATATTCCTCCATCCTCATGGCGCCATTCCCATGAGCACCGGTTGGTGGCCCAGTTAACACAAAATATGAACTTTGTCATGGACGTTGCTGTAGATGAGTTTGTCAGGTTGCATGCGGAAAGCAGACTTGTCCAAAATGTGGAGGCAAAGACAAATCAGATTCTTTTAAAGGCAAACGATCTTGCAGGTGAGCCTTTTGCACCGGATACACCGGTGACCAGCCTGTCCGGTGGGCAGTCCCGTGCCTTGATGATTGCGGATATAGCCCTTTTGAGCGCCTCCCCCATTGTCCTCATTGACGAGATAGAAAATGCAGGCATCGACCGGAAGCGCGCCCTTGAATTACTTATAGACGAGGAGAAAATCGTTCTTATCGCCACCCATGATCCCATCCTGGCCTTAATGGGTGAAAAACGATTGATCCTG
Organism: Desulfobacteraceae bacterium; assembly: GCA_030613575.1. Lineage (GTDB taxonomy): Bacteria > Desulfobacterota > Desulfobacteria > Desulfobacterales > UBA11574 > S5133MH16. Next base: position 9,587 of record JAUWLP010000002.1, read on the forward strand.
CGTAACGGCGGGGTTCACAAAATTATCAATACAACCCCTGTGGAAAGAAGAAATTTATCTAAGATTGAGGAATTGGATAAAAACTTTCTTGGTTTACGCAATCGTATACGAAATGGAGAACTTATCGACTTTGAAATCGGATTGTAAATCGTATCTTTATTGAAAAAATTTTAGAAAGGAGAAAATGTCATGAAAAAAATTTATCTAATTGTTGCTTTTCTACTCATGTTTTCCGTTCCTGTTTTGGCGCAGTCCAAAATGGAGAAACTGGTTTTAGCGGGCCCGAAATCGAGTGTGACTCACCCAATGGCGTACATAATCGAGGCCGGCCTTATCAAAGATGTAGCCAAAGAGGTAAAGCTCATTATCTGGGATAATCCTGATCAGCTTCGCTCGCTTGTTGCCGGCGGTCAGGCCCATTTCTCAGCCGTGCCCAGTTACGTGGCGGCGAATTTTTATAATAAAGGGGTCCATGTCCGGCTATTGAATATATCGGCATGGGGCATTCTGTGGATTGTCTCTTCCGATCCTGACGTCAAAACCATTGCCGATCTGAAAGGCGAAGAAATCGTCCTGACTTATCGGAGGGATATGCCTGATCTGGTACTTTCCAGCCTGGCACTGAAACAGGGCCTTGATCCGACCAGGGATTTTAAATTGCGTTATCTGCCGAACTTTCCGGCCGTATCCCAGGAAGTTGTAAGCGGCAGGGCCAAACACGCCCTTTTAGCCGAACCCCTTGTCTCGGTGTCCCTTCTAAAATCTTCCAGGATGAAAGGCAAAGCTCCGAAACTCTATCGGGCTGTTGATATTCAAAAAGAGTGGGGGCGGGTCTATAATACCGATTCTAAAATCCCCCAGGCCGGCATATGCGCCATGCCGGAGGTAGCTAAACAGCCTGAAACGGTAAAGGCGTTTCAGAATGCTTACAGGGACGCTATCGACTGGTGCAACAAGAACCCGAAAGAGGCCGGCAAGATCGTGGCTAAGTATATTCCAGGCCTAAAACCTGGTCCGGTTGCCACCGCGCTGAAAAACGCCGGCCTCGAATTCATCTCCGCCCATGACGCAAAGCCGGAGATCGAGCAATTTTATAATGTGCTAAAGTCTCTTAACCCCGCAAAGATTGGCGGGAAACTGCCAGATGATTACTTTTACTGGAGTGACCGCTGATGTCTTTATTCCATTGGCTGCGGAAAAAGCTGCTTTTTTTGACCCGCGCAAATCTGTTTATCGCCATTGGTTTTATGCTGCTGCTGGCAGGATGGCAGGTGCTTTCCTTTTATACGCACGAAATTTTACTCGCATCTCCGGCCCAGGCGGCTTGCGCGCTATGGGGAATAATCGGAACTTCATATTTTAACGAGAATTTTCTTATAACGTTATGGCGTCTTTTCTTCGGCATCGTATCGGGCGGGCTAATTGGGTTTGTTCTCGGGACCGCGGCAGGGCTTAATGAAGATATAAAGAATATTTTAGAACCTTTTCGCTGGATAATGTTGAGCATCCCGCCGGTGGTTGTGGTAGTGCTGGCCATGCTCTGGTTCGGCATGGGATCTAAAATGGTGGCCTTTATCACATCCGTACTGGTAGCCCCGATTGTGTATGTCAACACCGTCAAGGGGATTGAAATGGTTGATGAAAAACTGGTGGAAATGGCGCGTCTGTACAAATTCGGTTTTGTGATGCGCATAAAAGACGTCTATACACCGGCGATCATCGGGCCGCTTGGCGCGGCCATGGTGCTGATAACCTGCATGGGCGCACGAGTGGTTATACTGGCGGAACTTATGGGCGCCAACGACGGTATCGGATACGCCCTGGGCGTGACCCGGTCCAATCTGGACGTTCCCCAGCTTTTCGCATGGGTGCTGGTCACTCTCGGCATTGTGTCGGTGTTTGAGTTTATACTTCTTCGTCCCGTAGAAAAACATTTCATACGGTGGAAGTTATGAGTCCGGTGATTTCTTTTGAAAACGTAGTGAAAGAATACGGCGGGCGGAAGGTGATTTCCGGTCTTTCATTTCAGATTCACAGCCGGGAGGTTGTAGGGTTGCTGGGACAAAGCGGCATGGGAAAGACCACCATTTTAAAAATTATCGCCGGCCTTGAAATGCCAAGTGACGGAGATATCAAGGTGATCGCAGAACGTGTCGGTTATGTCTTCCAGGAACCCAGGCTCTTACCCTGGAGGACAGCGCTGGAAAACGTGATGCTGCCCATGATAGCGCTTGGGATGAATAAAAAACAGGCCGGAGAAAAGGCCAATCACTTTCTTGGTGAAATGGAACTTTCTGAATTCACCCATTATTATCCGTCGCAATTGTCCGGCGGGATGATGCAAAGGGTTTCCCTTGCCAGGGCCTTTGCCACTGAACCTGAAGTGTTGCTTCTCGATGAACCGTTCAGTGCCCTGGATCTTCAAATGAAAGATGCGATTTTGTCAATGATTGAAGAACGGCTTTTGGTTCAGCCAATGACAGTTTTGTATGTCTCTCATTCACAGGAAGAGGTAATGCGGATTTCAAACAGGATTTTCATGATGTCTTCCGGGAGCAAACTGGATGAATTGCCGATACAGCACTGCCGGGCGTTCAGGGCTGGATGTAAAAAAGCGTTTTTAAAATGGACAAAACAAATCGGATCAAATTAGGATGTAGCAAATTATGGAAGGGAAATAGGGGGAAATTCAAAGCACGGGAAAAACACGGAAACAGGGTAAAAAAATAATTAGCTTGTAAACTATTTTAATTAATTATAGTTTGTAATTTCTATTAAAATAAGGTATGTCTTACGACCTTCGACCGTTCACCGGGGCGGAGGCAGTGAAGGCGTAACCCAAGGCATCCGAAAATGCCGGGTTGCGCCTTTTTTTTGGAATTGGAAGGAGGTGATGATAATGATTTTAATGCCATAGGCCGAATTGGTTCAGATTACTGAAAAGCGCGAAGAAAACAGTAAAGGTATTTACCAAGATCAAATTTGATGATCTCGTAAAAGGTGAAATTAGAAATTGCGCCACAATATCAAGGAGGAGTTTAGCAATGACATTATCAAGATGGTATAAGTTGACGCCGGCTGCGCCGGGAAGGTTTTTTCTTATTCTGCTTGCATTTATTTTTCTGGCTTTCCCTGCAAATGCCGAGCAAAAAGGTAAAAAAATAAAGGGACCAAAGCCTGTGGGCGCTGTAAATTCCAGCAATGGCAGCGTATTTCCAAAAGGTAAATACGGAGCTATCTTCAAATATGTTTATTTCAAACAGGACCAGCTTTACGACGGCAGCGACGAGGTAGATTTCACCCGGCCTCGAAAGGGACAGAAACCCGGGAAAAAATGCTACGAAAGATCAATGGAAAAATATCAGCTTACCTTGCGCACTGGTATTTTTGAAAATTTCGATGCCCGCCTGATCATCCCTTATTTCGATAAGGAAATGAAGAGAAAGTCCTTTAAGGAAGATTTTACTGATAGCAATTCCGGGATCGGTGATATCAAGTTAATCAGCCGGTACCGGATTTTGTCCCAGAAAGAAAAGGACCCGTTCAACCTTGCCTTCGGAGCGGGGTTGAAAATGCCCACTGGAAAATCAGATGATAAGGAAAACGGAAAGACACTGCCCGGGTTTTTACAGACTGGCTCAGGTTCATGGGACCCCATCATTGAGATAGGCGCCCACAAGGTCATGGGACGGCATTGGCTGTCCAGCTATTTGATGTATCTGATGACCACCGAAGGCGAACTGGGGGACCGAGATTTTGAGAGACCCGACGTCTTTAAATACAACTTTGCCTATGCCTATGCGCTGACTAATCTGTTTGATCTGGGGCTTGAGTTAAATGGCGTGATCAAGGGAAAGGCGGAATTGGACGGGAAAAAACTGGATAATACCGGAGGGCACACCGTTTATCTTACTCCCGGCGTGCATTTTAAATTTTATAAAGGGATGCATTTTGACGTGTGTGTCCCGATTCCTGTTTACCGCGATCTGAACGGCACGCAATTGTCCGAGGATTATCGCATAGTGGCCAAACTCGCTATGACATTTTAGACAATACATTGACTTATAAAGGAGGTACGGCATGATGAATAAACAATTTATTAAACAAACAGTTTCAAACGGGATAGTTGCTTTAACCGTGATTATTCTTGGCGCTTTTTTTATGTTTACCGAGCCTGCGAATGCTCAAAAAGGAATGAAGGCGCCACCGCCGGAAAAAATTAAAGCCATCATAATTGGTGATCGGGTGGTCGATATTGCATACAATCTTGGCGTTCTTCCTGAAGCAATGTCAGTGCGCGGTTGCATGTGGCCATTAGCCAAACAGCTTAAGACCGCCAGCCAGATACTGGGTTGCCCCAAGTGTATAGTTGATAAAAAACCAACAATAGTTCCTGATACGGCAAAAAAACGAGGCATTAAGCGAATCATAATCGAAAAGCATCCTAATTTTTGTATTTACAAACCCAAGGTTAAGCCGGCCAACGTAGTTCCCCTGTTGGAGGGAAAAGGCCTGACCATCGAGTATGTGGACTTCTCACAGGGCATTGAATCGGCCATCCGTCAAACGGCCAGATTACTTAACCGGGAATCCATGGCAAAGCCTCTAATCGCGCGTTACAAAAAGGCAATGGCTAAGGCAAAATCAATTTTGCCAAAGGTCAAGCTGGGTAAACAGGTGCTTATCATCAATGGGACGTTCCAGCGCTCCACAGACAAGTCATTTCTCAGAATCGAGGCAGCAGGAGGGTATTCAGACCAGTATTTGCTCGAACCACTCGGCTGTATCAATGTAGGTGATGTTCTTAAAACGGAAAACAAAAAGGTAAACAAAGGCCACTTTTCAATCAGAAAGCTGGACGCCCTGGCAAAGGCAAAACCTGATGTCATTGTGATGACCGGAAATCCCTTTGCGGTGCAAAAGGCTCTTAGTGCAGCAGTTAAAAAAAACCCGGCTTTGGCCCAGGTGCCGGCCATCAAAGACCTGGCCATATATAGTCTGCCCTTCTATGCAGATTCAAGTGTAATTGAGTATCCTGCAATCTTAAGGCAGTGGGCTGCAGCCCTGAACGATTGAATTTACGAAAAATGTAGTGCCATAAAAACAAAGCATATGTGCAATATGCTGTGATTGTTAAACGATAAAAATAGACCTGCAAAGATGGGTTATATGCGATTTACTTGACCTATAGCCCGTTAAGCGGCGCCCCGCGCCGCTTAACGGGCGCGAAACGATACGCAATCGAGTGTCAGTTAGGCGGCCCGCGCCGCCTAGCCCTCAATGGAGCTGCAGAACCGCCGCATAATACATGCTTCGGTATGATTATACAGCGAACCTGCAGTTCATCTCTCGCGCATTAGCTGGAAGAAAGGAATCAACGTTATGGAAGAACAATTAAGCGGTATTCCGGAAACCTTGCTTATACCTCTCTGGGCAAGAGCTGTTGAAACAAAACGCTCTACACCCATCATTAATGATATTAGAGCAGTGGAGATGGTAGAGCGCATTGAGTATGACTTTTCAAAATTTGACAAGGCATGGATGTCGCAGGTTGGCGTTGCCATTAGAACCAAACTCTTAGATGAGGCGACAATGGCCTTTATTAACAAATACCCTGATTCGGTAATTATTAATATTGGAGCTGGTCTTGATACACGCTTTTTTAGGGTGGATAACGATAGAATCCGTTGGTATGAATTAGACTTGCCTGAATCAATTCACATCAGAAAAAAATTCTTCAATGAAACTGATAGATACAGAATGATTGCTAAATCTGTGTTTGATTATTCCTGGATTAAGCAGATTGATACCTTTACCGATTCAGTTTTAATCATTGCAGAAGGCGTATTGATGTACTTTGAAGAAGATGATATTAAAAGCCTGATGGCCAGGATGGTTGTTGCATTCCCACATGCAGAGATGCTTTTTGAAATGATGACACCTACATTAGCAAAAAGGAGTAAACAGCATGATGCTGTTAGTAAAACTGATGCTGAGTTCAGATGGGGAATTACCAGTGGAAAAGAGATGGAAGCCTTAAGCACTAAAATCAAGTATATTGAAGAATGGAATTACTTTGATTATCATCAGGATAGATGGCGTTGGGTGCGCTGGTTGGCTTTGATTCCAGCGTTTAAGAATCGCTTTAATAATAGAATTGTTCATTTATGCTTTATCTGAAGTATCTATCGCAATCAAAAGCCGGCTATAGCTTTCAAGAAAAAGTTTTTGGTGTAATCTGACATACGATCTTTATAGAGGTTATGTCGCTATTGCTGAGAGAAACTTGAAACTGGAAACTCGATAACCCCAGAAAATGTCTATGTGTCTCAAAGTTTCAAGTTTCAGTCGTACCGAACGCCTTATGCTTTATATAATGAAGGAAATAATAACTCCAAAATTTTTTTTCTATATGTGTATATTAACAGCTTTGGCACGGGCTCATTATGCCTAATTTTTTTACCAATCCATTTTTATGGATAAGCGTCTATTTAATCGGATTTATCATAGCGATAATAATACTCTGTCTACCACGACTATTTACCGGGGTCGAAAAGAAATTACCGAAAGTGCTTTTAAAGGTATATATCCTGTCTGTATTTATAGCCCCTCCAATGGCTTTACCGTTTACTAAAGGGCCTAAAATAGCGATTCCAGCATATGTTTCACTGAGTTTAGGGATATTTCTGCTGGTGATGAATTTTGTTATCAAGATGTTGGCTCAAAAGGAAATTGGTGCGCTTCCGGGCATAAAAAGAAAAGCGAAACTGATTACAACAGGCATTTACGGAATTGTGAGAAATCCTTTATATATGAGTAATGGTTTGTTAGCAATCGGAATGGCTGTTCTTTTAAAATCAATGTATGCCCTTATTTTTTCGGTTCCTTATTCTCTCTCTTATCTGCTCATTATATATTTTGAAGAAAAGGATCTTATGAAAAAATATGGAAACGAATATCAGGAGTATATGAAGAAGGTTCCTTACAGAATTATTCCCAGGCTATTTTAATCGCTAATTTTCCTTTTTCATCCCCTCCCAAACAGTCCGTCCGGGCTCACTCCGAGGCCCGTCCTTTGTCAAAGATCCTGATTATATCGGGGAAGGAGAAGGGTAGGGTGAGGGGCTAAAATGATCGCTATGATTCAAACATATCTTGATAGAATGGAATCATCTGATCAGAGTTGAGCATGAAACTGATAAAAGGTGCAAATATACTGATCAGGTTGAAATTAAGGCAGGTCTGTTTACTCCAGTTGTGTGGGGATATGCACATGTTTTTTACCGGTACAGGCATTATCGATGGAAAAAGTTGATCCGAAAAATTTTGTATCCTTTTTGATCCCTTCTTCACTATGTACTGCTTCTAAAGAATTTTCAATAGAACATGGCTCACAGGAAATTGCCCTCTGACCACAGCTAGAGGCACAAGATCCGCATTCACACCCAGAAGGCTTAAAAATAGAAGTAGTTATGTAGTTGCTTATGTTATACACCTACAAAAATGTTCGAAAGTCCTAATTTATGTCTTGACAATCGATTTCAAGCCCGTTATCATAAAAAGAACATTGTTCATTATTGGTAAATAGAAATGATTTAAAATATTTATTAATCGATACAAGTTATCCTGATAAATACGAATTATTTGTGCGAAAAACATTTCCGGCTCATGGCAGCCCCTTTGCTGCGGAAGAATTAAAATAAACGAGGAGAAAAAAATGATACCTTTAGGTTTACTCGAAGTCGGAGAAGTGGGAGTGGTTCAAGATATTACAGGCGGAATTGGTTTTATCAGTCGGATATCGGCCACCGGTTTTACTCAAAACGCCGAAATTACCATGTTACGGAATTGGAAACGGGGACCCGTGCTGGTATTTATCCGGGATACCCAAATGGCGCTGGGTCGCGGCGAAGCTGAAAAAATCATCGTAAGGAGAAAAAAAATATGAACAAGTCAACATTGAAATCAGTACAAAATGCCAATACTGTCGCCCTGGCAGGACAGCCCAATACCGGGAAATCCACCATTTTTAACAGGCTTACCGGATCGAAGCAACATGTTGGAAATTGGCCTGGCAAAACAGTAGAGAAAAAAGAAGGCGCCTTTAAATATAGCGGTCAATCTTATAAACTGGTTGATTTACCCGGAACTTACAGTCTAACCGCGAACTCGCTTGAGGAGATAATCTCCAGGGATTTTATCATCAAAGAACAGCCCGATGTTTTAATTGTAGTAGTTGATGCTTCGCAGTTAGAACGTACTCTCTATCTTGTGGCTGAGACTGCCATGTTGTGGACTAAAATAATTGTCGCTTTAAATATGATGGATATTGCCGAAAGACAAGGCCGAGCGCTTATTACTGAAACCATGGGGAAAAAGATGGGCGTAAAGGTTGTTCCCATGATCGCGTCAAAAAATAAGGGAATTCCGGAGCTTCTTGAGGCAATTAAAGAATGTGCCGATAGCGGCAAACCAGAGAGAAAACCAGCGCAACAGATACTTGAAGGAGATGCTCTCGCGCTGGTAAAAAAGGTCAAGCTAATAATCAAAGGCTGTGTTCCTTCACCTTATTTAGAGGAATGGACAGCGCTTAAGCTTCTGGAAGGTGATGAAGAAATTAGCGGAATAATGAGAAACAGGTTGGAACCTGCCAAGTGGCAGGAAATAGATAGTTTGGTAAATGATAACAGTGTGTTACTAGTGACTGGTTCGAAGTATGAATGGATTCAAAAAATCATATCTTCAAGCAAGCAACAGCCTGGTAGAGAAAAAACACTGGCCAGACAGAACAAGTTTGACAAAATCGCTACTCATCCTGTGTTAGGAAAGTTTGCTGCCTTAGGAATACTGTTGTTCGCGATAATCGCTGCCATGATCGTTGGTTTCCCTCCTGCGATGGCGGTTATGAAGGTAATGCCCAAAGTTGCCGAAGGAACACGGACCCTGCTGGTATCCACTCCCGTCTGGTTTAGCTCTATGCTGGCTGATGGAGTTATTATTGGGGTTGGTATAGCAACAGCGCTCTTTTTCTTTTTAATGGCGGTGTTTTTAGTGGTGGGATTTTTAGAAGACGTGGGATATTTACCGCGTCTGGCTTATGTTTTCGATCCTTTTATGCAGCGTTTGGGGTTGTATGGAAAATCATTTATGCCTTTTTTAATGAGCCTTTCCTGTAATATTGCGGGGGTATTGGGAACCCGTGTTGTCGATTCCTGGAGGCAGCGTTTTATTACTTTGGTAATGTCTCCTATTATCCCCTGTTTGGCTATTTGGGGTGTCGTCGCTTTTATTGGCACTGTTTTCTTTGGAGCAAAGACTCCACTGGTTGTTGTGGCCCTTCTGATAGTGATAGTATTTCATCTGATTATTACTTCTTTCCTGTTGCGGCATATTGTGGTTAAGGGGGATCGTGCCGGACTGATTATGGATCTGCCTCCCTATCATAAACCCAACATCAAGACAATCTGGGGTTATGCCTGGATGAATGGAAAAGCCTTTCTAAAAAGGGGCTTTACTCTGATTGCCCTGGTATCTTTTGTCGTCTGGCTGCTTTCTTATTTTCCCGATGGTAACATTGAAACCAGCTTTTTAGCTTCAACTGGAAAGTTCTTAAATCCGATTGGAGAATTGATGGGCTTTGACTGGAGGTTGATGGTTGCCCTGATTGTGGCCATGGCATCAAAGGAAGCCTCGCTTGCCGCCATTGCCGTTCTTTTCGGCATCGGGCAAAAGTTCACTTCCGTCACCGGGATGATAGGAGCAACCGGGATTTACAAACAGGAAGCGCTGGGATCGATACTGGTACAGACCATCAGTCCAGCAGCAGCTTTGGCATTTATATTTGCTTTAACTTTCTCCATTCCCTGCATAGGAACGATGGGAGCGTTTTATTCCGAGACAAAGTCGCTCAAATGGACGGCCGGTGCTTCGGTATATTACACAGTATCCAGCCTGGTTGCCGGGATTCTTGTTTACAATATCAGCTTGTTATTTTTTTAGAGTATAGTATTTACTCACATTTTGGAGTGAGCCCTTAGCACGTCTAATATTAAAATCCAATAGAAGGTTTAATAATGAAAACAAAATCTATGATATCAACATTTCTTCTTTTGAATCCATTTAAAAGAGGGATGTTTGAATGGATTATTCTTGTAGGAACAGGAATTTGTGGATTGAAATTATCTTGGCATAATTTTTCTATTTTTCCAGTTTCAAATATTTTTGGTGGTTTTCTAGTACTTTTTGCGTTCCTATTTCACTGGTGGGCAGAAAAAGATCATAAGCAAGCTCATGAACGATCAGATAGTATTGAAATGATTGTAAACTCTGGTGTCTATTCAAAGATCCGCCATCCTCTATATCTTAGCCTTATTGTTTTAAATCTTGGAATTGCTCTTTCATTTGGTGTGCTGATTACCTTAATATTAGCGCTGTTAACAGTAATTCACTGGGGTGCCACTTCATATAAAGAAGAGCAATTACTGCTGCAAAGATTTCAGGATGAATACACACAATACAAAGAATCAGTTCGATGGCGGATGATTCCAGGTATATTCTAAAGCTGAAGCTCTTTATTTACGGATAAAATCATCTGTTTTTTCGGAGAAACATCATGTTGAGTAATTTGATTAATTTACTTGCAAAAAACGAGACCTATTTAAACAGCATGATTGCCGACAAGCTGGGTGTTGATGAGAGAATGGCAAAGCAGATGCTTCATGAGCTTGCCCGTTTTGGATATGTGGAGAATATTGATTTCTCTCTCCATGCCAGCCAATGTAAAAAATGTTCGAATCAATGTCATTCAAGGGATTTTGCCAAAGGTCGAAGTACCGTCTGGATCCTGACTGAAAAAGGCAGAAAAGTGGTAGGAAAAACTTTTTAAACCCTTCCAAGCTCCAAGTTTATGAAAATGAATCCTAAATCCGTGGGCGGAAACCTGCCTGACCAGAGTTTTTCCGGGGCAAGTTTATTTAATTTCAGAATATTCATAGCCCTGCTTCCTGCCATGCCACTTACGTTTATGGGTATGACATTTTTCCCTGCCATTAATAATGCAAAACCTGCAGCCATTATGGGAATTGCCCGTCAGCTCATTTTCTACGTACCTGTGATGCTTATTTTACCCAGGTTTTTTGGAATACAATGGGTCTATTGGGGGTCTGCCGCCATAGATTTTATTATAACACTATGGGTTGCTTTCCTGTTGATAAAGGAATTTCATACCCTGAAAATGCGGAAGTATTCTGCAGTTTGCTGAAATAGGTAAAGATTTCATTAATAAATTTACAAAACAAAGGAGTAAGATATGTCCGAATTATCTGTTTATGAAAAACAGTTAAAGAAAAAACAAAAAACCGGAATAGCCCGGTTAATTGAGATTGCCGGCACCAAATCGGTTTATCTGGTGATGACAGTATTATTAAGTATAGTTGCTGTAATTGCCCAGATTACACCCTTTGTTACAGTCTATCTGCTGGTTAAAGAGCTTGTTGCCAATATTTCGAATATTCAGGCCATCAACACAGCTTATGTGTGGCAGTTGGGATGGATTACCGTTGCCGGGATTGGGGTTTTCGGCGTTTTTACCTATGCAGCCCTCATGTTTTCTCATGTGGCGGCGTTCAATATTCTTTATGAGATTCGGGTCGGGCTGGCGGGAAAACTGACCCGTATGCCTATGGGGTATTTTACCTCGAAAACAAACGGCAGTATTAAGAAAATATTGCATGAGGATGTGGAGCGTATTGAGTTATTTGTGGCCCATCATATTATGGATATTGTTCAGGCCGTGGTACTGCCTATTATCTCCCTGGTATTTCTATTTTTTATTGATTGGCGTCTTGCTATCGGCGTGTTAATCCCCCTGCCGTTGGCCATGGTCGCTCAGTCGTCCATGTACGGTTCCACGGGTATGAAGCTGTATACAGAGTGGCAGAAAAAACTGGCGGCCATGAATGGCACTATAGTGGAGTACGTTCGGGGAATGCCGGTTGTCAAGATTTTCAACCAGACAGTGAACGCGTTTAAGCGTTTTTCCGATGATGTTTATGCCTATCGGGATTTAACCCTGTTCTGGGTAAAGACATCAGCAACATCTTTTACGGCCCTTATAGTGCTTATAAGTTCCAGCGCCGTCTTTGTTCTGCCAATCGCCATATACCTGCTTTATTCTGTTCCATCCGTGGATTACGGGACCATGGTTTCTACTGTATTTCTATTCCTGTTCGTTGGAATGGGGATATCTCTTCCCCTTTATAAACTGCTGTATATGGCATCTTCCCTGACCCAGATAAAAACTGGACTTGAGGAAATCGACGGTATACTGAACAGTAAGGAAATATTTGAACCTGAAATGGCTAAAGAGCCTGATGATTTGTCAGTGGAATTCAATAAAGTCAGCTTTTCCTATGGCACTCAAACTGTTTTAAAGGATGTTTCCTTTTCAGCCGCCCCTGGGACCGTTACTGCCCTTGTCGGTCCTTCCGGGGGCGGGAAAAGTACTATTGCCAACCTGATAGGCCGGTTCTGGGATGTAGAGACCGGAGAGGTTTGCATTGGAGGAATCAATATTAAGGATATGCCTGTAGAGAATCTGAATAATATGGTGTCCACGGTTTTTCAGGATGTATTCCTTTTTTTTGATACCATTGAGGAAAATATCCGGATGGGGAATAAAGAAGCTTCCTTTGAAGAGGTTGTATCTGCTGCAAAAGCCGCGCAGATTCATGATTTTATCGACACCCTTCCGGCAGGATATAAGACCCTTATCGGGGAAAGCGGGACCTACCTGTCCGGAGGAGAGCAGCAGAGAGTCGCCATGGCCAGAATAATACTGAAAGATTCACCCATTATCGTTCTTGATGAGGCCACAGCCTATGCGGACCCGGAAAATGAGGCTCGGATTCAGGATGCCCTGTCGGTAGTCCTTAAGGATAAAACAGTTATTGTGATAGCCCATCGGCTCTACACCATAACCGATGCCGATCTGATTCTGGTGGTGAATGAGGGTCGGATAGAAGAAACGGGAACTCACCGGGAACTTTTGGAGAAGAAAGGATTATACGGTTTTCTCTGGGATATTCATACCAAGGCCAGAGACTGGAATATTGACACCGATAAGGAGGAGTTTTTATGAAAAAGCTTTTAAATGTAATAACCAATAACGACCCCGGAGTATTGAAAAAGCCGGTACTGCTCGAGATCCTTAAATCCATGCTTCAGGGGCAGCCCTACTTTGTTATCCTGCTTGTAATGTTGGAACTGCTGAAACCTCTTGAAAGCCCCGGAACAGGAATCGATTTTACCCAGCTTACTATTTTAACCATATGGCTGGCAGCCTCCCTGGTTCTGTTATTTATTATTGGAAGGTACTTTTACGAAGTTGAAAATGGTGTAGCCTTTGGGGTTGTTACAGAGGGACGGCTCTCCCTGGGAGAACATCTTAGAAAACTTTCCATGGGGTTTTTCAGGGGCCGTGATCCCGGTGACATTACCGCTTTGATGCTGCAGGATTATTCGAATATCGAAATGCTGGTCAGCCGCCTGTTGATGGAGGTTGTGGGCGCGGTCACTCTTCCGCTTGTATTTTCCTGTTTTCTGATTTTCTTTGACTGGCGGATGACCCTGATTTTACTGGCACCTGTGCCGGTGGCAATTCTGGCCGCGGTTATTACAAGAATGATCATTCTTCGGACCGGAACAAAACATATTAAGGCCAAGAACACAGCTTCCTCCCGTATGCTGGAGTACCTTGACGGTATAAAAAATATTAAGGCCTTCAATCTGCACGGAAAGAAATTTGTCCGGCTGGAAAAGGCCTTTCAGAATCTGAAGAAGCTGAGTATAAAACAGGAGGCTGTCGCCGGACCTTCCGTGCTTCTGGGGATCTGGTTTCTTAACGTGGGGATTGCTCTTATTATGCTGACCGGGGTTTATTTTATTATTGCGGGAACTCTGTCGATTCCCTACTTCTTGTTTTTTCTGATAATCGGGACAAGGATGTACGATCCTTTGAGCAGGGCTCTAGTGAGTTTTATTGAGCTGAGCTATTATGCAATTTCAGCAAATCGAATAAAAGAGGTCTTTGACATAAAACCGCTGCCGGAACCGGCTGTTTCGGAAAAGCTCTCCAGCCATAATGTCGAGTTTAAAAAGGTCTGGTTCCGCTATCATAAAACAGATGTGCTGAAAGATGTCAGTTTTTCCCTGCCCGAAAACTCCATGACAGCCTTGGTAGGCCCTTCCGGCTCGGGAAAGTCCACCATTACCAGGCTGCTTGCCCGTTTCTGGGATGTCAGACGGGGTGAGATAATGATAGGCTGCCGGCCTATTAAAAAATTAAAAAATTCGGATCTGCTTTCCAATATCAGCATGGTCTTCCAGGATGTCTACCTTTTTAACGACACCATTTTGAATAATATTAAGGTTGGGAAGGCCGATGCCTCCATGGAGGAGGTGTTTGCAGCAGCCAAAAAGGCCAGATGCCATGGGTTTATAGAAAAACTTCCTGAGGGCTACGAAACGATGGTGGGAGAAGGCGGAGCAACCCTGTCGGGAGGTGAAAAACAGCGTGTTTCCATTGCCCGGGCAATCCTTAAAGACGCTCCTGTTATTCTGCTTGATGAAGCCACCGCCTCTCTTGACCCGGAGAATGAATTGTATATTCAGGAAGCGATAGGAGAGCTGATTAAAAGCAGAACCCTTATTGTCATAGCTCACAGATTAAGCACCATAACCCAAGCAAGTCAAATTCTTGTTTTAAAAGAGGGGGAAATTGTGGAACGAGGAACCCATCAGGAACTGTTAGCAAAAGACATAGGCCTTTATCAGGGCATGTGGAACGAACAGAGAAGAGCTCATGGATGGAAAATTAAATCTAAAGAAGCCGTTATGGTATGAAGTCCATTTATCTATGGGATATGGGCGCCTTTGAAAATTGGTACGGTCTGGTTTAATATTGGCGCGGTGATTACAATAGCAGGTTTCATTTTGTGTGGGGATATGCACATATTTTTTGCCGGTACCGGCATTATCGATGGAAAAAGTTGATCCGAAGGGCAGAAAGATTCAGACAGGGACAACAAACGTAATTCCAATATTAATAATGATTCAAGGAGGCAAAGAAAATGACAAAGGAGTTAATGATTGCAAGCATCGGGATGTCACTATTTATTATCTGCCCGAGGATGGCCGGCATGGTTCATATTATATCAAAGAACTCAAATGTTAGTCTATATGCCACAGCTCTATATGGAACCATTATTGCTATCCCTTTAGTTCTGGTTATGGTCTGGGTATTCTCCAAAAGCGGTGCACTATGGGGGCCTCAAAACGCCGTTTGGGGAGCACTTGTCTTCTGTGTCCTGACCGACATCCTTTCAGCGCTTTTTATGAAAGAGATAAGTATTAAGGCTGGGGTGGAAACCATTATAATAGCCATATTCGTTATAATTGGCGTCAAGGTTGCGCCCTATGTTACTGGTTTATTTGTGAGATGAGGCGTAAAGGTCCTTATCCATCATCATTTGACTATTCAAAAGATTGCGTGGCAGTGGCCGGCAGGATTAATAGGAAATTCATTGATGCAACCCGGATTAAATTGTTATTGACTTTCATAATTATCGGACTATAATGCAACCATGATTGAAAGAAAGCTTTTTTCAGACCTGCTAACCCATCTCTTCCAAAAAGAGATAAGTTTAATCATAGGACCTCGCCAGTCCGGCAAAACGGCCCTCATGGATCTGCTGAGGGAACACCTTGATGAAAAAGGTGAGCGAACGCTATATCTAAACCTTGATATTGAATATACTATAAGTCGATTTTATTAGTATTTTTTATTAACCTAAAAGAGACCTTTTCGTCAACCTTTTTTCATTTTTTTAAGACCCACCTGGTCACTTTTGACAATTTCAGGTGGGGCTTAGGCTTTCTTGCGTATTGTTGTCATGTGTCTGGGGTGAGGAGGGCTTATGGCCACAGGCTTCATTATGGGCATGATGGGCATGGTGATGGCTTGACTTGTTGAAGAGGCCGTTTAGTTTCCCGTAAATCGGCCTGACCGACAATGCGAGTAAAATGATGGTACCCGCCAGTTGGCCCTGGAAAGGAATGAGTTCAGCCGCCTGGCCGGCCACGGCCCGGGCTGACAACTCCAACCCTGCGTATATCTGATCCAGGACCAATCCACAAAACACGGCAAAGACGGCCAGAGTAAGCAGGTAGATGGCAGTAGCCCTCTTTCCAAGGAGTCCAAAAAGAACGGATAACGAGGTAATATTGGTGGCCGGGCCAACAAGCAAAAAAACCAGAGCGGCACCCGGGCTCACTCCCTTGAGAATGAAGGCTGCTGCGATAGGGGTCGAGGCTGTCGCACATATATAGAGCGGGATGCCCATGGCCAGCATAATCATCATGGACGACAAGCCACCCCCAAGATAGTGGACAAAAAGCTGTGAAGGGACCAGCGCAGAAATCAATCCGGCCAGAAGGATTCCTGTAAAAAACCATCCTGCAAGATCTCCCCATATATCGGTTATTGCAAACTTGAGGCCTGCCTGTAATTTTTCAACAAAGGAGTGATGGCGTTTATGTTCATCCGGAGAACAGTCAATCCCGTCACAGCATCCATCTACCGGGCAGCTTAAATCCGCCTTTATGTTGTCTTTATCGTTCACGCTATGAAACAGATTTTCAGTTACACCGGCAGCAACGGCGGTGAGAAATGCCGCTACCGGTCGGGCCACTGTCATGAGCGGGTCGAGCAAGGCGTAGGTAATAGCCATGGAGTCCACCCCGGATTCCGGTGTTGAGATCAGAAAAGCGGTGGTAGCGCCGTTGTTGGCCCCCTGCTTTTTTAATGCTGCTGCCGCCGGCAGCACTCCACAGGAACATAAGGGGATGGGTATTCCGAAGATGGCGGCCTTAAATACAGAGGTAAAGCGTCCTTGCCCAAGATGTTTGGCCACAGTTGCCGGACTGAGAAAGACCTTCAACAAACCGCCCACCAGAATACCAAAAAGAATATATACTGCTGCTTCTAATAATAGATGCCAGGACTGTAGAAAAATGTTGACTAAGGTGTTCATAAGTTTCCTTGTTTAAATTTCCACCCAATGTTTAAATCAATAAACCACCTGATGCGTTCAAAAAGTCGATATCAGGTAAAAGGCGAATAGATTCACAAAAGACCGACAAGTTTTTCCATGTAAGTGTAAAGCTGCTTTGCTTCATCCTCACTCAATGAAGATGTGATTTCCCGGGTTAGTCCAAGGTGCAGTTTATGGTGTTCTTTAAAATATTTTTGACCCTTTTTCGTGAGGACAAGAAAGATGGAACGTCGATCGTTCTCATTAGGCCTGCGCGAAATCAAACCATTTTGTTCCAGCCGGTCGGTCATAACCGTGAGAGTTCCTGTAGTTACACCAAGCTTTTGGGCTAACTCCTTCATTCTCAGGCTCTCCTGGTGGCCCATAATTTCGATGGCATGCATCTGGGCCGGGGTAAGACCGCTTTCCTTAACCACGGCATGTTCCCAGGAAGACATCTTTTCGTAAAGCTCGATTAAAATTGAAGAAAGTTTTTCTATGTCGGTATGGTGCATGGTACCTCGCTTAATTGTTTTGGGCGTATATACTCTTCTCTCCCAAACGGATTTATTTTTAGACAGGATAACAGGATACACAAGATATTTTATTTCCTGTTAATCAATCCCGCGGAACGCGAGACCTAAATCCTGGAAATATACAATTAAATACTGATTCGATCAGGCTTTAGAAAAGCGCTTCATCAAAAATTATTTTTTGGATTTAAATAATAATTGGTATTAAGGTTCGTCTTCTTTGCTATTATGCATTCAATACTCATTTTGCCGTGGGAGAGGCATCCTGCCTCAAAAACCGTGGCTGAAAGGCATTCCCACAGGTTTGAAATGAAAAGCTATTTCCAGGATACGGATTTATGATATACAAGATTTGCATTAACTCTTTTTTTATAAAATCAAGTCAATCCTGTAATCCTGTCTAAAATATTTATCATTTCTCAGGAGATGAGAGTAACCGCACCTAATTCTTATTCTCTGGTGAAAGCTATGCTGGCAGAGCAAAGCACAACTATAACAGACCCGATATTGTGTACGACTGCCCCCATGATCGGACTTAACAAACCTCCGCCGCTTGCCAGCACGGCCGTTGCATTAAATATCAATCCGAACGCTATATTTAATTTAATAATCCTGTTCATCCTGCGACCGAGGCTTATCAAAAAGGGTATTTTTGAAATATCATCATTCATAAGGGCTATATCTGCCGTATCCAGGGCCACATCTGTTCCTAAGGCTCCCATGGCTATTCCCACATCGGCAGAAGCCAGTGCCGGAGCATCGTTGATTCCATCACCTATAAACATTACCACATTTCCCGATGCCTGAAAATCCTTTATTATGTTAAGTTTGTCCTGGGGTTTCATTTCTGACCATACATCTTTCACACCGACAGATCCGGCCACTATCCTGACGGATTTTTCATGGTCTCCGGAAAGAACTCCCACCTGTCTTATACCGAGATCCTTAAGCATTCTGACTGTTTTTGCAGATGAAGACCGCACCTGATCTGAAACGCTGATTATTCCCATTGGTTGCCGATCCCGGTACACCACTAAAGGGGTTGCCCCTCTTTCCTTTATGCTATCCAGCGATCTGCGCAGCTCAACGGGAAGACTCATAGTGCCTCCGCCGCCTATATAGGCGCTTCCAATTTGAATTTGTTTTCCACCAACCCATGCCTGAACACCGAGTCCGATACTGGTGTACACCCCTTCAGCTTTGATGAGTGTAACCCTGGCATAATGAGCGGCTTTTAAAACGGCGCGGGCAAACGGATGTGTGCTGTTCTTTTCAACAGATGCTGCCAGCGTCAAGACTTCTTTGTCATCAACCCCTGCGGCCGGGATAATATTATCAACTCGCGGACTCCCCTGTGTAAGGGTTCCGGTTTTATCAAAGAGTACAACATCCGCCCTGGCGCTTTCCTCAATAAATTGTCCTTGCTTTATCAGGATGCCTGCCCTTGCAGCCCGGCCGATAGTGGCTACCGTAGCAGTCGGGGCTGCCAGAACCAGGGCGCATGGGCAGCCCACAATAAGTACTGTTATGGCCCGGTCCACATCTCCTGTGGCCAGCCAGGCGAGCCCTGCACAGGATAAAATTACGGGTGTGAACCAGCGTGCATAACGATCGACAAGTCTTACAGCCTGCGGCCTGTGTGCCTCTGCTTCCGATACAAGCTTGATAACCTTTCCGAGGGTGGTGTTTTCGCCAACTTCTGTTGTCTCAATTTCAACAACACCGTTCTGGTTTAATGTACCGGCATAAACTTTGTCGCCTATAGTTTTTTCGCTAGGGATCGGTTCACCGGTTATTGAAGATTCGTCCACCGCACTGCTTCCCTTCCTTACCACAGCATCAACAGGGATACGCTCGCCAGGTTTGACAAGAAGAATTTCTCCAACTTTAACTTCACTAATCGGTTTTGTGGTCGCCCGGCCATTAACAAGCACTGTGGCTGTTTGCGGTGCGATACCAATGAGAGATTGAATCGACTTTCGTGCTGAATTACTGGCTGCCTCTTCTATTAAAGCTCCCATCATCATGACAAAGCTGACAAAAGCTGCCTCCAGAAACTCCCCACGGACGAGGCAAGCTATGATTGCAAGACTTACGAGTTCATCCACATTGAGTTTGCGTTGTACAAGGCCTTTGATACCACCCCAGATTATGGGAAGTCCGTTGATAGCCACAGATGCCAGGGCAAGTCCCATTGCCATTGCAGCAACTGCATCTCCAGACAGGTTCAACGCGAGCTTGATTGCCGACGCAGGATATATTCCTTTATCCAGAAGAAGGCTCAGCAGGGCAAAGATCCCTGCAAAAATGACCTTTAAAAATCCTCCCTGTTGCAGCAGTTCACGATAGACTCCAGGGCGGGAAAAACGACCGATCATGCCTTACCTCTTTTTAGAAAAACTGGACTGAATAAATATTGAAAAAAGCAAGTTAACTTGAGCTTCAAAATATTTGAACATAAAATATCTTGAAAGTCAAGCTAATTATAACTTTTTTCAATTCAGAGAGGGATTTTCTTTTGGGTTGATATTTGTCTGCCCATTTATCCTTGACACGCTGATCTGAAGTGATTACTATGGAGTTCAAGTAACTACTCGGAGGGGGTTTTATGAGCACAGTAACTGCCAAACAATTGAAACAAAAAACAGGAGAAATCATCAGGAGGGTCAGGTCGGGTGAACGATTAACTGTCACCTATCGGGGAAAACCGGTGGCAGTCATAGCTCCACCTGCTCAGGATGAGAAAAAAACCCTTGAGGAATTGAGGCCATTCAATGACGCCTGGAGGGATATAGAAGAGACTTTGCAAAAGACAGGACCTGAATTTAAAGGATGGAAAGAGGCTACAGAGTGGATACGAAGCAGGACTTAGTTTTAATCGATACAAATATCTTCGTGATTGATCTCCGGTACAAAAGAGATGTTTATTACAAGATAAACCGGTCGTTTCTTGCTCATATAGCCAAAAAGAGGACAGGTTTTACAACTATTGTCAATCTGCTGGAACTTTGCGGCATTCTCTCATTTAATCTCAACGAAAAGCAGTTGACAGAACTATGGTTCTACTTTCAAGATAGATATCAGGTCACTGTTCTGCCTGTCCCCGATTTGGAGACTAACTTTCCAACCACAAGAATCAAGGAGATTTTTAATCAACTTAAGAGCAGAACCTCACTGGGTGATGCTCTGATGATGGTTGTGGCAAGAAAACATTTGCCCTTCATTTCAACAATGATCACCTGGGATAAGGTACATTTCGAAAATATTTTTCCTGGCATTGTTTTGACCCCTGAGGAATTCTTGCAATCTCCTGATGTTGGATAACAAAGGAATTTTCCGTTGTTAAATCGAGTATCCAGGATCCAGCATCCAGCAGCTCGCCCTATAAGCAGTCACTCTTTCGCTTCCCGCTAAGGGCCACATCTTCTGAACGTTGACTTGGGAGATGCTTAAAAACCATACCTCAATCTGAAATAGATCATATCATTATGGCTGAACTATCTTAGTCAGGAACCTTCGGGGCTTGCATAGTGCGGGTCTTGCAGAAACCACTTTTTTACAGGCAGTTCCCTCGCTGCCAGGCGGTGGAAAAAAAGGTCTGTTTTCTCTGAAGAGTGGGCTGATAAGTTTGGTATAGTTTGTGTGCCCATAATATGTCCCTATTTGTTACCCTTGACATTGGGGTAGCATTTTGACAAAATAAGAAAAAAATGGGAGGGCATATGATATGCTGGTTCAGACCAAAGTACAGATTGACGCAAAAGATCATGATTTCATCAAGAAGACGTATAAGGACTTTCGCTACAGAAGCCTTAGTGAGTATATGCGAGAGGCTATCAACGCCAAGGTGAAAGAAGACCGCAAAAGGCTTCGTGAACTTAAAAGGGTAAAAGCCATGGAGATGATCGGCAGGACACAATATGATAACCTTTTTGAATCGATAGAAGGGGAAGATTTTGAAAACCGGTGAAATCTATTGGGTAAGTCTTGATCCAGCCATTGGTGATGAAATCAAAAAAAAACGTCCGGTGCTCGTCTTGAACGCTGGGCATGACAAACATCTCAAACTTGCCATTGTTTTACCTATTACTGTCTGGAACCCGTATTGGAAGGGAAATCCTTTTTTCGTTTCTCTGGAACCTGACGCAAACAATGGCCTTCAGAAAAAATCGGTAGTTGACTGTTTTCAGATCAGAGCCATCAGCCACAGGAGATTTGCGGAAAAGATCGGAAACATCTCAAACGATGAAATCAGCCTTGTAAAAAAGTCGATTGCCCTGATTCTTGACATTGAGCCGGAACATTGCGAGTTGGATGACTAGGACTGCTCCTCCCTTCTAAAAAGCTGCGACGCAACATGCTTCCGTACAAGATATACCCTTACAAAACGATATCTTTTGTCTATTTATACCCTTACAAATAAACAAAAAGGGGAATGCTATGCTGAAAAGATCCGCGTTGCAATATCTCGAAAACTGGAAAGACAAAAAGATAAGAAAACCGCTCGTCATCAGAGGAGCACGTCAGGTGGGTAAATCATATCTTGTTCGCATATTTGCCAAAGAAGCAGGATTAGATCTCATGGAAATCAACCTTGAGCTCAGTGACGATTATGCGGATTGTTTCACCTCAAAAGATCCCAACCAGATTATTACACTGCTTGAGTTAAAAACTTCCCGGAGAATAACGCCCGGCAAGACCCTTCTTTTTCTTGATGAAATCCAGGTCACACCGCAAATTCTGGCTTCCCTGCGCTATTTTTATGAATTGATGCCCAGGCTGCATGTTATTGCCGCAGGTTCTCTGCTGGAATTTGTCCTGGAAGAACATACATTTTCAATGCCGGTGGGAAGAATAGAATACCTGCACCTGGGGCCGATGACCTTTAAAGAGTTTCTGACCGGAACCGGCAGAGAGCAACTGAGAGAATTTATTGAGCAGTTCCAGATACATGATAAATATCCATTGGTTATCCATGCTGAGCTCATGAAGATGTTCAGGGTTTATTGTGCCATTGGCGGTATGCCGGAAGCCATTCAGACATATCAAGATAGCGGCTCCATGCTTGACGTGGATACCATTAAGCAGTCAATACTTCTCACCTATCGAGATGATTTCAGTAAATATGGCAAACGTGTCAAGCATATCCGGCTCCAGAGAGTTTTTCAAAAACTGCCCCTGCAGGTGGGACAAAAGCTTAAATATGTCAACCTGGACCGAAACGAGAAAAGTTCCGAACTGAAAAAATCATTACATCTGCTGGCCCTGGCCAGGGTATATGCGCCGGTTTACCATAGCGGGGCAAACGGGGTGCCGTTAAGGGCTGAAAGCAACGAAAAGGTGCAAAAGCCGTTATTTCTGGATGTTGGGCTGCTCGCGACAGCCTGGGGAATGAGCTATGCTGATATTGCAAGCGCGGATAAAGTTAAGCTGGTTAATTCCGGTCCTATCTGTGAGCAGTTTATTGGCCAGCATCTTCTCTACGCCCGGCAATATTATGAAGAGCCGGAACTTTTTTACTGGTGCCGGGAAAAACGACAGGCATCATCCGAGGTTGATTTTGTGCAGGCTTGCCGCAGTATGATCTTTCCGGTGGAGGTGAAAGCGGGAAAAACCGGAACTCTGAAATCTCTCCAGGTATTTATTAAAGAAAAGGGAGTTAAATTGGGAGTCCGCTTCAATGCCGACCTGCCGGCCCTCCATGATGCAAATTTTTCTTTGCCAGGATCGTCCGGCACATTCAAATTGCTCTCTCTTCCCCTTTACATGGTTGAGGAACTGCAAAGAATTCTTGGCAGCATGTAACTGTTGGTGGCGGGTGGTGTTGTAAATCCGTTGTTGTGTGAGTCGAAATCCTCAGAGACGTATGAAAAGAATAGATATATGAGTCTGTTTTTTTATGATAAGACTAAATATACATGAAGCAAAAACACATCTTTCCCGATATCTTAAAGAACTGGCCAAAGACAAAACTATCATCTTATGCAAAAGAAATATCCCGATTGTTGAAATCAGGTCGATTCGCCCGAACAGGGAGTATCAACGCCCCATAGGATTAGCTAAAGGTGAATTTGAAGTTACCTCTGTTTTTTTTGAGCCCCTGCCGAAGGAAGTGCTTGCCGCTTTCAATGGGGATAATGCATGAAAATACTTTTAGATACCTGCACTTTTCTCTGAAGAGTTAATCTTGCCAAAAAATAGCCAGGTTAACTTTGCTTCAGCCTTCGGTCTTTTAACTGAATCCCTGACTAATTACTATTTCTTGAGCATTAAAACAATTGCTATTCAACCTCGAATGTCAAGGTGGCTGTGTAGTGGAGTTGTCTGCACTTGTCCTTTAATTCAGCCGGTGCAGGCATCTTGATGTCAGCCTTGATAAGCCATGGCCCGTGATGCAGAATCCTGATTCTTGTCATGCCCTTTGCATTGGTTCCTGTGGCGTATGCAAAGTCATCATCAGTGGAAAAACCGCTGTATGTTGCGTACACTTTAAAGTACCTGGCCGGCTTGCCGTCAAACAGAACTTTAAGATCAAGAAAATCGCCTGTTCTCAGTTTGGCCGGGTTTTGCATCGGAATTATCTCCACCTTGTGACCCAGGGGAGTTAAATAGAAAGTGTCATCCGTTTCTCCAACACTGATAAGGGCCTTTGCATATCTTTCATGATAGAGACCTGTGATGACCCCTTCCAGTCCTGTCATGGGGCCAATATTATGACAAACCTTTCCTTTGTCTATGTACATTGTGTAAAATCCCGGCTCCACTGCCGCAGACACCATGTAAATGCCGGGCTTTTTCAACTCAATGGGAGTTGCAAGAAAACCTCCGGAACCTGGTTTGAGGTCTTTCCATTTGTTTTCTGATCCGGTACAGCGAAATTCAGTCAGGCGTTCCGACTTTATGAAATCGTGGACCGGATACTTGTGCCCGTAGCCAAAATAGACCTTTGTCCTGGCGCCAAATCTTTCATGAAAAGTCGGGGTGTAATCCGTAGCGTTTATCCAGACTAAGTGGGCAAAGGCCACTTGCGGGACAAACAGAAAAGTAGCCAGTAAAAAGGCTCTTAACACATGTGATTGAATCCTTTTCATTACATTCCTCCTTGAGACCTCTGCAAAACGTTTCTTTTTGCCCGATTGCATTATAAAGAGACTTGAGCTTATACCTGCTGTGTGTCTCAGTTTTTAGTTCGACAAGGCGTCGGTCCACTGCCGCAGAATAGCCGGATATTCGATCACGCTTGAATCTGCATAAAAGGGCAAGCTGTAAATGGCCGTGTTTTTGATGGCCGGTACATTCGCCAGGGCCGGATTGTTTTTCATCGCGGTAGCAAGAGCCTTTTGCACTGCAAAGGGTTTTCCGGTCATGATAATGACATCAGGTTTCGCTATAGTCAGGGCATCCAGCTTTCTAATAGAAAAATGCCCCTTATTCACTTTCTTGTTTGGGGATTTAAGAACATCTCCCACATTGATGCAGCCGAGCGGTTCGAGCAGGAAGCGATCAGAGTAACCACCAGGCATCTCGACCCTTAGAAAAGTCTTCCCCGTCGCACTCTGGTAAGTGCCATTGATAATGACCACCTTTTTACCCAGTCCTGCCTTGGGTAAACCTTTTTTGGCCTTTGCCAGTGCTTTGTTATAGCGATCGATCAAGGCATCGGCTTTAGACTGACATCCCAGCAATTTGGCCGTCTGGCGGATGGCCGACTCTAAGCCATTAGAAAAATCTACATACTCAATGGTCAAGCCTTTTCCTTCCAGCAGGGGAACGACGTTGGCCGGTTTGACTTTGGGTTTGTAAATACAAAAATTTGGATGCTTCTCAATGATGATTCGCTTGATGCCTCGTTTTTTTGCCGTGTTTGGAACGATGGATGGGTTTTTGTTGACTATGCATTTTGGGCAGCCCAGCACCTGGGAGGTGTTCAAGAGCTGCTTGCACATGGGCCACAAGGAGCAGCGCACAGACATGGCCTCGGGGAGAACGCCCAGGTTAAAAGCTACATCTACCAATCGATCGCCAATCATAATAACCTTAATTTTCTCTGGAGCTGTCTTGGGCTTAGCCTCAGCCGGCTGGGAGAATAGAAGAAACAATCCCAGACCTATGATGGGTAAAAAAACCAGTGCCTTTTTGTTGATGTTTTTAATATGGTAATTCATAATTCGAATCTCCTTTCTCTGTTCCTTAGAATTGATGCTAATCGGTCCTTATTATTTATACACGGCATCCGATCCAGGCTGGCGGCAGATAAACCCGGCCACTTTTGCCACTCTGGGTCACTATTTTTTCAAACATCTCTTCGCCGTACACCTCAAACTTGACGTTTCCCCAATATCTTAAGGGGTTGGGATCTTCTTTATTTGTTGATTTCATTATTGATATGCTCTCTGATTTGTTCGCTCAGGCTATCAGCGAAATTTATACGAGATTCGAAGTTGATGAGCCCAACGCATTTCAAGTTTCTTATTTTCTTGTTTGCGGGTGACAATATCTTAGCGATTTGATCCAGTTTCGTTTGTTTCATGAACTCCTCCTTCTGCATTTTCATGTTTGAGCAGATGCCAGGCTTCCCTGAATTGCGTATATTTACTTTCAAGCGGTCCTGCCTGGGGAATCAAGTAAACACCGCCTGCTGGCATGGCATCACTTGGAATAACATAAAAGATGCTTTTTTCTCGCGATTGACAGAGACAGATGAAAAAATCACATTCAAAATTAGTGGAACTTTTTGTGCTGATGCGGAAATATTGCTTTCTGCCCTTTTTCCTCGGTCTCGAACTGCTTCTCAGAGAAAGCCTGTAACCGTTCACTAAAATCATATAGCCATATTTTTTCTTTGTAATATGAGATGAAAGTCCCATGGATTCCATTTTTTCTTTAACCTTAACAATTTTAGCAAGGGTCTTTGATTTCCTCTGGGGAGCATGGTTTTTCTGTTTTATAACCGCCGCTTTTCTTTTATAAGTCTCAGTGTAAGGGCATCCATAAATCTTTTTGAAAACCAGCCAGGCGTTTTGCCTGGAAAATCCGAAACAGCTGCCAACATCGGCAAGCGAGTTATCCGGATCTTCTATCAATCCCTTGAATTTCTCCACGGCACCAAGGCCATAAGTACGTTCAAATCGTCTTGAGAATCCGTTTGATCTGTTAATCCCAATGGATGAACGCAACTTAACAAAAAGTGATGGTTTTACGTTTAATAAGCTGGCAATTTCGTAATCATAAAGGGACTCCTCCTCTACAATGTTCTTTATAAAGGCATGTAAGCCCATACCGAACTGCTCTTTTACAGAAGCTTCTAATTGCTTAGTTATCATTTTTAACCTCATTCTTTGAGGGGTAATTCAATTCTGTGGGTAGATATTTTGAAGTTAGATGCCATGGTGGAAATTGTACTTTTTTTTACCTTTTTGCCTGCCCTGTGGAATCCCGAAGAGCTATTTCTCTGGGGCGGCTATATCAAATAAGCAACACAAACAAAGAGAAAACCGCCATTGCCATTACACTGCTGATGTACATGACCCACCCAATCTTTGTTTCCATTTGCCACTCCTTTTGTGAAGCGGTTAAGTGTTGAGTAGTTGAATGGTTGAGTAGTAACAAAATACTAAAGATCTTTCCTTTATCCGGTCTTATTGAATTTTGCAGCTATTTGTTTGGCCCATTCCCGTGCATCGTCATCGTCCGGATCACCATCTATCCTTAAGCCCTCGTCAAGAAGGGTAGCCCCAATCTGTTCAAGTCGTTCTTCTAATAAATCAACAGCTCCACAAAAATGGGTGTAATCGCTGTCTCCGCACCCAAAGGCCGCTGCCGGCTTGCCTGATAGATCAGCGCCCTCGAGATCATCATAAAAATCAACCATATCAGCCTGAAGCTCTTTTTCTTCCTCGCCCCAGGTGGATGAACCGAGAAGGATGAGATCATAGTCTGAAAGATCTCCCACCGAAGCCTGGGTCACCTCTTTTAACGTCACATCAAAATCCGCAGCTTTCAGTGCCGAAGCTATTTCCTCTGCCACTGACTCTGTGTTGCCTGTTTCTGAACCGTAAACGATAATTGTCTTAGTCATGATGAATTTCTCCTTTTCTAGTGTTTTATTAATAGCAGATGATCTTTTTTGGCTTCTGCATTTTCAGGCCTGTATAAATCCTTATTCGCCTTTGCCTCCAAAATCATCTGTGCTAAACGATCAAAGTCGTTTTCATTCAGCCGGACTGAAACCCCCGGCAGATGAATATGATATTGACCGCAAGTGCAGCTTGATATGCCTCCAAAGCCTTTGTAGAATGCTAAGTGTGTTTGCTCACATGCCATTGACTCGATTCCTCCTTCAAATTTCCACTTTTTCTTACTGAATACTTATATGTTTGTGATGCTCCAAAAGTGTTTGGGATATGCTGTTCAAACTGGAACTGGCAAGCATTTGAACAGGCGTGCTGTGTTTTTTGCCGAGTCGTTTGACCGCCAAACATGCACCGTGGCTATTGCAATTTGTGGGGCAGAGCACCATGTCTGCCCGTTTGACCCGGTTCTCAAGGCCTTTTATGCCACCTTTCATATAGCCATCATGGTAGTCAAATGTCCCGCCATTGTCCTCAATCAACTGACGATAGAGGGCCTCCATCTTAGTTATCCCGCCTACTATAAGGATGCGTTTCTGGCAAAGATCAAAGGACGGACAGCTCTCATCACACCGGTTTAAAGCGAAGATCTGTGCGGTGCCCCTTTCTATCTCTATTCTCAAATGGCTGTTCAGGTCACGCTGTCTGTCGAGTTTGGACAATAGTTGAGCGTTTTGGTCTTGAAGAGCATTAAGTCGTTGTTTGTAAGCCTTTATCTCTCCTGGTAATTTCCATAGCTCGGCCTGCAAATGCTGATTTTTTGTCCGGAGGCGGGCAATCAGACCGTGCTCCCGGGATTTCGACAGTTCATGTTCCAGTGTTTCGTTTCTTTTTTTTAAAAAACTGTAAGCCTTATTTCTATCAGATAGTTGCTTTTCCAATTTTTCATTTTGTTTTTTTAATGCTCTCCTTGCCCCGATTGCCTCATTGAGCCTTTGAGCCAGTCTCTTATTCTCTTCCTGTGAATTGGCTAAACACTGCCTTGCTTTCCTGTTCTGGCTGGCGCTTAGGTGCATCTGCATATGAATGTCGCTAAAGACATCCATCCTTGCTTCTTTTGACAGGTCAGGTCGCGTGGCAGCAATCCAAAAAATGCCGTCAATTTTTCCATTCTTATTGTGTTCCTTCCAACGCAGGATGAACTCGCATTCTTCAAGGTGGAAAAATTCCGCAATCTCCTTTTTGAATTTCTGATTGAGCCTGCATTCCACTTTGCGGGAGATGAGATTCTCGTCTTCTGATTTTCCCACAAGGATTTCATGTATTTCAAATGGGGTCTTTTTTTTGAAGCTAATCCTTGTCTTTTTGAGGATTTGCTTTTGCTCGTTAATGTCGAGGCATGTACCGATAACAGGACATTTGAAGAAGCACTCGATCTCCCAGAA
>JAUWLP010000069.1 GCA_030613575.1 Desulfobacteraceae bacterium
GTACGTGGAATCACTTTCCACTTATGCGCGCCAGTTCCTGGAGCGTATGGAAAAGCCTGATGTAGACATGATCGAAGGACTGTCACCCGCAATTGCAATTGAACAGAAAACAGCCAGCCACAACCCACGATCCACAGTGGGGACGGTTACAGAAATTTATGACTATCTTCGCCTGCTTTTTGCCAGAATCGGCACGCCTTACTGTCACAAATGCGGGAAACCGATTACTTCACAAACACTGGACCAGATTCTGGATAAGGTTTTGTCCCTGAGCCAGGGAACCCGGATTATTATTCTATCGCCTCTTGTTTCAGGCCAAAAAGGCACACATGAAAATCTTTTTAAGCGGCTGAAAAAGGAAGGATTCGCCCGTGTCCGTGTTGACGGAGAAACCATGGAGATTGAAGATGTGCAGAGGCTTGACAAGAACAAGAAGCATACTATCGATGTGGTTGTTGACCGCCTGGTTGTAAAGGAAAAAATTAATAACCGGCTGGCAGATTCCCTGGAACTAGCCATGTCTCAGTCAGATGGTCTTGTCACAGTAGACGTTCTCGGCATGGGTCCTATTCTTTTCAGTGAAAAATCAGCATGTATCTCCTGTGGTATAAGCTATCCGGAATTCACACCCGCAAGCTTTTCTTTCAATTCCCCCCAGGGCGCCTGCCCAAAATGCGACGGCCTGGGTTCAACCACTGAGTTTGATCCGGATCTTATCATTCCAAATCACGAACTCTCGCTAAGGGAAGGAGCGGTTGCCCTGTGGGCCAACAGGAATACCGTCCACTTTATCGAATTTTTAGATGCTCTTACTTCTCACTACGGTGTTGACATCTATACACCTTACAAGGATCTTCCCGATCATTTTAAAAATGTCCTTTTGTACGGATCAGGTAATGAACGGATCAGATTCTATTTTGAACGAAAAAATCGTCGTTTTACCTATGAAAAACTCTTTGAAGGTATTATTCCTAAATTAGAAAGGCGTTATCTGGAAACAGAATCATACCCGTCCAGAGAGGAAATTAAGCGTTATATGAACTTTCGCCACTGCCCTGAATGTCATGGCGCCAAGTTAAACAGGGCGAGCAGATCCGTGAAGGTAGGCGACCTTACAATATTTGAAACAACACAACTTTCAGTGGCAAACGCCCATACTTTTTTAAGAAAATTAAAACTGACAGGCAAAAAAGAGATCATTGCAAAAAGAATCCTGAAAGAAATCAATGAACGGCTCGGATTTCTTAAAAACGTGGGTCTAAGTTATCTAACCCTTGACAGGTCCGCTTACACCCTTTCCGGCGGAGAAGGCCAGCGGATACGGCTGGCCACACAGATCGGATCAAAATTGACCGGCGTCCTTTATGTTCTGGATGAACCGAGCATCGGCCTGCACCAGAGAGACAACCAGCGTCTGCTCGCAACACTTTTACAGATGCGTGATCTTGGCAATACGATTCTTGTGGTAGAGCATGACGAGGAGACCATACATGCATCGGACCATGTTATCGACATGGGACCAGGTGCCGGGATCAGAGGTGGTGAAGTTGTCTTTTCCGGAACCCCGAAAGAGCTTTTGAATGAAAAAAAATCGTTAACAGGCCAGTACCTTTCAGGCCGGAAGTATATTGAAGTCCCGTCCAGCCGGCGTCTTGGATACAAAAAAAAACTTATCATAAAAGGCGCTTCTCAAAACAATCTAAAAAATATCGATGTGGAATTACCCCTGGGCTGCTTTATATGTATAACCGGTGTATCCGGGTCGGGAAAATCGTCCCTTGTCCTCGAAACCCTCTATCATGTTCTTGCCCAGAGACTCTATCATGCAAGGATGCCGGCAGGCACTCACTCCAGAGTGCTTGGGGTTGAACATATCGATAAGGTCATCAACATTGATCAATCCCCCATAGGGAGAACACCCCGTTCCAATCCCGGGACCTATACCGGCGTTTTTACTTATATCAGAGAACTCTTTTCAAGAACACCCGAAGCCCGTATGCGTGGATACAAACCCGGTCGTTTCAGTTTCAATGTCAAAGGAGGAAGGTGTGAGGCATGCCGGGGTGACGGCATCATAAAGATAGAGATGCATTTTCTGCCGGATGTTTATGTTGCCTGTGATGTTTGCCGCAGTAAAAGATACAACCGCGAAACTCTGGAAATCAGATACAAGGGAAAAAATATCGCGGATATCCTTGACATGACAGTAAATCAGTCATTTAGCTTTTTTGAAAAGATAAACAAAATCAGGCCCAAGTTGCAAACACTGATCGATGTGGGACTCGGATATATCCATATCGGTCAACCGGCCACAACATTATCCGGCGGCGAAGCCCAGCGGGTAAAACTATCCCGGGAACTCAGCAAAAGAGGTACGGGTAAAACCGTCTATATCCTTGATGAGCCGACCACAGGTCTTCACATGGATGACATCAAGAAACTTCTAAATGTTCTGTCACGGCTTGTGCAAGCGGGTAATACCGTTATTGTGATCGAACATAACATGGATGTCATCAAGACCGCCGATCATATTATCGATCTTGGCCCCGAGGGGGGGGATGAAGGGGGATATATTGTTGGGTGCGGCACACCGGAAGAAATCGCTAATATAAGCGGGTCTTATACCGGGCAGTTTTTGAGAAAGGTTTTAGGTTAAAACAAAACAGAGCTGTGCCCTAAAAAGGCACAGCCCTGTTTTACTTACTTATAGATTTTTTTTAGTGGCCGGCGCCAAACAACGCGGCAATCGCAGATGCCTGGGGATGCGCATAGATAAGAATCAGTGCGACAACCAGTGAATAAATACATAGCGATTCTACCATGGCGAGACCAATCAGCATGGTAACCGTTACTTTACCGGATGATTCGGGGTTCCTGGCGATGCCTTCAACAGCACCCTTTATGCCTAAACCCTGTCCTATACCGCAACCAAATGCTGCAATCCCGACTCCAAAACCGGCTGCGGTTACGCAGGCAATGAAAAATTGTAACGCTTGTCCCTCCATAATCTACTCTACCTCCTTTTATTAAGTTTTTTTGCTTCTTCCATTTTCCCATTAAAAAACAAAAAGCAAAGTTTTAATTGTTTGTTAAAATGACAAATTATATCTGACGCATTCGTAAAAAGTCAAAACGTTATATTAATGCGCGTGCTCAAGGGCGCCGGTAAAATACATGACTGAAAGCAGATAGAACA
Source organism: Desulfobacteraceae bacterium (assembly GCA_030613575.1). Taxonomy (GTDB): domain Bacteria; phylum Desulfobacterota; class Desulfobacteria; order Desulfobacterales; family UBA11574; genus S5133MH16. Next base: position 3,197 of record JAUWLP010000069.1, read on the forward strand.
CAAAAGCCTGTACCAGTGCAACAAAAATGCCGAGAACCATTATCGGGAGCGGAGCAAAAAATGCGCCGGCCAGACCAAAAAGAATCCCCGCAACAAGTTCATGGCCCATCATATTCCCCATAAGACGGAAAGTAAGTGACAGGATGCGTGCTAAATGGCCAATGATCTCAATCGGAAAAATAAGCGGTACCATCCACCATACAGGTCCAAGAAAATGTTTTATATATTTAACTCCATGATATTTAATACCGATAACATGGGTAAAAGGAACAACAACAAGTGCACATGAAAGGGTTGTGTTCAGGCTGGCGGTGGGCGGATAAAATCCGGGTATAAGCCCTATTATGTTGCAGGTAAAAATATAAAGAAAAATGGTTGCCAGAAGCGGAAAAAGCCAGCGGCCTTCCTCCCCCGTGATATCAATCGTAAATTCTTCGAGTGCGGAAATGATTATCTCCATAACATTTTGTACTTTTGCGGGAACAAGGCTTACACTCTTGGCAGCAATGAAACCGAGCACGATAAGCATAATCATGACAACCCACGAATAAACAATGTGAGGATACGCATGGGCAAAATGCCCAAGACCGATCAGTTCAAACAACTTTACAAAAAAGAGATACGGATGTTCCACCTTAAGTTGCCTCCTTAAAAATATGTTTTGTTAGTTCGCACATTGTTGCAAGCATTATGCTCGCAACCACAACCGAAAGGCCGATAATAAGACCCAGCGGGTCAACATAATGACCTGATATGAGAACAAATATAATGACGCCACTGATTAAAAAGCGAATATAATATTTGGCTAGAACAACTCTGTGAGAAGAAAGACTGGACGGCCTGAACGCTTTTTTAAGTGTCCGGTACAATAAATGGAAGTTGATGGTGACAATAAGGCCGCCAAAAATAATTCCTCTGGAAAAATCAGGGGGTAAAATAACAAGCCCGCTAATACTTGCAACAAAAAATAGAATCCAGTTTGTACGGGTAACAAATTTTAAAAGACGCTGCTGAATTTCCACGCTAAAAATATCCTGTTAGAGTTTTCTGCTCTTTTTTATTGCAAGTCCAATATTTCTAAATCCTGCTGCAATCCCTAGCCCAAGGCAAATAAGCGTAAACCACGGAGTTGTGTCAAATACCCGTCTGTCAAGGTAAACTCCGATGGCAAGCCCGATAAAGATGGAAAGCGCTACGGACAAGCCGATGCTGCTATAGTATGCCAGTTCTTTTATGGCACGTCTGGTTTCCCTCTTCATGGGAAAGAACACCTTACTTGAACAAGGAAAAGCTCTTCAAATCAAGAATCAAGAGCCGGTAAAAACGCATTGCATCTAACACATGAATTTAAGCAAGTCAAATCAAAAAAATATTAAATTTGGTGTCAGGTTTCAGGTTTCGGGTTTCAGGAATAAATCTCAGATGGCAGGCGGGTCTGTGTCCAAAAAAGGGAATTCCTATACTATTGAGTTATAGGTGAAGAGCACCTGCATCAAAAACCGGGCCGTCAAGACAGACATGCATGTAATTGCCTGATGTCTCTTTTCTTTCAACCGCACACCCAAGGCAAGCCCCCATGCCGCAAGCCATGATTGTTTCGATGGAAATCTGGCAAGGCACGGTATGTTTTTCTGCAATACCAGCCACACATTTTAGCATCTCCAAAGGTCCGCAGGCATAAATAATATCCGGCCGACCCTTCTCCAAAGCTATTTCAAGGGGATGGGTTACAAAACACTGGTCCCCGGCACTCCCATCGTCTGTGGTCAAATGAATTTTCATACCCATACGCAAAAAATCATCACTGCACAACAGGTCATCAGTTGATCTTCCGCCAAGAAAAACCATGCATTCAGATGGTTTAACACCCTTTTTTTGCAGGTATGAAGCCAAAAAAAGCATCGGGGCAACCCCGATCCCTCCGGCAACAATAAAGATACGTTTATAATGATCCGGAAATGAGAAACCATTACCCAAGGGACCGAGTATATCTACAACGTCTCCTTTTTTGTACCCGGAAAGCTTTTCAGTGCCCTCTCCCACTACCTTGTAAAGGAGTTCAATCCCTGCTGTCCGACCTCCGGTTTTAATGATCCTGTGTATGGAAAAAGGTCGAGGCAAGAAAGGGGCGATCGGACCGTGAAAGTGCAGCATGATGAACTGACCGGGTTTTGCGCCTGAATATCCCCTGTGACACGTTAAACCGATTCTATAATATTCGTTTCCTGCCCTGTCGTTCCACAGAACTTCAACTTTTTCCTGATACATATTTATTTAATCGCGAGAACCTGGTCCTCTGGACCAAGTCAGAGAAAATTGGCTCTGCCATGTTTTGGTAGTTAATAGAAGTGCCTAAAATGCCTAAAATTTAAAGTGCCTAAAGTTGTGGTACGCCTCTGGCGAATCAATTTTAGATATAGACCCAGTTGTTTCGGCCAAATCGCTTAGCGATGTTTAGAGTGCGTTTGGTTTTTCAATAAAATGGCAGAACACCTCAATTTTTGGCACTTTAGGCACTCAACTCTCTGAAATATTAACCCCTTCTAGGGGTAAAAGCCGGGTACTTTGGGCCCGGATCTTTATTTAAGACCAATTATGGATGCAAACCTTCCGGTAGTGCCCTCTCCGCGAAATGAAAAAAATCGGTCTGGATCGCATTTTGTGCACAATCGGCTTAAATCCACGTTGTCGATCAAAACCCCTGCCTGGCAAAGCTGGTCACGGCTTAATGACCAGAAATCAAAATGGTCGCTATCATCATCCTTGTACTTCCAGTATTTCTTTGGGATCTCTTTTTCGTAGTTCACAAACTCGGCACAGCATGGACCCAGAGACGCACCGATCCCCGCGACAATATCACCGGCAAAGCAGCCAAAGCTTTTTTTCATTACCTTTATCGTGAAGCCTATAATATTGTTTATACTTCCGCGCCATCCCGAATGAACATTTGCCACAACTTGCTGAACAGGATCGTACATGATTACCGATTGACAGTCGGCCACCTGTATTACAAGAACCTTTTTTCGTACATTCGCAATCAGAGCATCCCCCACATGTTTGTGTTCGGAATCCGGATTAGACACACCAATCTGCTTGCTTAAAATTTCCGGCGGTTCAACTTCACCGCAAAGATCAGAATCAAACGTAATAGAGTTATTATCTTTTGAAAATACCATGACCCTGCTTCCGTGAACCTGGTCCGCGAAAACAAGGTCTTCTTCGTTGAGACATTTTGATATTATTTCCCTGTTCCGCCTGACATTCCGATCATCATCACCGACACCGAAACTGATATTTAAGCTTTGAAATGGACCGGTGCTTACGCCGGTATTTCTCGTAAAAATTCCATGCTTGATACCGGGGAGCTTCGCAAGTTTTTCAAATTCTAAGAATGAAATACCATTTCTGTGCTTTATTATCATGGCATGAATTTCCTCATTCTCCATCCCGGGGTTGATAACGCTTTGCGATTCTTTGGATGATTCGAGAAGTCGAAACTTCGGGAACTACCGGAACCCTGACCACTTTGCCGCCATTTGCTTTCACAATATCAGCCCCTATGATCTCCTTTTCAATCCAATCAGTTCCCTTTACAAGTACATCAGGCTTTAATTCCTTTATAACTTTTAACGGATCCGGTTCATTAAAAACCGTAATATAATCTACGCACTCCAAACCGGCCAGCACTTCAGCCCTCTGGTTCTGGTTCACGATCGGCCTGTTTTCGGGTTTTATGGATCTTACCGACTCATCGGAATTTAATCCCACCACTAAAACATCCCCTTCCGACCTGGCAGCGGTAAGATAACGCACATGACCAACATGCAGAATATCAAAACACCCGTTTGTAAAAACAATACTTTTCCCCAACTCACGCAGGTTCCATATTGTTTGTACCAAGTCTTGTAATTTTAAAATTTTAGACGACATATTTTTTGTATTGAATATTTACTATTGACGATTGATAATTGAAAATCTTCAATCACATGGATCGTGCCAGCGTTAATACATCAACATGCCCGGCCCCGCCTTTCAATAGAACTTTTGCACATTCATTTACAGTTGCTCCAGTGGTATAAACATCATCCACAAGCAGTATTTTTTTACCTGTGATTTTCGAACCATCGCTTATATTGAATGCATTCTTAATGTTTACCAAACGTTCCTTGCGCCCTAAACCGGTCTGTGGTTCTGTCCATTTTTTCCTTGCAAGAACATTTATGTCAACCTGTATATCCGGCAATCTGCCACTTGACAATTCTAAAATGCGTACCCAGTCCTTTACCAAAAGAAACGACGGGTTGAAACCCCGCATTCTCAACTTTTTTATATGTAACGGAACCGGCACGATCAAATCTATACTCATTTTATCCCAAAAATTGATAAAAGCAGTAAAAAGAAGGGTCCCTAAAGGTCGTGCCAGTTGGATTTTCCCTTTATACTTAAAACAATGTATCACCGCCATAAGTGTGTATTTATAAATTCCTGTGGATCGTGCGATTCGGAATCTTTTTGGTGAATCGAGGCACTCTCCGCAGACGTGGTCCTCCCCTTGCCTGCTTTTAAACATCATACCGCATCTGGAACATTGGGGGGATTCAACCGGCAAAAATCCTGATGTGCAATTCGGACACAAAAAAGGGGTCATCGATTTCTCAAAGACTTTAGGGATATTGCCCGAACAATAATTGCCCTGGGCGGAAGTTAACACTGGTTTTTCAATAAATTCCTGCGCAATATTTGAACTGTTCTCATCCGTAGCCCGTGGTTTCAAGTCGCATATTTTATGTTGTGCGAAATGAAAAAAAGATCCGCATACCAGACACCGCGTCGGGAAAAGAGCTTGTTTAAAGGTTTTGGCTATACGGATCAACATATTTACAAAGCGAAGGTTTTATTATTATCAAGATAAGTGTCGCTGTCTGAAAGCCTCATACATTGCAACCGCTCCTGCCACAGAGGCATTCAGGGAATTTACCGGCCCTGTCTGGGGAATGGACATCAAAAAATCGCAATGTTTTTTTACCAGGGGTCGTATCCCTTTTTCCTCCCCGCCAATAACAATTGCAACATGACCTGTTAAATCACTGAAAAAAATTGATTTGGCCGAGGTTTTTTCCATTCCGGCAATCCACAATCCTTTTTCCTTCAACGCCTCGATTGTGTTGACCATGTTTGTTACCCTTACAAGATGGATATGTTCCAGAGCTCCTGCTGATGCCCCGGATACTGCAGGTGTGGGAGAAACAGATCTGTCCTTTGGAATGATTATACCGTCAACGCCCACACAAAGTGCTGTTCTAACCAGAGCGCCGAGGTTATGAGGATCCATGACATTATCGATCAGCAACAGTAAATGGTTTGTACCATTCGGTTGGATACTGTCTATAATATCAGAAATTCCGGATAGCGGGAAACGACTTGTCCTGGCTCCGATTCCCTGGTGTTGATCAGTTCCGGTCAGAGATTTTAACTGTGAAGTTTCCACCCATTCCACAGGAATTTTTTTCGCTTCAGTAAGTGTCAATACTTTTTCTAAACGTTGCGAGATCTTTTTTTTTGCAATATAGACTGCAAAGAAATCTCTACGACCGGCTTTTAAGGCTTCAAGAACAGGATTGATTCCGTAAAGTATCTCTGTTTTCACGATTTTCTTTTTTAAAATAATTCCCTCATGGGCAGTCACTTTTTCGGCTTGTTCGGGTATCGATATTTCTCGATAATGGCTATAAGTTTTTCAATTGATACAGACAGCTCATCATTAACGATAACATGACGGTAAAGACCTTTTTGGGCCATCTCATTTTCCGCATTTAAAAGACGTCTTTCTATCGTTGCCCTGCTTTCAGTTCTTCTCATTTCCAGGCGTTTTCTAAGAGTCTCCAGTGACGGGGGCATGATAAAGATCGTGACACTGTCGGGATACCTCCCAAGTATCTGGATGGTCCCTTGGACATCGATATCAAGGAGCATGTCGTGCCCGGAATCCAGACCCTTGTCCAGAAATTCAGCCGATGTGCCGTAATAATTGCCGTGGACCTCCGCCCATTCAGCCCAATGGCCGTTTTCTATCCTTTTTTCAAAATCTTTTTTCTGGATGAAATAGTAATCGACGCCGTCTTGTTCACCGTTGCGTGGTGATCTTGTTGTGTACGAAACCGAATAAAATATATCGTTAAACCGGTTAACCACGGCTTTGGAAAGCGTTGTCTTGCCGCCTCCCGACGGCGCGGAAATAATAAAAAGATGCCCCTGTTTACTATTTATCTCTTTGGGATTTGAACCGGAGGGTCTGCTTTCCTGTTCATTCATGATCGATTATTCCGAAGCCTTGAGTGTTGAATAGCGCTGTGATATTGTTTCGGCTTGTATTGCGGAAAGAACGATATGATTACTGTCCATAACAATGGTGGAACGGGTTCTGCGGCCGTGTGTTGCATCTATCAAACGTTTTTCATCTTTGGCCTCATCTTTAAGACGTTTTATAGGAGCTGAATTGGGAGACACAATAGCAACAACTCGTTCAGCAACCACTGTATTTCCAAAACCGATATTCAAAAGATTCTGATCCATATATCCTCCCCTAACCCGGATAAACCGGAACCATATTATTCTACATTCTGTAACTGCTCTCTAATTTTTTCAAGATCGGACTTTACCTCGACTATAATATGGGATACATTTGTATTGTCCGTCTTAGATCCCATGGTGTTGAATTCACGGTTAAGCTCCTGCATCAAAAAATTAAGTTTTCGGCCGGCAGGTTCTGCTGAATTCATAATTGTTCGAAACTGTTTGATGTGGCTTGCAGCCCTTACAACTTCCTCGGAAATATCACTTCTGTCAGCCAGAAAAGCCGCTTCATGTGCTATCCGATCAGGATCTATCTCTACAATCCCTTTGGTTAAAGCAGCGATACGGTCTTTAAGACGCTGCTGGTAATGAGATAAAAGGTCGCTCGATTCTTTCTGAATTTGGTCAACACTTTCTTCTATACCGTCAAGTCGGGCAACAATATCTGCTTCAAGAAAATCTCCTTCCCTTTTTCGCATGGCAATAAGGTTGTCTATAGCTTCATTAATACAATCTTCAAAAACAGGCCAGCATTCTTCCATATCAAAATCAACCTCGGCAGGCTTAATAATACCTCCCTCACTCACAAGAAGGTCAATCGATATTTTGGAATTAATATTAAATTTCTCTTTCAATTGGACAAGGCTATCATAATATGCCCTGGCTTTGGGTGTATTTATCTCAAAGGCATATGCCTCACCGGAATCGTCCCTGACTTGCAGATTAACCTCTATGCGGCCTCTTGCAACCTTGCCGACAATTAAGGTTTTTATCTTCTCTTCCAGTGTAAGATATCCATGGGGAATACGCAATGAAAAATCAAGATACCTGCTGTTGTATGAACGGATTTCAATCAGAACCGTAAGTTTTTCTTGGGTCTTCTCCGATTTTGAATATGCGGTCATACTCTTTAGCATTTTTTTTCGCCTTTAAAATCCTATGCCTGTTTTAAATCGATCACATATTTATTCCGTATCCGTTCAAGGCAAATCAGCATGTTTTGCTCGGCATAATCCGGATATGTCCATGGTAATTTTATAAACCGACCTTTAGAATAAATCAGGGTTAAATCGGCATAAATACGTTGCCCGATATATATCCTGTGACTGAAATTCTTGCCGGTGGCAAGCACAAACCTTTCCCGCAGCATGTAACCCGGATCCAAATTGACCATTCTTTTGCTGTTTTTTAAATACTCCAGCTCAAGATCGTTAGTAATCAGCTTTATCTCTGACAGGGCGCTCTGCTTGATCAGCGTTTCAAACGCAAGCATCCGTCTGAAAAGAGGCTTTCCCATCTCTGGTTCATAATATGTGGTAAAATTAAATGGCAACCATGAACTTACGATATCAACAGGGCCAAATTTTTCTATAAGTGCTTTTACCACAGGAACAACCAGTTTTTTTTCCTTTAGAAAAAAACCTATTACCAACTTGGCGGGCTTTGGCGTTTGAGGTCGGCTCATAATCACAGACTAAACGTCTAAGGGCTTAGCCTCGTCGATCAGCATAATCGGAATGTCATCCCTTATTTCATATAAAAGTTTACAGGCATCACATATAAGCCCGTCTTTTGTATCATTTAAATATATGTCGCCCTTACATTTGGGACAGGCAAGAATATCAAGCAGTTCTTTACTTATTGCCATGAATTGCCTCCTTTACTTTAAACTAAAATCTGCAGAATTTAGTTATAGTGTTTCCCTTATAAGGGATCGACGTAGAATTTTCAACTATTTTAACTGATATACACTTGATGAATTCGTAAAAAGTCGAATTCATCGGTTTTAGGTTTTAAGATTTAGGTTTTAGGCAGATATGTTTTATAGCTTTATTAGATACTTAAAACTTAACACCTAAAACTTAAAACGTTCGTAAAAAGTCGTCTTTTGACTTTTTACGAAGCCATCAAACTCTGCTAATTAGTGCCCATCCATAAATACATTTGAGCACTAAGTAGTTTCCAATTTGTAAATGAGGGATTTTTTCGATGAGCAAGGCCGCACAAGGGTTTTCGCCCGAGGCGTACTTGAAGTACGTCGAGGGCGGAAACCCGCGGAGAACGCCGCTCATCGGAAAAATAGCCATTTATGGATGGAAACTATTTAATATGACATTCCGAGCATTTGGTTGGGCCTGCTTCTTCCCCTGCCTTTTTCTTTGCCCTGTGGCACTTAAGGCACTTTTTATTCATGACTTGTTTTTTTTCCAGATTTCCCTGATTTTTTAAATCCTGAATAACTCCAGCTTTTTGCGGAAAAAGATCATGACAAGCGTTGCAGTTTTTTAAATTGTCCTGGTGCATATGGTGGGGAAAATAAACATTACCTTTTTTGCCTCCTTCAAGCGTAATATTAGGCGCCCCTCTGTTTTGGACTTCAGCTGCCATAGCAACTGAAAATACTATCCCAAAAATGATGAGGAATAAGATTGTTTTGGATTTCATGAATCATCTCCTGTTATCAATTCGGTTAATTCCAAAACCGGATATTCAGGTTTACGCCCCTCCTTCTAATTTGCACTGTGTAAAATCTATCTCCTGGTTGCACCCACTGCATATATGGGTTTTATCAAACTCATCAGAAAAGATTTCAACTTCTTGACCGCAGTTGGGACATTTGCATGAAAACGATGTCAACGTCTTGAAATTCTGAAAACCCGGGCAATGCTTTGGTGTAGACATAATATTCTCCTTTGATATAATTGCTTCGCGATTCTATATAACGCGGCTGCGCCGCTAATAATTTAATAGTATAGGAATTTCCTTTTTTGGACACAGATGAACACAGATTATCAAGATTCTTAAATTGCAAAATAACAATATTATCTGTGTATATCTGCGAAAATCTGCGTCCTATTTAACTTGATAGATTTTATCTATAAAGATTTCCTTGGGACTTCACTTATAGTTTCTCGGCGATTTCACGGCCGTAATCCTGGGCCATTTGAATTCCCCCGCCAAGAGAGCTCGATTTAAGCCTTAAAGGGCTGCTGACCATGTTCATCTTAAAAATATTTTCCATGGTATCAAAAATACGGCCAGGCGCTTCTCCGCTCCAGCCGAATGCGCCGAATGCACCGCCTGTTTTTCCTTCAAGGCCTGCTTTTTCAGCCAGAAAAAGCATGGTTTTCATTCCCTGGATCATATCGCCGTGATAAGTGGCCGATCCAAAAACAAGGGCATCATAACCTTGCAGGTCTGCTTCCTTTTTTACGTCATTGACTTTTACAACATTTGCTTCATGACCTGAAAATCGAATCCCTTCAGCAATAAGCTCGCCGATTTTCATAGTTTCTCTGGTGCGTGTTGCACA
>JAUWLP010000125.1 GCA_030613575.1 Desulfobacteraceae bacterium
GATACTGTTTTTGGTTTCATCAAAAGATACAGAAAGGGCGTTGATGTCTCTACACTGATGAAAAAGACCGGTTTCAATAAAAGAAAAATATACGACAATGTTAAGATTTTGAAAAAGCAGGGCAAGATTAAAACTGCTGGAAAAGGTGTGTATATGAAGGCATAAACCGAGCATTAAATAGAAGGAATAAAAAGATTTATATCAAAAAAGATGCGAAAGGGGAACATGAAAAAGAATCCGACTCCGGAGGAAACCGAAACTAAGATGCTTAACACCATGCTACCGAAAGGTTTAATTAAAAGAGTAAAGATCTTCTGTGATGAAAAAGAAATGACTATCCAGGATTTTGTAACCGATGCCATAATAGATAAATTAGCACTTGTTCACAAAGAGCGGAGAAAAAGATCACGACTGTAGCCGGTATCAAAAATAGAATTTACTAGAATTGACCTCGACAAATGTATGATATCTGTAAGTCAGCCGTTTTTGAGATACTGGGAATCTAAGTCAAGTTTTGAAAAAGAAGATTTCTATGGTATCTCAATAAATCGCAACGCGTTGACATCATGTGATATATAATTTATCTGGTATGATATCTCTAATTTTTTAGCAGCTGGCATAACTACAAGATATGGTATGCGTCTAGATTGGGCATTTTGGGTTATTGAAGTCAGATACTGGCAAGTTATGTAGCCAGTTTAATTATGTAGCATCTAAATATTTGAAATGTTATATAATTTATCATTTGACACGCAACCATCTTTATAATACTTGATTTAATATAGATTCTCTTTTGAAATCTGTTCTCTATCTCTACTCAGTTTCCATTGTGAAACAACTCTTATTTTGCTGATCTTTCTCACGATTTATTTCTCTCTATAATGTTTTGTCACTTCGATCAGTTAGCCTCTATTATAGAAAGGTCCTCCAATGAAAAAAAGCAAAGCCAAACCAAAGAGACCTATCAAGCTTCGAAAGCGGACAGAAGAATTGCTTAATAAAAATCCTGCCGTTATTAAAAAAATTCCGCCCATGGATGTACGCAATCTGCTTGAGGATCTCCAGATTTATCAAATTGAATTAGAGAAGTATAACAATGAACTTCAAAAGGCCCATGAGGACTTGCGGGAGAGTGAGGAGAAATACCGCCTTTTGGTTGAGACAATGAGCGATGGTTTGGGGATACAAGATAAAAACGGCTTGACAACATATGTAAATGATAAAATTTGCAAAATGTTGAATTACAAATCAGATGAGTTTGTTGGGAGACCAGTTACTTATTTTCTCGATGAGAGAAACAAACAAATTTTGAAAGAACAGATAGATAAGCGCAGAAATGATGAGGTTAAATCTTACGAGCTTGAATGGACATGTAAAGACGGCAGGAAGATTCAGACAATCATGTCGCCACAAGCTATATTTAATGATAACGGTCAATTCAAGGGCAGTTTTTCGGTGATTACTGATATCTCAACTCTTAAGCAAACTGAAAAGCTTTTACGGGAGAGCGAGGAGCGGTATCGGTCACTATCTGAAAACAGCATGGTCGGTTTTTGGGAGATCACTTTGGAAGGCTATACAACGTATATTAATCCTGTCATGTGTTCCATGATTGAAATTGAGGGGCCTGAAGCGCTTTCCGGTCAGACCTATCATTCCTTCTTTACCCGTAAAAGCCTTGAAACGATAGATCGTGAACGCGCCAGACGATTTGAGGGCAAAGGTTCATGCTATGAGGTCGAAATTGTCGGAAAAAGAGGCGGGAGACGTTATGTGGTGATCTGTGGAGCATCTTTGTTATCTGCTGAAGGTAAATTACAAGGTTACATTGCCACTTTCACAGACATCACTGATCGAAAAAAGACAGAAGAGGAGCTAAGGAAGGCACACGATAGACTTGAATATAGGGTGAAGGAACGAACCAGAGAGTTGGAAATCAAGAAAAATAGTCTTGAAGAAATAAATACTGCAATGAAAGTTCTGTTGAAGAAAAGGGAAGAAGATAAGACAGAACTAGAAGATAATGTATTGACGAACGTAAAAGAGCTGGTTGTGCCATATTTTGAAAAAATCAAAAAAACCAAATTGGATGATCAACAGGAAGCTTTTTTGAGTATTATAGAATCAAATTTGAATGAAATTATATCTCCATTTACTCGAAAAATGTCTCTAAAATATTTAAACCTGACACCCACAGAAATCCAGATAGCAAATCTAGTAAGGCATGGCAGCCCCACCAAGAAGATAGCAGAACTTCTGAACGTATCCCCGAGGACCGTTGAGACTCACCGGAAAAACATACGAAGAAAGATTGGTTTAGAGCGTAAGAGGGCAAACCTCAGGTCTCACCTTTTATCTCTCCATTGATTAGGTATTTTACATACGTATTTAATGCCCATTAATTCAGTCTTGACTTCTGGAAATAGTCTATTATATGAAATTGATTGGAGGAAAGCTGGCCCATCTTACTTGGCAGCTCCTGCCTATGCCTCCTTATTATATGGGAAGGGGTGGTTTTGCCTGAAACTGCCCTTTCTCATAAACATCTATTACACCCAAGATCACTTATTAATTTTTATTCAATAACTGTCTAAGAAACAAGGGTTATTATGTATCAACTCAAAACAAACAGGGGAGGAAACAGATGACAAAAGCAGAATTAGTTGAAACAATGGCAAAGGATGCGAAAATCACCAAAGCTGCAGCCGGAGCCGTATTGGAGTCTTTTATGACTAATGTTACAAAAGCTCTTAAGAAAAAAGATGGAAAGGTTACGTTAGTAGGGTTTGGCACCTTTGCAAAAGTTCGTCGGAAAGCTCGAAAAGGACGCAATCCTCAAACAGGCGAACTCATTACAATCAAGGCAAGAAATGCTGTAACATTCAAGGCTGGCAAGAAACTCAAAGACGCTATTTAACTCTCGATTTAACAAAAAAGGCGGCTATTTTGAATTTAAAAGTCGGTTCAGAAGTTGTGATATCGAACTTTCAGCCTTTATTAATCGAAATATATCTATAATATCATTAGCCAAATTCTTCAATTTATAGCCAGCTTAAAAGTGACAATTTGCACCCATATTTTACCATCCTGAATAAACATCCACAACCTTAAACCACCAGAGTCATGCCCAAAAAACAGTGCATCGTGCACATTTTTCTGTGCATTTTTTAATTTCATCCGGCATCTATAATCCCGTACACTTTTTAAATAAATTCCCATGAACAACTGTCATATAAGAATCTTTGCCATTTTATAATCACAAAACAGAATTTGGCACGTATGTTGAATAGTGTTCAATTGAAATTCTGGCCAAAGGAGCTACCATGAAATCCAACACCATGTTCGTTGACTATTCCATTAGTGTGCTTGAATCTTTAAGATGGATATTCATGGATGAGCCTTATCATGTCTTTGCCTTTGACGCCAGATCTAAGAAAAGTACTCGTAGGGATATAAAGTTGGAGTCTGAGGGGAGCTTGTTTTTATTGTGAGCAGTGTTTTTCCTTATGTTTTCAGTTTGAGCCGGTGGAGTCGCACTGGGAGCTACTACGAGGTTTTTGGTGAGGATTTTGATTCGTTGGTTCTGAGGGATGGCGTGACGATTGGCAGGTCTGATGCTGTGCTTGACGAGGATGGTCTGTTATTTGGTTTCGGGATCTATGTGGAAAAAACTATTGACCGTGTTGCGCCCGAGACCCAGGAGATCACCTGGAAATTCACTTTAAATGACAGAAAGGCTTTGCCTTTGGGTGTTGTTTGGCATGACTGTGATTTTGCGACTGCGAGCAGCGGTACTGATTCGCGGGGGAGCCGCCAGAAAAAGGTTACGCGGATCTCTTTTGTTGATGGCTTGGTCAAGGAAAAGGTCGAGGTTTTATGAATTAAACTGTTGGTGGACGGAAGATGATTTAACAACGGCCCAAAATAGGATTTTACTTGAACTGACATAAGATAAATATCACCTAATATGTCCCTTATAAGTGCCGGCAGGCTATTTATTGAAATACTGGAATGCCGGAATTAAGAAGTTCCCCCGGACAATAGTAATAAAAACAACCGAATTCCCAAAAAAGCTTGACAACTGTCTGACGGTAAGTTAGCAAATTATTAAGACCGACCGGTTTGTCTCTCTTTTCGCAAAGGTTGATTCCATGAGTTTACGAGACAAGATCATCAACGAGTCCTTAAAACTGTTTTCCCTGAAAGGTTTTTTGAGCACCTCCCTTCAGGACATTCTAAAGGCGGCCAATACGTCCAAGGGCGGGTTCTATAACCATTTCCAAAGTAAGGAAGCCCTTTTCTTTCATGTGATGGATGAGGCCCGGAGAATCTGGCGCGACCGGAACCTGGCCGGGCTGGATCAAATCCAAGACCCGGTGGACAAGATCAAGCAGCTCCTTGAAAACTTTTGCGATCGGTATCTGAAAGATTCGGAAAATTTTCCGGGAGGCTGTGTTTTTATCACCCTCATGGTTGAGCTTGTCGATCAACGTCCCCATCTTGCCAATGACATCAACAAAGGCTGGGTTGGCTTCAAACGGTTTATACAACGACATTTGGAAGCAGGTAAAGCCACCGGCAAACTGCGCAGCGATGTCAATACCCAAGCCGTCACAGAAATGCTCTTTGCCGGCATACTGGGGGCTTCCGTGAACTATGGTGTGGAAAAATCGGACGCCGGCCTGAGAGAAACCGTCCACGCGTTGATCGATTATCTTGAGAAATTAAAACCCTAAACCCGTTCCTTGAGCACGGATCATGCAGCAAATTTTTTGGTAAGATTAAGACCGACAGGTCGGTCCCCTCAACCTGCATATGCAGTGAGCACCTGAAAAAACGGCATCGGCAGATAGAATTTCTGATCTTCAATGGCTGCTGCAATTATCATTAAAAGTTTTGGAAAGTTGTTTACAAAACGAGAACCCCTAATATTGTTAGCAAAGGAGGCAAAAAAATGATTGATTTTACTTTCACAGAAGAGCAGGAGATGTTCAGAAAGGCCGCCAGCGAATTTGCAGAAACCAAGGTTGCCCCAAAGGTTGGCGAAATGGAAGCAACCGGTGAGGTCTGCGACGAGGTTGTAAAGGCCCTGGGCGAGGCCGAAATGATGGCCCTGACCATACCGGAAGAATACGGCGGGCTGGGTTTGGGATATACCGTCCGGTTGATCGCCCTAGAAGAAATCAGCAAAGTTTCTGTAGCCACAGCCATGATGCTCCAGGTGTTTGCCCTGGGTATCGAGCCGATCATTAAATTCGGCACCGAGGAACAGAAAAAGAAATACCTTCCCGCCTTGGCCAAAGGTGAGCGACTGGCATCGACGGCTGTTACCGAGGCGACAGGGGGGTCAGATCCCACCGGTATCCGTACCTCATATCGGAAAGAAGGAAATGATTATATTCTCAATGGACGCAAATGCTTCATTACCAACTCTCATATTGCCGACACAATTACTACTCTGGCTAAGGACAACGAAAATCCCAAAGCGTTTTCAACCTTTATTCTTGAGAAAGGAATGGAAGGATTCAAGCCTACCCGTGAAGAGCATAAATTAGGTATGCGCGGTTGTAATACCGGAGAGTTGGCCATTGATAACTGCCGTGTTCCCGGTGAAAACCTGCTGGGAGAGAAAGGAAAAGGCATGCGTGTTGCTTTGAGTGCCATTGGTGATGTGGGCAGAGGCGGCATGGTCGGTTGTGCCCTGGGACTTCAGGCCGCATGCCTGGAAGCATCGGTAAAGTTTGCCAACGAGCGCATCTTGTACGGCAAACCTATAAGCAATTTGCAAACAATTCAGAACAAGCTGGCCGAAATGAAGATCGATCTGGAAGCCGGCCGCCTGTTGGGATACCGTGCCGCCGCCATTCAAGACAAAGGCGGGCGTTCAAGCAACGAATTTGCGGCGGCAAAGTATTTTACTACGGAAGCTGCGCAGAAAGCAGCAAAAATGGCCGTGGATATTCACGGGGGGTACGGCTGCATGGAAGAATATGCGGTCAGCCGCTATTTGCGTGACTCCTTCGTGCTCGGGCCTTCGGCCGGCACTTCTGATATCATGAAAGTCATCGTTGCCCGCTGGGTGCTTTCTTAGGACACTCAAAGCTTGGCGGTCTCGTAAAAACCCAAATCAGAGAAAGGGGTTGTCCAATGATAAACCTCGTCGTATGTGTTAAAGCGGTTCCTGATCCACAGCAAGCCTGCAATATCAGAATCGATCCCGTTACCAAAACCCTCATGCGATGTGAGGTCCCGCTGGTTTTGAATCCCCTTGATAAAAACGCAATGGAGGCAGCCCTTGAACTCAAAGAGCAGTTTGATGCGCATATAACGGCACTCAGCATGGGACCTCTGGATGCGGAGGGGATCGTCAGGGAATGTTTGGCGTTAGGCGCCGACCAGGGAATTCTGCTTTCCGATCGGGCTTTTGCCGGTGCCGATGCCTATGCCACCGCCTATACGCTTGCTACAGCGATCGCGAAAATCGGACCGGTTGATGTGGTCTTTTGTGGAATGGCCAGCAGCGACGGAAGTACCGAATGGGTCGGCCCGGAGATCGCTATGTTTTTAGGTCTACCGGTGGTGACCATGGTCGAAGAAATAGTGGAATGCCGGGGTCCACAGTGGAAAGTCAAAGCCAGCCTGGAGCATGGATACCGTTTGATGCAGGTGCAGCTGCCGGCGGTATTCACGGTTACTCGCGAGCTGAATACACCGCGAGCCCTTGTTTTCTCAGGAATTATCAAAGCCCGTAAAAAGTTGATCGTCCGTTGGGAGATCGATGATCTTGGTGTGCCGGCGGAAGCGGTAGGTTTGAAAGGATCACCGACGATTGTTTCCAAACTGACCACCACAGAGAGCAAGCGGGAAGTGGAAATTCTTACAGGTACGCGCGAGGAAAAGGCCGCACAACTGCTCCGGAAGATGGTGGATTCCGGGGTAGTATAGAAGAAAGGATGTAATGATGAAAAACGTATATGGTCCTGTTTGGGTTATTGCCGAGCAGCGGGACTGTCGCATACGAACCGTATCTTTGCAGCTTATGGGCCAGGCGCAAAAACTGGCCGCCGGACTGAACACAACCGCGGAAGCCTTGCTTTTCGGGAACTTGATGGAACACCACGTCCGGCCGCTGTTTGCCGCCGGTGCCGATCGCGTGTTTCTGGGCAGCAACCCGCAGCTGGCATTTTACGAGCCCGAAATCTATGTCCAGGCGATCGTCCGCCTTGCTCAGGAGCATGAACCGGAAATCATTTTACTCGGTTCCACCGCCATGGGCCGAGAATTGGCACCGCTTGTGGCCGCTCGGCTGCAAACCGGCCTGACCGCACACTGCACCGACCTGGTGCTCGATGAAAACAACATATTAGAACAGCGCATTCCGGCATATGGGGGGTTGCTTTCGATAATCTGCCCGCAAAAGCGTCCCCAAATGGCCGCCATCGCCAACGGGGTTTTCCCCATGCCCGAGCCGGACCAAGACCGATCCGGAGAG
This sequence comes from Desulfobacteraceae bacterium, assembly GCA_030613575.1. GTDB lineage: Bacteria > Desulfobacterota > Desulfobacteria > Desulfobacterales > UBA11574 > S5133MH16. The sequence goes on from JAUWLP010000125.1 coordinate 7,493, forward strand.
ATCATCCCAGTCGCGGTGCCGGAGGATGTGTCCCCGCGCTTACAAACCCTGGAAGTTGTCCATCAAATACCGGATGAAATTCCTCTTGAATCCGCTGCCATCGTTGTTGCCGGTGGCGCCGGGGCGGGCGATCCTGATGGGTGGCGGCAAATCGCCGATCTGGCGGATGCGCTCAACGCAGCCTTGGGATGCACACGCCCGGTGGTTGATGAAGGCTGGGCACCGCTGGAGTCGATGATCGGGCAGAGCGGTAGGATGGTCAGCCCGGAGCTTTACATCGGGGTGGGGCTGTCAGGTGAGCAGCAGCACATGGTGGGCATCACTGGAGCAAAGGTGATGGTGGCAATTAACAATGACGCAAAGTCGCCGGTCTTTGATCAGGTCGATTATGGCGTGGTTGACGACTGCAGGGAGTTTGTACCGGTGCTGATTGAAAAGATCAAAGCATACCAAAAAAACCAAGTTACCTGCTGAGATATCACGTAATATTTTATGTATTGGCAAGAACCGCAATTG
>JAUWLP010000053.1 GCA_030613575.1 Desulfobacteraceae bacterium
CTGCTCCAGTTAATGACCCCTTGTGTCTTTTGCTCGACAACGTCCTGGTCCCGATATTCATTACAAAATCCAACAGCAGGAATTAGCAACAGAAACATAAGCGCCAAAGCAAAAGTCGGCTGATTTTTCATGGTAACTCTCTCTAGTGTTTTTTTTAACAACACTGATTTAATCACTTTATTTTGTCAATAATAATTTTGACAGTCTCGTAAAAAGTCACAATACGTCAATTTTTTATATTGTTCTATTTGGAATAGGGCATCTTTTTCGGTCGAAATCTGCTTGATCGATTCACGGAATCTGCTGCTGTAACGTAATCCTTTGACAAACCACCCGAGCCGGCTGCGCATCATCCGGATCGCCCGTTCCTCTCCAAAGTATGTTACAGAAGATTTAAGATATTGAGTCATAACTTCAAAACGCCGGGATGGATCAGGGAAAGAGACTTTATTATCCCGGATTAGCTCAAGTGCCTGAGAAAAAATCCAGGGGTTGCCCACGGCAGCTCTGCCGATCATGACGGCGTCACATCCGGTTTGGTTTTGCATCCTTAACACATCTTCAGGCCTTACGATGTCTCCGTTTCCTATTACAGGGATTGAAGCCGTGTTTTTAATAGCGGCAATCAGAGACCAGTCGGCCTTGCCCCGGAACCCCTGATTTGCCGTGCGCGGGTGCACTGTAATAGCGTCCACACCGCATGCTTGAGCTATTTCAGCTATTTTTAAGGCCTGGGCGCCGGAATTGTCCCATCCGGTTCTTATTTTTACGGTCAACGGAATTTTTACCGTTCTACGGACTGCCTTAAGAATTGTTTCTACCTTTTGGGGTTCTTTCATAAGGGCCGCACCTGAACCGGTTTTTAGCACTTTTTTTACCGCACAGCCAAGGTTAATGTCGAGGATATCGGCCCCTGAGGATTCAACTATGTTTGCAGCTTCGGCCATAAGCGAACAATCCGAACCGAATATCTGAACGGACAAGGGTTTCTCTGCAGGATGGCTGCGGAGCAATTCATGTGTTTTGACCGAGTTGTAAACCAGACCGTTAGAACTGATCATTTCCGAGCAGACCAGTGCACAACCCGCTTTTTTGGCCAGTAGCCGGAAGGGCAGATTGGTAATACCTGCAAGTGGGGCTAAAACCGTGATATTATCGAGTGTAACGGAACCTATTTTCATTTTATCTGCAACTTTTTTTTGGAAGTCGGATTGGCATAGCAAAACAGGCAGTTGTGATAGCATGGGTGCAGGTGGTAAGATCCTATATCTACCGACACCATGCATCCGCATCCGTGCCTTACCCTCTGGCCGGCATCTTTTTTAAAACTAAGATTGCCCCCGAAAATTTCCACTAAAACATCGTTTGGAATACATGAACTTTTTTTTATGTTTGAATCTGCGGGCAGGGCGTTGAGTACGTCTTTTTCACAACAGGTAAAAAGATCAATATTTTTTTCGGAAAGTTCTTTTTCCATTTTCATTAAAATTGCCTTTTTTATTTTCAGCGGCGGATCCACAAACGAAAGTCCGGGCAGGCAGGCGATTCTTTTTTTAATCTTTGGGTAATGGTCCATGAAGCTTGTGATACATCTTGTAACACCGCATCGGCAAGCCCTGGCGGCAATCCGGGAAAAATCATTCAAATTGTCCTGAACTTCTTTTTCATGGAATTTAAAAAAACAGATGGGATCAAATCTCCAGTTAACCGCTCCGGCGTCAAAATCCCGGCAGAGTTCCTTTAATTGATCAAGACATTGGTTTAGCGGCGGCACACGAGGCTCAAGCAAGGAAGAATTCGAATTTATGGTAAAGTTGAAAAAAAGATTGTATCCCATGGCCGAAAGCTGTTGGCCGAATCCGCCCTTGATGAAGGGACCAAAATTTTTTGACCAGAATACAAGGGTGTGAACGTTGTCGGGGGTTGCTGCTATCCTGGATTTTTTCCGGTTATATGGATTGATAACCTCAAAAAAACCCTTATCAATCTGATTGATGAACCAATCCATGTAGAATGCCGGGATATCGGTCCGCCGTGAGGCAGAAATAACAATTTGAGTTGATGGTTTCATGAAAAAATCTTATTTTTATTTTTTCTTCAGATCTGCTAATGATATAACCTTTCCGGCATCCGGTGTTTCAGATTTTTTTTGTTTTTCTCCGGAAGAATCAGGCGCTTTGGGACAAACTACCGGCTCCAGACGTACCCTCTTGCCGCCCATGGTAAACTCTTGGCCCTGGATATAAATATCCCGCAGGATCCAGGTTGCCACCTGAAGGGGCATCTGAAACATAAGTATTTTAACATGGTACCAGTCCTTTTTAACATCAGGAGAAATTTCTTCTATTCTGGCGAATGATATGGGTTGATCTTCAAGATATATCAGTACAACGTCATTTTCTTTTGCCATGATGCTGTCCTTTCTAAAAAAAATTAATGCAGGCTTTAGTTCCTTAGTTGTAAATTTTGTGCTTTTTGTGGCAAAACTTTTTCCATTCTGCCACTAAGGCACCAAGGCACGAAGAAAGAATAATAAATATATCCTTTGTGTCTTAGTGTCTTTGTGGCAAATATTTTTGGTTCTCTCCGAGCTGTAGGCTCTCCGAGCCGGAGGCCGGCTTGTCCGTGTCCGGGTTAGGTTTTATAACCGCAAACGACTATGTTTGGCAATGCCTATTTCATCAAAATGAACAATTATTCATTATATATTATACTGTGGGCAAACACTGAAAAGGCATTAGTTTTAACATGATTTTTCCCCTCTTAAGTTTTTTATTATATTGAATATAAAAGATATTTAATGTTCTTTATTGCTGGTTAAAAAGCCGTTGTATTTTCTTGACAATTCAATGCATTCTCTGTTAAGTGAATGAATGATCATTCATCCATTCGAACCTAACTCTATTTAGGCGCTTATTTGTAAATTTTGTGTATTTTCTGGCAGAAAAAATGCTTAGCCAATTAAGTGTGAAGTGATCTAAAGTGATCTAAAGTGCCTAAAGTTAAGGAATACTGCCAATTTTTATAGAAGCCGGAGCGTAGCGACTCATTAACTTTTAGCTCACTTCAAACTTTAGCTCACTTGTAACTTTTCCGGTTTATCCGGGTTAGCTTAACATGCCATATTTTAAAACAAAAGACGGTTGCTCTATCTTCTATGAAACGCAAGGGTTTGAATCATCAAAGCCGGTTGTCGCTTTTCTAAACGGTACCATGCAAAGCACGGTATACTGGAAAGCACATTCCATGGCTTTTAAGGACCGGTTCCGGGTGCTTATGTATGACGCCAGGGCCCAGGGAAAAAGCAATTTGGGAGAAGGGAAACTATCGCTGGAGGGTCACGCCGAGGATTTCTCCGCATTACTCAAACATCTGAGGGTTATAAAGACAAATCTTATCGGACTCAGCCATGGGGCGAAAGTCGCCCTGGCCTATGCCGTTCATTCACCTGAATGTGTTGATCGGCTTGTGTTGTGCAGTGTCAGTGCAAGGCAGACATGTCGCGCCAGGCTGATTCTTAAGTCATGGCTCAAAGTACTAAAAAGTTCTGATCTTGAAACTTTGGCCCGGGTTTCGCTTCCGGTTGCTTTCGGGGAAAACTTTTTGAAGCAAAAAGAAAAAATCCTGGACAATATAGTAAAAGCCATGGTCAGACGAAACCATAAAACAGCACTCATCGCCCATTTTGAGGCTATGACTGTTTATCCCCCATTGTCCCAAATCGCACAAAATGTCCATCGCCCAGTCCTGGTTCTTTCGGGCTCCGATGATTTACTCGTAAACGAATCAGACGCCAAACAGCTGGCGATAATTTGTGGTGGACGTCATAATCACCTCACCGGAATCGGCCATTCTATTCCGGCTGAAGTCCCGGAGGTATTTACTAAAACGGTATTGCAATTTCTCGATAAAACATAATATGTCAATTTACCAGAACTCAATACAAAACGCTCAAGACCCGACGCCAGATCGAAAATGGCTCTGTATCGAAATGCCTGCCACAGAGTACAAGGAGGCATGGCATCTGCAAAGTAATATTGTGGATGCAAAATATAATAAAATTCTCCATGAAAACGTTGTATTGTTACTGGAACACCCTCCTGTTTTCACTCTGGGCCGCCGGGGGGGATTTAACAACCTGTCGGTGTCCGAAAATTTTCTTGAAAAATCAGTCATTCCGGTAATCCAGGTGGAACGGGGCGGCAATATTACGTTTCACGGACCAGGCCAACTGGTCATGTACCCTATCATTAATCTGCAAGCCGCTAAGCTGAGCGTCGTCCATTATGTTGAGAATCTCGAAGAGGTTATGATTCGAACTGCTGCAGACTGGGAAATCAAGGCGGTACGGAATCCCCTTAACAGAGGCGTGTGGATCGGCAACAATAAACTGGGGAGTATCGGAATCGCTATTCGGCGGGGTATTTGCTTTCATGGCATGGCATTAAACGTCAACACCTCACTGGAACCTTTCCAGTGGATAAATCCCTGCGGTCTTCGGAATACCGGGATAACCTCTATGGAACGCGAGCTTTCACGTAAATTATCCATGAGTCAAGTACGCAAAACGGTAAAACATCATCTGGAAGCTGTTTTCGAGGTTACACTTATTATGACAAACCTTAAGGAATTGCAAATTGACTATTTGTGATTGAAAACTGATGAATCATAATCAGCAACATAAACAGCTGCTTTCAAAACCCCACTGGCTTAAACGGCGTCTTCCAACAGGACCCGCCTATGAAAAAGTAAGGACTCTGCTGAGTAAAAGCCGGCTTCACACCGTTTGCCAGGAGGCCCGATGCCCCAACCTCTGGGAATGCTTTTCCCGACAAACGGCAACCTTCCTGATTATGGGGCCCTGCTGCACGAGGAACTGCCGTTTCTGCAACGTAGCCCACGCACGACCGTCAGGACCGCCCGACTCCAGAGAACCATCCAGGGTGGCCGAAGCCACACAAAGCCTGAGATTGAGCTATGTGGTCATAACTTCTGTCACCAGGGACGATCTTCCTGACGGCGGAGCCGGTCTTTTTGCAAAAACAATTAAAGAAATCCGCGAAAGAATGCCCCATACGCTTATGGAGGTTTTGATCCCGGATTTTCAAGGGAATGAAGATGCGCTTCAGACGGTTCTGGAGGCTCATCCCCATGTTTTGAATCATAATCTTGAAACTGTTCCGCGTCTTTACCCTCTGGTTCGGCCAGAGGCCGACTACCGTCGCTCGCTTGGACTACTAAAGCGGGTTAAGCAATACGACTCTTTCATTCCCACTAAATCAGGTCTTATGTTAGGATTAGGAGAATTTCCCGAAGAAGTCGAAAAGACACTGCGGAACCTTCTTGACGCGAAGTGTAGCATCCTGACACTTGGCCAATATCTTCAGCCCACAAGGGAACACCTGAAAGTTGAACGCTTTATTCCTCCCGAAGAATTCGATTACTGGAAGAAGGTGGCTCTTAAAATGGGATTTTCCGAAGTTGCCAGCGGACCGCTGGTGCGCAGTTCTTATCGTGCCAAAGATCTCTACCAGAGCCTGAAATACTGTAACAGTTCACGGGCTCTACTGGTTTCATAATTTTTTTGTATCCGTTCACAGAGTTGTTTAATTAGTGGAAATTCCAAATAACAAATCCCAAAAAACAAACAAATAACAATGACCGAAATTCAAAATCCCAAACAAAAAAACAATTGCTTTGAACCGGTTTGGAATTTGGAGTTTGAGATTTATTTGGAATTTGGTGCTTGGAATTTGTGATTTTAGACACAAAACTCCAAGGCAGAGCCATCTACCTCTGACCTGGCCCAAATGACCAGGTTTTTCAGAGCAAAACAAAGGATGCCAAAATATCCTATCGTTTTATATCCGCAACCATTTCTTTTATAATCGACATTACGTTGCGGCCCCTTTCACGGGCTATTCGATGGGCATCCTCAACGATCCCTGCCGCATGTCTTTCAAGTTCAATCCGTGACGGGACGGGCAGATTTCTTTTCTCGTATTGCCAGCTTAAAAACCGTATGGCCAGCCGTTTTTGTTGTTCTTTTATAAACCCCATTTTAAAAACCCTTATCCGTACGAGCCGGCCTCCTCCAGGCAGAGCCAACGGCGAGGCGTTTGCGCTTTAGTTAACTTTATTTTGATGTTGACAAATAAAAAATATCAATTTTTCCAATATCAATCTGGGCTTCTTGCCGGTGGATTTAAGGTGCAAATCAGCTTGACCCAGTGACTCAAAAACAGCAATAAGTTCATCCGTGGTAAATATTTCAGACTTCAAGAACATCTGGTAAACAGGATAAGGATTTTTCGAACTTTTTGCAATAACAAGATCTGTAACCGGTCGACTTTTCTTTTTTGCATTCTTGCTTTTTGATCGTTGATTGTCTTTTCCCGTCTGTTTTGAAAGCATTTGGTCCCACGTTTCAAACTGTCCCAAAAGATCAGCGTCATAAGCCTGGATAGCGGGCATAATCCTGTTTTTAAATTCATGGAACTGAATGCCGCCATGCCATTCCCGGCCATGAGGACTTTCAACAAAACCCTTGACGAGCAATAGCCTTCTCATCTGATTTGTTATTGCAGCAAGAATTTGAAGCGGATGAAGATTATCGGCAAGAAGTGTATCCAGAAAAAAGAGCGATTTTTCGATGTCTCTTTCTGCAACGGCATTTGTTAAATCGTATATGGGGTCCTTTTTTGTACGGTTTAAAACAGACACAACATCATCGACCGTTATGTTTTTTCTATCTCCCACATAACTGATAAGTTTCTGAAGATTATTTGAAAATGTACGCAAGTCAAAACCTGTCATTTCATACAGGGTCATGTATGCATCCTTATCCATTCTCTTTCCCACTTGATCAAGGATTGCGCTCATTCTTTCTGAAAGAACCGCTTCCTGAGCCATCCTGTCCGCCCGGCGATCCCCTTTGGGGACAGAACAGTCGATGATCATACCATGTTCACGAATGGTTTTAAAAAGTTTACGGCGCTTATCAGCCATATCTGTGGTAATAATAAGATGGTTCCCTTTTGGGAATCCTTTTTCTATGGCTTTTTGCAAAAGAGCGGCATTATCTTCTTCAGAAGGTATGGGAAGGCTGTTTTCCATGCAAAACTTAACGATTTTATCAATCCATTCGTCATCACCGAAACGGTCTATATCGAGTTTAATTGTTTTGCTTCTGTTTGCCTTGCTCACATCATCGTATGAAAGATTTAATAGACCCATAAGACTTACCAAATATTTTGCAGCCTTTTTAATATCCTCCGTATCATATGCTTCTTTTGCCTTTTCAAGAAGTCTGCCTTGATCCTGTTTTGAATAGAATATTTTAGAATCACAAATGGCAACAACCTTTGTGCCTGACAGAAGCGAATATGTGTTTGACCGCTCGATTGCTCCTTTAATATTATCATTTGTACCCTCAACCGGTTCATAGTTTAGGCTTCTTTTATTCGCAGGTATCAATGCATCCAGAAGCGCCTCAAGTGAATCTTTATATAGCAGTTCCTGGCCGTAGATAAGATACACAGGCGCGAAATCACCGGCTTTCCTGTCTTTCAAATAATTGCTAAGCTCTCTATAATTAATTTCAGGCATGGTTTTCAATTGATAATTGACTATTGAAAATTGAAGAGTTCTGACCCAAAATCCAAAATGGTCAATCACTCCGGCATCTTTTTAAAGATAAGATGGAATAAATATATAGTAATTCCCACAGTGATTGCACTGTCTGCGACATTAAAAGCAGGCCAATGATAGTTCCCGATGTAAAAGTCTAAAAAGTCAACTACTTCTCCAAAACGAATTCTGTCGATAAGGTTGCCAAAAGCACCTCCTAAAATTAGAGCAAAACTTGTTGAAAGCAGGGAATATTTCCTGGGTGTACTTTTATAGAAGTAGAATATCAGACATATGGCCGATGATGAAAGAAAAAGAAAAAGCAAGTTGCGCAAACCCGGGCTTTTATTAGCCATGAATCCGAAAGCACCGCCGGGGTTATGAATATGAGTAATGCTGAAAAAACCGGGCATAACTGTAATTGAGTGATAAAGCGGCAGGGTATTCTGGATTACGGCCTTTGTTATTTGATCAAAAATAATTACCAAACCGGCGATGACGGCAAGCTTTAGGTATTTATTATGCGTAACAGCAGACCCCCCTGAGCCAGAGAAACTCGAACACACCTTTATAATATTCCTTATAAGAAAATCACCAATCTTCAATCTTCAATCTTCAATTCCTTAAGGCTATCCTGACACCGGTTGCAAATCGTTGGATGTTCTGAACTTGTACCAATAGAATGGTCATATATCCAGCACCGTTCGCACTTGCCACCTGTTGCAGGTTCAACCAGAATCGACAGGTTGTCGATATTCTGGCTCTCAAAAGCGCCGGCAGGTTTCCCCCCATTAACCAGAGAGGTCCCGGAAACAATAAATACGGACCTTAATTCATTCTCATACGGGTAGAGCAAATCGTACAGGTCATTATCCGTATAAAGAGTAACAACGGCATCAAGTGAATGACCGACAAGCTTTTTAACCCTGGCTTCTTCAAGAGCCTTTGTGACATCGCCGCGCACCTCAAGGATTAGTTCCCACTTTTCCGCCAGTTTTTCATCCTTCCATGCTTCATTTACTGCGGGAAGAGAAGTCAGGTGAACACTCGACGCATTTTCTTTACTTCCCGGCATAAAACCCCAGATCTCTTCTGCGGTAAAGGCGAGTATCGGTGCCATGAGCCTTGTCATGTTGTCCAGCAAAATGTGAATGACGGTCTGTGCGCTTCTTCTGTCTGCTGATTCAGGTGGTGATGTGTATAACCTGTCCTTAAGGATATCAAGGTAGAACGCTGAAAGATCTACAATGCAATAGTTGTAAAGCGCATGGTAGATAATATGAAATTCATATGTATCATAGGCTTTCAGTGTTCGCTCTGTCAACTCTTGAAGCCTGTGCAGTGCAAACCTGTCGATCTCCGGCATAGAACCATAAGAGACGGCATCTTTCCCAGGATCGAAGTCATATAGATTTCCAAGCATGAATCTGCTCGTATTTCTGATTCTCCTGTAGGCATCGCTCAACTGTTTCAAGATGTTTTCAGAAATGCGAATGTCATCCCTGTAATCAGATGCCGAGACCCAGAGACGGAGAATCTCTGCCCCGTGCTTTTTGATGACCTCATCCGGAGCAACAACATTTCCTAAAGACTTGGACATCTTTTTACCTTGTGCATCGACAACAAACCCATGGGTTAATACCGATTCAAACGGCGCCGTCCCCCTTGTACCAACAGCAGTAAGGAGCGAGCTGTGAAACCATCCCCTGTGCTGATCGCTTCCCTCCAGATAAAGATCGGCCGGCCATTTCAGATTTGGGCGCTTTTCAAGTACCGCGGCGTGGCTTACACCGGAATCAAACCATACATCCAGAATGTCATCCTCTTTAACAAATGTTGTATTACCGCACTGCCGACAGACAGCATCTTCGGGAAGAAATTCTTTTGCATCTTTTTCAAACCAGATGTCGGCACCATGCTCTTGAAATTTTGTATATACTCGATCTATTATTTTCTGGTTTATGTACAAGGATTCACACTTTTCACAATAAAAAATCGCTATGGGAACTCCCCAGGCACGCTGCCTGGATACGCACCAGTCCGGTCTGTTTTCAATCATTCCGTAGATTCTTTCTCTTCCCCAGTGCGGTATCCACGTGACCCTGTCAATCTCTTCAAGTGATTTTTTTCTTAAGCCGGTCTTGTCCATGGAAATAAACCACTGGGGTGTGGCCCTGAAAATCACAGGTTGTTTGCAGCGCCAGCAGTGGGGATAAGAATGTTCCATTGTCTCTTGAGCAACAAGGAAGTCGTTTTTCTGCAACCTGGCAATGATATCCCTATTGGCCTTGAATACGAACTGGCCGCTGAAAAAATCGGCTTCTTCTGTAAAACAACCCCTGTCATCTACAGGGGAATAAACATCCAAATCGTACAAAAGGCCCACCTCGTAGTCTTCACGTCCATGGCCGGGAGCGGTATGAACACAACCTGTGCCGGCATCCAGACTTACATGGGGCCCCAGGATAATCATGGACTTGCGATCATATAATGGATGGAGACACTCTTTTCGCTCAAGGCTGTCAGCTCGAATTTCAGCAAGTATGGAGAAATCTGAAAAACCAAAGATCTTCATACAGCTTTCCACAAGTTCCTTTGCCAGAATCAGCACTTCACCATTTTTCGTATCAACTGCGGCATAAATAATGTCCGGATGAAGAGCTACGGCAAGGTTTGCCGGAATGGTCCACGGCGTTGTTGTCCATATGACTACAAAAACCTTTTTATCAGTCAGATCGGGAATCTCGGCACTTAAATCGTCTTTTAAAGGGAATTTAACGAAAATCGACGGTGATGATTCATCATGATATTCTATCTCTGCCTCAGCAAGGGCTGTTTTGCATGAGCAGCACCAGTAAATCGGTTTTTTGCTTCTGAAAAGGCTCCCTTGAGATGCAAATATACCGCACTCTCGCGCGATGGTGGCTTCATATTCGTAGTTCATGGTCAAATACGGATTTTCCCATTCGCCCATGACACCCAGGCGCTTGAATTCTTCGCGTTGAATATCTATATATTTTTCAGCGTAAGCCCGGCATAACCTTCTAAACTCTGCCTGGGACATTTCTAATTTTTTGGATCCCAGCTCTTTTTCAACATTGTGTTCCACCGGAAGCCCGTGACAATCCCATCCCGGCACGTAAACAGCATCATAACCGGCCATTTGTCGCGAACGGACAATAATATCCTTCAATATCTTGTTGAGTGCCGTACCGATATGAATATGACCGTTTGCGTAAGGAGGACCGTCATGCAGTATAAATTTTTCACGGCCTTTTGAAACCTGTCTGATCTTTTCGTACAAACGATTCTCATCCCAGATGCTTAGCTGCCCGGGTTCGCGCTTGGCAAGACTGGCTTTCATGGGAAATTTTGTACCGGGAAGGTTGAGCGTCTTTTTATAGTCCATGCATTCTCCAAATTAGTTTCTTAATTGTGAATTTTGTGCTTTTTGTGGCAAAACTTTTTTTCTTCTCGCCACAAAGGCACCAAGTTCGATTTTAGATTACAAAAAGTACTTGCAAAACCGCTTTCTGTCAAGAAAATAGATGCGTTTCAATCAGATGTTGCTCAGCAAAAAGCCCGAACAATATCTTGTTCGGGCCCGTTGATTTTAACCGAAAAGTCTGTTTTTTTTAACATGACCTGGAACCGGTTCTAATATACGCCAAGATCTTTAAGGACTGCATTAATACCCAGTTTCTTGACTTTCAATCTTAAGAACTCGGCAATGGTCGGCTGATAAGCTTTTACTTTAAGATACATATTGGCTTCCGAGGGAATTTTGCTTCCTTTCTTATTGTTACACGACTTACAGGAAGAGACACAGTTTTCGAAATCTGTTTTGCCACCCCTCGATTTTGGAATTATATGATCAATTGTCAATTTTCTTTTTTCGCCGCCGCAATAAGCACATTTGAATCCGTCCCGAATAAGAATGTTCTTTTTGCTGAAAGGGACCCTGTTTATGTAAAGTGTTCTGATAAGCTTTATCAGCCTCATTACAGCAGGAACTTTAACTGCAAGCCCTTCAGCAGTTCTGATTAATCTTCCAGAATGCCTCAAAACCTGCACTTTACCCTTTATGATCAGGCACATTGCCCTTTTCCAGTTTACAACATTCAGAAAAGAATAGTCGGCATTTAGCAAAACACATTGATTCATATTTTTATACCCTCTTCGATTATTCCACAGCCCTATATCCTATTTTTTAAAACAAATCAACACATCTTTGATGGCTTCGTAAAAAGTCAAAAATACGACTTTTTGCGGACGTTTTAAGTTTTAGGTATTAAGTTTTAAGTATCTGTTAAAATAATTAATTTTAATTGCCTAAAACCTAAATCTTAAAACCTAAAACGTGATGAATTCTACTTTTTACGAATTCATCATCTTTGACATTCGTATTTTATTTGTTTCGATCTTGAAAACCTGGTCTTGTGGACCAGGTCAGAGTTGTCCGGGTTAGGGTATATTCAGGCAACAAAAAGATCTTTTGTTGAAAAATTAGGATCGCTGGTCAGATTAACGCCAAGGCGCCTTAAACCTGCTTCATCTCCTGGAGTGGGGATATGGGTCATATGGACTTCACAACCTTGCAAATCAATTAATTTTTCCATAGCTAACTGTACCGTATGATTTGTTGTTGCACTGATACTGAGAGTAATAAGTGTTTCTATCAAGTCCAGACTGATGGTTTTCTCATTTAAAACTTCCGTTTTGAGATTTTTAACCGATTCTATGATATTTGGGGGCAGCAGTTTAATCTTGTCAGGAATTTCTGTTATATGCTTAATAGCATGCAAAATAAGGCTGGATGCGGCATGAAGATGAGGGGAATTGCTACCGGTCACAATAGTTCCGTCCTTTAACTCTATGGCCGCACCACAATAAACACCTTCATTACCCTTATTTCTCTCCTGCGCTTCTAAAGCGGCCCGACGAGCCGGTTCAACAACACTCCTGTACTCGGGTCCAAGATTAAAATCTTTTATAAAGAGTTCTACTCTCTGGACGGTTTCTCTATCCATTAATCCCATCACATATTCACATCGATATCGAAAATACCGCCGAATCACTTCCTGTTTGGCAGCCTCCCTTATAAGCGCATCATTCGTTATTGCAAAACCTGCTAAATTTACACCCATATCTGTTGGTGATTGATAAAATGGTTCACCGCCACTTATTTTTTTTAATATTCTTTTAAGGATAGGAAATACTTCTACATCACGATTATAGTTAACAGCTTTTTTATTATAAGCTTCCAGATGAAATGGATCAATGAGGTTGAAATCTTTAATATCCGCTGTTGCTGCCTCATATGCTATATTTACCGGGTGGTTAATGGGCAAATTCCATATGGGAAAGGTTTCGAATTTTGCATATCCTGATTTTATTCCCCTCCTGTAGTCATGATATACCTGAGAAAGACATGTGGCTAACTTTCCACTGCCAGGGCCAGGGCCTGTAACAATGACCAGAGGTTTCTCTGTCTCAATATATTCATTAGCCCCATAGCCTTCATCACTTACGATTAAATCTACGTTTGTAGGATATCCTTTTGTATATTGATGGGTATAGACCTTTATGTTTCTCCTTTCCAATTTATTCTTAAATAATTTAGCGGCGGGCTGGTTATTAAAACGGGTAATGACTACACCAAGGACATTTATTTCCCATCCCATTAAATCATCTATTAATTTAAGGGCGTCGGAGTCATAGGTTATACCAAAATCCGCCCTCATTTTTTTTCTTTCAATATCCCCTGCATAAATGCAAAGAAGAATATCGGCTTTATCTTTCAATTTCTGAAGAAGCTTCATTTTGATATTTGGATCATATCCGGGTAAGACCCTGGAAGCATGATAGTCCCAGAGAAGTTTTCCGCCAAATTCGAGGTAAAGTTTATCGCCAAATTTATTAATCCTTTCAAGAATCTCAGATGTCTGTTCTGTTATATATTTCTCATTATCGAAAGCCGCCCCCACTGCCATAATATCTCCTCCTGCTGATTTTTTCGTAATAGTTTAAATCGATTTCGAACGACCTTCAGTTACGATTAAATTTTATATCGGCAACACGATACATAAAACGCTTGCAAAGAAGACAAGTGATGCATTTATATCTGACCAAAATGCAGTTATAAATCATTTCATTAATATACTTTCAACGGTTATAAAATAAGCTTTTTAAAGTTGTTCACAATGGAAACTGATTCGAGATAGAGATCAACTGTCAGAAAGAGAATCTGTTTTAATTGCAATATGATAAGGATGTTTGAATGTCAAATGAAATATAATGTCAGGATCTAAGAAATGAGCTGATCTTCCAAAAAGCTTTTTATCACTTGAAAAAAAACGTTGAATCAGTTTTATAGATCTGTACGATTTTAATAAAATTGGAAGAATTCCTTAAATCTTCAATTGAATATATTCAATTATCAGCAGTAAAGAATCCTGGCTAAAAGGACCAGGTTCTTCAGGGCAAAATAAAAAAGGCAGGGGCATTGCTGACCCTGCCTTTACTGCCTTGAAAGCTTCATTTGTTTCAAGGCATCGTCCGGTTCGGTGAGCCATCACTTTTGTTGAGTGTGTAGTCGTCCGATCCTGGAATATTTTCTTGATATATGCCAGTCCCCTTGATAGCACATACCAACCATTTTAATATGAAAGCTTCTCTAAATGTCGCTATTAAACTGGGCACACATCATATTTTTGTATTTTTTTTGCAGATGGCCAAAGAATAAGATGCACGGACACCAGAAAAGCCATTTATTAAATGCCACCTCAAACTCCCTTTTTTAAGTATACCCTCTGGAGGCTCTTGGCCGTCGCATGGTTTTGTTATATGGTGTTGAAGTTGGGTGGCATTTAATTACGTTATTATATAAGGATTCTAAACCAGCCGAAATTAATCTACGCGACTGCTCCTAATTTGGTACAATTTTATGCTTATTTCCCCCAATAAAGATCAGATTGTTGAATCGCTGTTTTAAATTACTCAATTTCTTTTGAAAGACATCTCTACCAAATGGATGGATGTTCTTCAGGTTATTAGTGTCAATAAATATTTCCCAAAAACCGGTATCATACTTCATTAACGTGTTGAACAATTCATGGGCGGAACTTCCGTCAAAATCACCAGACAATTTCAGGTGCAGGCTGTCTCTGGTTTTATAGGAAAATATTTGGAAATTTGATGCCATTGGCTTACCTCCTTTTAAGATCAAGATTCCATTATTCCACCATTATTCAATGTCCAAGTTAAATAAATAAGTTTAAACAACACCTTTATTTATAATAGATTGTAGAAATTACGAGATGTTTCTATACTATGCAAAAACCATGCACAATCTTGCAGTTATGCATAACAATATAAATATCAGATAGTTATACTAATTATTGTTTGGGGACAGCAGTGCTGATTCATAGCAAAGTATCTTAAATTGTGGGATAAATTACATAAAATTTGTGAAAAGTTTTACTTATTCCTAAATTCTGCAAGCCTTGTATCGGCCGCATATACAATGTCTCTATAGGTGAACTTCGGTCAGAAGGTCGAAGAAGGGTAGTCGCTCAAGCCAGGCATGCGATGTCGTGGATCGGTGTCAGGGAACTCGGTTATTCCGGGGCTGATGTTGCGAGGTATCTTGGTGTTACGAACTCTTGCGTAACACGAATGATATCAGCAGGGAGAAAACAGGATATAGATCACATCAATTTAGAGTTGTGAACGTTCTGCGACGTCCCGTTTGTTTCCCTTTTCGGTTGTATTCACTTTCCGGGTCTGTTATTGAATGCTTTGGATTAATGTGTTTAAGAGTCAAATGAACCCCACTTCTCGAGCAAAAACCTATCGCAATCAGCCTTTGGCAGGCGCTCTATTCGTCTTGAGTGCATCTTTCACTTTTGCGGC
>JAUWLP010000001.1 GCA_030613575.1 Desulfobacteraceae bacterium
GTCACTCCATATAAGATATTTTGCCGATCAGATTAAATGATAAAAAAGCAACTACTTGATTTTATAATATTTATTCACTAACATCAAAAATGTCGGCTATTTATAAATATCGGAAATTATTGGTGCGAAAATCGGTGTTAATGAAACTTAGAAGAAAATTCGATACCAGAATTGAACCCCATGCATTTAGAGAATCCGATTTTGATATTTCCAATCCTCTGGCTAAGGAAATTCTTACAACTGGTCTGGAGATTTTCTAAATTTAAAGAATGCTCTCAAACCTCGATGCCCAGTTTGCCCGATACGCGACCCCGACGTTTTGCATATGAACAAATTAGATCTGATTGAAACGCTCGAAACGGAAGCAGGATTAACAAAAGCCGAAGCTATGGCCGTTGTAAACCTGTTCTTTGATGAAATGTCAAACGCCCTAGCCAACGGTGACAGGGTGGAAATCCGTGGCCTGTGTTCATTTTACGTCAAACAATACAAGGCTTACACCGGCCGGAACCCAAAAACCGGGGAAGAGGTTCAAATCAAGTCAAAGAAACTTCCGTTTTTTAAATGTGGGAAGGAATTGAAAGAAAGGGTGGATTATTAGCTTTATTTAATAAGTTGCGATTTGCAAAAGTAATCTTCAACGATATTGGTGTTATGCTGATGCAAGACTCAGGCACGAAATCAAAAAGAAAGATTAAATAAAATTCATCGTCCTTATCGTCCAGATGCTATAAAATCAATTGGTTAGAACGGACGATGTTGGACGGTCTTACAGATTTGGACGATCACGGATTTTGATAAAAAACAGGGATGGTATTCTAAATCGCTTCCGCAGAATTCTGCGTAAGCAGTATTTGATAATTTCCGTACGTACGGAAATTGATAAACGGATTGGATAGAAGGCTTGTGAATGGTAAGTATCTGGAATTGTGCAAAGTAAAATTACATCAGAAACACTTTATATTCCTTCATTTTCTTGCTCATTTCTCTGGCATCCCCCACAAACTTATTCAATTCCGCCCAAAACGCATTAGTGTGATTTTTTATCCTGGTATGAACGAGTTCGTGCAAAAGGACATAATCAATCATTTCATCCGGCAATCTCACCAGCTTCATGTTGAGGTTTATATTATTCTTGGAAGAACAACTCCCCCATCTGGTTTTTTGGTTTCTCATGAATACCTTGTTATAGCTAAAACCGTGTTGCTCGGACAATTTATTGAGCCTGTTAACAAGTTTCTCTCTGGCTTTGGCTTTGTTGATTTCAGTCGAATGCTTTGAAAAGGTTTCATGTTCCTTTTCTACCTGCCTCATTTTATACAGATGTTTTTTTATCCAGTTCCTTTTGGATTGAGCAAATTGCTTGGCTTTATCAAATGAAACACCATAGGGAACGGCTACTCGTACGCCTCTGAAAGGCTTAACAGAAATGTTGATATGTTTTGCCCGCATACTGCGCTCAAATAAAACCTGTCCAATACCGGCAACATCAATAGTGTTAGATTTCACCTTAAATATGTTTCTCCACATATCTCATGGCTTTCTATATTGAGACGACCTTTGACTCCACTTCGATTTCAGCCTTAAATATTTTTTTGTAAGTTCAGGATTACCCCAGATGTGCAGTTTCTCATTCCTGGCACGTTTTTCGGCAGTGCGAAATTCAGCATCATATTTCTGGCCCCGGCCATATTTTGTATAATTAAGGTGAAAGGCCTTTCCGAATCAGATCCAGGTTGATATTTTTTCCATCAACAAAGACATATGTTAGAAGACGCCCATAATATCCTCTGCGCCAACCTTCAAATTCAAGTTCAATGTATTTGCCGGCAACTTTTTTTTGGGTGTATCTGAATTCACTACTCACCGCTACCTTCTTCATTTGCTTTTCCAGAAACCGCTGCATCTTTTCCTTTTTCGGGAGTTCGAGCTGGTATTCGGAGACAAAGAGGTGGTTATCCATGCTGGCAAGAGCGTATTCCACCAAGGTGTGGTCTTTTTGTGTGCAGAGCAGAATGCCTACGGACGGATTGTCACCGTCGGTTGCCATGTTCTTTTTGTACCAGCTCACATAAGTGTTGAGCTGACCGATGTTTTCGTGGCTAAGGATGCGGCTTTTAACTCTATCAATCCTGTTTTAAAACTAAAAGATATCTTCAATCAAATCGTTCAGGGTTTCCTGAAGCCTGGCATCATCGGTTAAGGGAAGACATATGGCGGACCGGCACGCATCGTGAACCAGAATGTTCCGCCTGATCATCTGAGCAGCATAAATTAAAAGCCGGGTACTGGCCCCTTCGGTAAGGCCATGCTCTCTGATGCTTCTTATTTTTCTAGCCAAGGATACCAATTTCAAAGCGGATTTCATATCGATATTCCCTTCATGGGAGACAATTTCGGCTTCCTTTTCGGCTTCTGGATAATCGAACTCTAATGATATAAACCGCTGGCGCGTGCTCTGTTTGAGGTCTTTCAATACCGATTGATATCCCGGATTATAGGATATCACCATCATAAAATCCGGATGGGCGTGGATTATCTCTCCTTTTTTATCAATGGAAAGGGTTCGCCGCATGTCTGTTAACGGATGTATTACCACCGTTGTATCCTTGCGAGCTTCAACGATCTCGTCCAGATAGCAGATGGCGCCCATGCGCACGGCCCGTGTTAACGGACCGTCAACCCATACGGTTTCATCCTTTTTTAAGAGGTAGCGCCCCAAAAGGTCGGACGCAAACAGGTCTTCATGGCAGGCAACGGTAATCAGGGGGCGCTTTAAATGATACGACATATATTCCACAAATCTGGTCTTGCCGCACCCGGTAGGCCCTTTGAGCATAACCGGGAGCCTGGCGTCAAAAGCAGCCTCAAACATTCTGATCTCATTCCCTGTCCCAAGATAATACGGCTCTTTAATAATCAGATGGCTGCCGGTATCCGGTTGAATTTGGTGTGTCATAAATAGAGTTCCTCACAATTAAACGTTTCGGAAAATCTACAATTAGTTGAAAATATAGATCTTGTAATAGCTCCTTGTTTATACCGTCGGCATGGAAGAATGGAATGCTGGAATACTGGAATATTGGGGATAAGGGCGGAAATAAACCATTTTAATTGTAAAAAACTCCTTCAAACCCATTATTCCATTACTCCATTATTCCACTATTCCAATTGGGCCTGCCCGCTCGTGCCTTGCAATGGCAGGCGGGGCGAAGCCCCTAAGTTCTGCAAGTTTTAGATTGTATTGACATGGTAAGTGTAATAGTTATGTTAGCAGCATCAAAAAATCATTGACGGTTTCGTAAAAAGTCCAACTTCTGCGTTGTGCTGCATTTCGTAATCATTCAACGTACGAAAAGTACGCCTCATCATTACAAAATTTGCACGCCTTGAATTTTAACTTTTTACGAAACCGTCTAAATCGGACTTTTTACGAGTTTATCAAATCATTAACCGGCCAAAATACATATACCGAATTCAAATGATAAACAACCCCAATAACATACATCGACTTGTATTTAAAGATAAAGAGATCATACTTTTGGGGACAGCACACGTATCAAAAGAGAGTGTCCGGCTGGTAGCCGATGTTATTGAGTCGGAAAAACCTGACACGGTCTGTGTTGAACTGTGCGAAGCCAGGTTCCAGTCCATTCGACAAAAAGACAAATGGCTGGATAAAGATATCATCAAAGTTATTAAGGAGAAAAAATCGTTCCTTCTTCTTTCAAATCTTCTCCTGGCGTCTTTTCAAAAAAGAATTGCAGAAAAATTTGACATTAAGCCAGGAGAGGAAATGATAAAGGCCATTGAAGCCGGAGAGGCCGCGGGCGCAGGAATACATCTTGCCGATCGGAACATCAGTATCACCCTGACAAAAACATGGCGTGTCATGGGACTGTGGGATAAAATTAAATTGTTGTTTCAGTTGGTTTTATCCATGGGAAAAATCGACGAAATTAGCGAGGAAGATATAGAAAAAATGAAGCAGGAGGATGTGCTTGAAACGCTTCTTGCCGATGTTGGGAAATCACTTCCGGCATTGAAAGATATACTGATTGATGAGAGAGACTTGTATCTTACCCACAAAATCCGGACGGCGCCCGGCAATAAAATTGTTGCGGTTGTGGGCGCAGGACATGTGCCCGGTATTAAAAAATACTGGGACCAAGAGATTGATTTTGAGGCCCTTGAGCAAATTCCTCCCAAAGGAAAAACAACAAAAATTTTAAAATGGGTTATTCCTATCGCCATACTTGTGCTATTTGTCTTAGGTTTTTATCATGGCGGGGCCAATACCGGAATGGATATGATAACGTGGTGGGTTATGGCAAACGGTATTCTGGCAGGTCTTGGTGCCATCATTGCTCTGGCTCATCCCCTGACGATTCTCTCGTCGGTTTTGGCCGCCCCTTTGACTTCCTTGAATCCCATGATTGCTGCAGGATGGGTTGCCGGGCTTGTTGAAGCCTTTTCACGAAAACCCAAGGTCAGGGATTTCGAGCAATTACCGGAAGATATCCTCTCCATAAGGGGATTCTGGAAAAACAAAATAACGCGGATCCTTTTGGTGGTTGTTTTTACCAACCTGGGCAGTTCTCTGGGCACTTTTGTGGCTATACCTTTGATGGTAAAAGTGTTATAATTGATGGCGTCGTAAAAAGTCCCATCTACTGCGTTGTAGTATTTTTTCAGACACTCGGCATACTACATGTATGGCCTCGTTCCTGAAAAAATACTACGCCTTGTATATGAACCTTTTTACTTAGCCATCTATAGTTGAATTCATGACTTTTTACGAAACCGTCTAAATCGGACTTTTTGCGCGAGCCCTAAACTTCCGGTGACGGCAGAATCTTCACCACGGTTCTCCGCATTTTCCTACCGTCCCTCAATTCATAGGACATCCGGACAGTTTTAAGTCGCCCCTGGGCAAACAGCTTTACACATTCCGGATAAAGCGTCCACTCCAGTTTCAAGCCTTTTGCTCTGATGGAATCTATTGTATCATGCTCGAGTATCTCATAAGCTTTCTGGCCGATAATCGGACCTGAATCTTCACCGTAATCGACAAAATGTACCGTACACCCACCGATTTTACATCCATATCGGAAGGTGTCACCATATCCGTCTACACCGGGAAACGCCGGAAGCAGTGCCGGATGGATATTCATTATACGCGGAATATCTGGATCCGTATTTACCCTTTCGATAAAATAAGGCGATAAATTCCTCATATAACCAGCCAACACCAGAAGATCGAAGGGATAATGTTTCATCTCATCAAGAAGTTTTGCCTCTGCAACAGCCCTTGTGATTATAAAGGCTTTCACCTTTGCAGTGTCAGCGTCGGCTGTAAAAAGGGTCTGCTTTGCAAGCAGATCGTCAAGGTCAAAATCGTCCGGGGGTACGACCTTCTCCGGCGCTTTTTTAAAATGCTGAATGATTGATCCATAATTCACCACAAACGTAGGAATTCCAAGAGCACTTCCTCTTTCAAGACCGCTTGCATCGGGATTATCCGATCCCATGAATACTATTTTTCCATTGATTTTCCCCGATTCACATGAATCGATAATGGCCTGCAGATTTGTCCCGGTTCCTGATATAAGTGCTCCTATTCGGATGGTTCGGCCCATTTTACGTCTCCATGGTCATAAGATGTGAAAAATTAGAGAAATCATCAGCAAATCCTGTTATAATGGATTAAATTTATACAAAAAGAGAATACCAAGAAAAAAGTTTCCGGTAAAGGTTTTAATCAGAGTCAAGTTGGTGATTTGTGAGAAGCTTATTGTTAAAATTTTCTATCCTGACAGGAATGTTGGTAGGGTTGCCCATGCTGGGTTTGGTTTTGGCAGGTTACCCGATTACCCGGTATCTGGAGTTTCCTCCTGAAACCCAGTATGTTTACCATGCACCGTTCTCATGGTTTGTCTTCACCGCCTACACCATTTCCATCATTGCAGTTGTTTTTCCTCTTATCCTCAAATCTATTTTATGGTTCAGGCAGATTAAAATCATACCTTCTGCTTCCTATCCTTTCCCATGGTGGGGATGGATGGGTATTATCACCGGTGCTGTCTCATGGATATTGGCATGGTCACGTTTCCCATGGTTTACCCCATATCAACCTCACACATTTTTTCCTTTGTGGTTTTCTTTCATCCTGGTGATAAATGCCCTGTGCCATAGGCGAACCGGGCGCTGCATGATGATAGACCGCACCCGATTTTTTTTTCTGCTTTTTCCCTTAAGCGCCGCATTCTGGTGGTTCTTTGAATACCTGAACCGGTTTGTCCAGAACTGGAGCTACACCGGAGTCCATTATAGTTCCTGGGAGTATTTCTGCTACGCAAGCCTCTCTTTTTCTACCGTACTTCCGGCGGTTTTGGGAACCCGGGAATGGATCGCCGGTGCTTCCTGCATCAGGCAGGGAGTGGAAGACTTTCGTCCATTTAGGTTCCCGTATCCCAGAATGTTGGCAGGGGTTGCCATACTGATGTCCGGTGCAAGTCTGGCCGGCATCGGCGTGTGGCCGAATTATCTTTTCTCCCTGCTCTGGGTATCTCCTCTGGTTGTCATTGTGTCACTCCAAACCCTGACCGGAGAACGCACTATCCTGTCGGGCATAGCTAACGGAGATTGGAGCCTGATCACCACGTCCACAGCAGCAGCTCTCTTTTGCGGAGGATTCTGGGAGATGTGGAACTATTACAGTTTGGCCAGATGGGAATACAGCGTTCCGTTTGTTCATGGTTTTCAAATCTTTGAAATGCCGTTTTTAGGTTATGCCGGATATCTCCCATTCGGCTTGGAATGTACTGTGATCGGAGATTTGCTTGAGCGGTGGATGAGGTTTCGCAGCACAATATAATTTTTTTAAGAAACCGTGGCAGATTTTTTTTTGCTCAATAGTCCCATATATTGATTTTTTTATTGACATGCATCAATATGTTGAGCTAAAGCCGTAAAAATACCGGAAAGCAAAATTGATTTTATCCTTCTTCAAATACTCGACAAAACATTTTTAATGAAATAAACTGATTGGTATCATTTTAGAAAGCTTTTGCACTATGATAAAGAACATCGGATTTGTTTCAACCCGATTTGCAGGCATAGACGGTGTCACTTTAGAATCGAGTAAGTGGGCTGATGTTTTTGAAAAAAATGGACACAACTGTTTCTGGTTTGCCGGAGAACTGGATCGGGATAGTGATAAAAGTTATCCCGTTCCCATAGCGCATTTCCAAAATGAACAAAATAAATGGATTAATGCGCAGGTTATGGGCAAAAAAGGCCGCAAACCGCCGGTTACCAGAGCAATCCACGACTTAAGGTCACTGCTTAAAGTTCAACTCCACGAATTTATCGAGTATTTCAATATAGACCTTCTGATTGCCGAAAATGTTCTCACTATTCCGATGCACGTCCCCTTGGGGATGGCATTGACGGAAATCATTGCGGAGACGCAGATTCCAACCATTGCTCACAATCATGATTTTTACTGGGAAAGGGTCCGTTTTTCAGTAAATGCCGTTAACGATTACCTCCGAATGGCCTTTCCTCCCAAGTTGGACAATATCCAACATGTGGTGATTAATTCCGAAGCCCAGGAACAACTGGCGCTCCGCACAGGAATTTCTTCGATTATTATCCCCAATGTTCTCGACTTTGAAAATCCACCCGTGATGGATATTGAAGCGGCACGTGTTTTTCGGGAATCCATGGGTTTAAAACCCGATGACCGAATGATTTTACAGCCGACCCGCATCATTCAGCGTAAAGGGATTGAACGTGCCATTGAATTGGTCAAGGAACTGAAAGATTCCCGAAACAAACTGTTGGTGTCCCACGAAGCCGGTGATGAAGGTTTTGAATATGTGGAATGGTTGAAAGAATATGCCTGCGAGCATGACATCAATCTTGGACTAATAACCACCAAAATCGCCGACCCATGGTGTAACGATGGAAATGGTCAGGCCAGGTATTCTCTCTGGGATGTTTATCCCTTTGCTGATTTTATCACATATCCCAGCCTGTACGAAGGATTCGGCAATGCCTTTCTTGAGGCCATCTACTTTAAAAAACCGATGTTGATCAATCGGTATTCTACCTTTGTCAGGGATATTGAGCCTCAAGGTTTTGATCTTGTGGTCATGGACGGATTTCTCTCAAGAAAGACTGTCCAACGCGTTAAAGAAATTATGGACTCGCCGGAGCGAAGAGAAAAAATGGTAACTTATAATTATGAAATTGCAGCCCGGCATTATTCTTATTCTGTTCTTCGGACCCGGCTCAATGCTATTATGAACTATTTTTTTGGTGATTCCGTAAAACAACTCACCGGCAAGGGCCCGTTTATGAAAAATAAAGGCTTTTTGAACATCGAGCCGTTACAACCCCTGCATAAATAATTTGTCAACCAGAGCTGAAGGCAAACTCCTACCTATTTTTTCTTGCTCATATCTGAATAAGACACACCGGCTATATTTTTTTTAGCTCATAACTTCGGCTTCCAAGTCCGAGGCGTTGGGCATAATCGAGCTGAATGGTCCAGTCCACGTTAGGATAAATACCCCTGAATTTATCCTGACCTTTTTCGATGTTCGTTGTAAGGCATGATTCCGGAAGCGCCTGTTCCTGGTTCACGAGATCTACGGAGGCCTGATCGATGGCAACCGGGTCGGTGGACGCAACGATGCCGATGTTCCTTACGATAGGGGCATCGTTATGACCGTAACAATCACATGCCGGGGATATATCGGTAATGAAATTTGCAAACAATGTTTTGCCTGCTTTATTCTTTAAAACACCCATGGTGTATTCCACCATATTTTCCAGAAAAACAGGTATGGCTTGATTCCACTGGATCTGTATGGCCTCGTTGGGGCAAATAATAATACATTCCCCGCAGCCGATACACTTTTTTGCGTCCAGCACCGCTTTTTCTTTTGTCAATGAAAGGGCGTTTTGTGAACAGTGATCCATACAGTCTCCGCATCCCACACATTTTTTCTTTATCACTTTGGGTGCCACGGTTGAATGCTGCGCCAGCTTTCCCCGGCGGGAAGCGCATCCCATTCCCACATTTTTTATGGCTCCGCCAAAACCCGAGAGTTCATGTCCTTTGAAATGGGCGACGGATATGAGTGCATCGGCCTCTATAATATCCGATCCGATATACACTTTTTTAAAATTTTTCTGATTAACGGTTACTGCTGTTTCGCTTTTACCTCTTAATCCGTCGGCAATCACAATAGGGGCATCCACAACAGCATAGGCAAAACCGTTTTGAATCGCGGTTAACAAATGATGGGGAGAATCGCTTCGTGTCCCTGAATAGAGAGTGTTGGCATCGGTCAAAAACGGAACCCCGCCGATTTGTTTGATCGATTCCACGATCTTCCGGATAAATATAGGCCGTATAAAAGCGGTATTTCCCTGCTCTCCAAAATGGAGTTTGACCGCAACAAGATCCCTTTCTTTGATTGTTTCGGAAAGACCGGCGGTATCCAAAAGCCTTGCAAGCTTTGCAACAAGGTTTTCTTTGGCTGTGGCCCTTAAATCGATAAAATAGACGTTGCTTTTCATGGCATCCCCCCGTTAAAATTGGCTGAATAAAAAAATTACTGTTTGTTTGTATCAAAGTCAAGGTGTTTGGACAAAGAGTTTGGCAAGGAAAAATAAATGGATTTGAATTCAAAGCTAGCGGTTTTAGATCAGATTTATAGAGTTTATGATGAATTTGTTGCCAATCTGCACATAGCCTGCAAAAAATATTGTACCGGGTGCTGCACCTGTAATGTAACCATGACAACCCTTGAAGGGTATTTTATGGCAAAGCATATGATTTCATATGGAAAATCAAGTTTGTTTGAAAATATTGAACGGTCAATACCCAAAAGACGCTTTCAGCCACAAACTACCACAAACAGACTTGCGGACCTTTGCATTAGAGGAAAGGATTTTATGAAAGAAGAGAATGATTACGTAAACGGAAGCTGTCCCCTTTTAAAAGACCGACTATGTCCGGTTTATCAGGTAAGGCCGTTTGGATGCAGGTGTTTTGTTTCAAAACACGACTGCAGGGATAAAGGATATGCCGAAGTCGATTCGTTTGTTTTAAGCGTTAACAATCTGTTTTTGCAAGTTATTGAGCATGTCGATTCTCAGGGTTTCTCGGGAAATCTGATCGATGTTCTAAAATTCATGGCATCAAAAAAGAATCGCCACAACTATAAAATGAATAGGCTGGAAAATCCGGATACAGGTCTGATCCCTAATCTAAAGATTAAAGTTTTGATGATACCACCTGAACACCGGGTTAAAATAAAACCGATACTTAACGCTCTTCAGCGCATAAAGCGAGACCTTTGAAAAACCATTCAAAAAACATCATCAGGTTGTAATGACTTTACCTGCGCCGCCTTCAATGTATTTTCCGGGATAAAGTTCTTTGATTTCATGAATAAACCGGGTGCAATGAGTAGGGCAGACATTTTCCAGATTATCAATCAAATTAAAATCATTGAATCCATGCAGTCCACCAATAAGCGTTCTGACTTTCCCAATTTCTGATGCTGCTTGCAAAATTTCACGCACACCCGGATGAGAACATCCGGCAATTACAGTTACACCTGTATTTTCCTTTATTATAAGGGAATGCTCGATACTCTTTAATTCACCTGTGGAATATATGTTATCATGTAGTTTAAGTTTTTCATCAACCTTTATAGCATTTACTTTATCATCTGATAGTGAGCAGGAACAGGGGATATAAACCTTCACCGGATTTAAGCTGAGAATACAGGAAAGCCCGCCTGTATGATCCCAGTGTGAATGAGAAATAAAAATCTCGTCAATCTGAAGGGGATCAATATTCAATTTGTCCATATTGTTAAGCAGAATATCAGCTTTGGCGCCTGTATCAAAAAGTATATTTTTTCCACAAGCTTCTACTAAACATGAAAATCCCCAGTCAGATTTTAGATTTATATCCCATGCCGTGTTGTCATATATTATGGTTATTTTCACCTTCTAATGCCACGATGCTCCTGTTGATTGCATCTAAATCCTTCTTCATTGAATCCGCCTGGGCCTTTAGCATATTTATTTGCGTTGCCTTGTCTTCGGGATATGCCGGATCGTATGCCGGTGGATTCCAACCATAAAAACCAAAACCTCCTTCAAAACCGCGCCTCATATTTCTGCCAGGGCCGTATCCTGCTCTGAAACCTCGCCTCAAACCCATACCAATATCTCTGGCAAACAGTCTTGACCGACCTTCATTTGCAGGATTACAAAAACCCCTTGCACCACCGGTCATGGGACCGGTTCCCATAGGACCACTTCCGTCAAAACCTGGCATAATCGCCACCTCCTTTTATGTTTTTTTACCGTCTATTACCACGGCTTTTCCCAGAACCGCGTCTTTGTCCGAAACCTTTGCCTGAATTACGGCCGGAGATTTTGTCCTGTACTGATACTCGGCCGGCACTCTTTCTACCCTGCTCATTAAAGCTAAAAGTACCTCCGGAAGTGATACAGGCGCCTTGACCTCTTCCGGTCGTGCGGCTTTTTCCCTTTGGCCCTGTTCCATCTCTTTTTGGCATAAAATTCACCCCCTTATTGTTGCAAATTGTTTAAAAGTTTCTGCCGCCTCTTCTGCGGCGTCTTCTGTGTTTTCCGCGCATCTCATAGGAGCCCCCCTCAATTATGAGAGCCTTTCCGGTCACCAGCGCTTCTGAAACGATTCCACGGGCTTCAGATAAAATTCTGCCGTAGGTCTGGCGAGATACCTCCATTATTTTTGCGGCTGTCTCTTGGTCAAGATGTTCGAAATCGCTCAATCTTATAGCTTCAAGTCCTTCCACTGAAAGCGTAATCTCACCGGTTTGAAACATTCCCCGGGGCACAAAAGCGGTGATCGTCGGATATCTTGATACAAATCTCGGCTTTTTAATTCTTGCCACAATAAATTTACCTTTATGAAATGAGCGTTTGACTGAAATATAATTATTATAGGCGAATATGTCAAGTAATTTTATGGTCAAATGACCATTATATTTTAGCGTCTGTTCCGGATAAAATATAAAACCTACTGGGGAAGTTGCATTATGTATAATTTAATTCCTTAATTGTGAATTTTGTGCTTTTTATAGCAAAACATTTTCGCCAGCAAGACACCAAGATGAATTTAAAAAAAATAGCTTGACCATCTGGATAATAGGTCTTAACTTGTCTTTATTGAGTTTATGCTCATAACTGATGGTCACATAAAAAGTCAAGAAAACAACTTTTTAGCAACACCTTAGCTTTTTGAGAATATTACCGCTCGTTTGAAATCGATTTGTTGCAAAGAACTAACCTATTACACTTTTTGCAAATTCATCAATAACTGAAGCCCTGAGACGGCATTAATGCTATGAAAACCAGTTATGACTGTATACCCTGTTTTATCCGTCAAGCTCTTGACGCGGCAAGGTTGGCAACCTCCGATGAAAAAATTCATGAGCAGGTGCTTCGCGGTGTTCTTGCCGCAGCAAGCAAAATGAACCTGGACCAATCTCCTCCGGTGATGGGTCAGTATATCCACAAATTAATCAGAGAACTTTCCGGGCACGATGATCCATATAAAAAAATAAAAAACCGGTTCAACAGTTTTGCCCTCAAACTTTATCCCGACCTGAAACAAAGGATCGAAAGTTCTTCCAATCCCATGGATACCGCCGTTCGGATGGCCATCGCCGGAAATATTATCGATTTCGGCGTAAACATACAATTGGACCGATCTGTTATCTCTGATACGATTGAACAGGCACTGTCGGCGCAAGTGTTTGGGAATATAGAAGTCTTGTGTGACTCAATAGATTCGGCGGAAAATATCCTTTATTTGGGGGACAATTGTGGAGAGATTGTTTTTGATCGTTTGCTGATAGAACAATTGCCTGTGCACAAGGTAACATTTGTCGTAAGGGGCGGTCCTATCATAAATGATGCGACAATAGCAGACGCACGGGAAACAGGTATGACCGAACTTGTTACTGTTATGGATAATGGTTCGAACGTTCCCGGAACTGTCTTGGAAAAATGTTCAAAAGAATTCAGGGAATGCTTTGCACATGCCGATCTGATTATTGCCAAGGGACAGGGTAATTACGAAACGTTGAGTAGTTGTGAAAAGAATATATTTTTTCTGTTAAAGGCAAAATGCCTGGTGATATCCGGTCATATGGGTTGCGAACCGGGAAGTTTTATTGTTAAAAGGAGTAGTTGAACCAAATGAGTGAATCAAAAGAAACCATTACTGTTAATGTCAATGTTGAAATGACCGCCGCTTCTCTTCAAGCAATTGTGGAGAATGCCAAGAAGGTTGAAGGCCGTGATGAAAAAGGTGTTTATCGTATAGATACTGCTGACAAAGTGAGTGAAATGATTTCAAATTTCATTCTGGAAAACGATTTTGAAACTTATGCGAAAAATATCGAAAATTATCCACGCGGGTCATAACGCATAGAGTTTTGCTGCGCGATTGGAATAATAGAATATTAACCGACAACGGAGAAAAGTCATGCCCCTTTTTGATTTTTTGTGTAGGGACTGCGGAGAAACCAGTGAACTTCTCATTGCAGGTTCGGAAGAGAGGCCCAGATGCAAAACCTGCGGCGGCCATAATCTGAAAAAACTTCTTTCCGCTCACTCTTCCCTATCCGGGCCGAATAAAAACCGAATGCCCGGACCCGGAGATACTGCTTGCTGTGGGTTGTCTCCAGGCCAGGCTGACTGTGCCGGACCGGGGAGTTGCTGTGGAAAGCGACCCGTATAAGTTAGTTTCCATCCATAAATGGCTATTTTTCCGATGAGCGGCGTTCTCCGCGGGTTTCCGCCCTCGACGTACTTCCAGTACGCCTCGGGGGCGAAAACCCTTGTGCGGCCTTGCTCATCGAAAAAATCCCTCATTTATAAATTGGAAACTACTTAGTGCTCAAATGTATTTATGGATGGGCACAAGTTAGGTCATCTTATAACAACTATAGGATTCATATATGAAAGGAAACTAAATTATGAAAGTAGCCATTAGTTCGTCCGGCAAGGATCTTAATTCACAGGTCGACCCACGGTTTGGCCGGTGCACTTATTTTTTAATCGTCAATACATCCGATATGAGTTTTGAGGTTTTTGATAATGAAAGCGGCGTCTTAGGGGGTGGAGCCGGAATTCAATCGGCCCAATTCGTAGCCTCCAAAGGGGCCAAAGCTGTAATAACAGGCAACTGTGGGCCTAATGCCGTGCATACCCTTTATGCGGCCGGAATCCAAGTGTTTCTCGGAAATACAGGAACCGTAACGGAAGCCCTGGATAACTACAAAAACGGAAATCTGACACCCACGAAAGAAGCTAACGTGCCTGATCACAGTGGCTTGGCAGGTGGGACGGGCGGCCGCCGCGGCATGGGAATGGGCGGTGGAAGAGGTATGGGCGGCGGAGGTATGGGCCGTGGCGGAAGAGGTATGGGCGGCGGCCGCGGTATGGGAATGGGCGGTGGAAAAGGGAGACAGGAGTGAGAATATAGGTAAATAGTTTGGGAAGTTATTTCTTCACGAGCCTTAAAATTCCTTGTATACCCTTGCCAGAGGGTGCCCCGGAGCTTTTATCGATAGATCCAGAAAATATCCGTACGGAGTCTGAACCACCGAATAGCCTGCGTTTTCCAGACGCTTTTGCGCCCGGCCTAACAGGGCCTGCGCTTTGTCAGGGTCGGCCTTTTCTTCTCCCAGGTGGGTAAAAGAGTGAAGAACAATCCGGGTAATATTCCATTTTCTGGCCAGCCACTTGGCGTTTTTAATGAGCTTGGTCTCCGTTGAACTTCCATCTTCAACGTCCCCGGGCTCGATATGAACAAACGCCACCACGGCATTTCGGTTTTCAGCGGGTCCGGCTTCCGGAACATCCTCCAGGGTTTTAACGGCAGGCACCCAATCAAACCCGTCACAATACCAGAATAATACACGCATGGCTTTTTTATTCCTTAGCCCATAAACACAGACAGTACGTTTTTTCGTGCATCGGCATGCTGTATGGTTATCTGAATCAGGTCCTCGGGCTTCAAATCTATACCGCTGAATAAGGGCAGGTCGCACTCTATCATGTACTCGGATAAGAGTATCTGATAGTTGTTTCTCTTTTTGTAAAGCACAACCGCCTCTTCTTTTTGCCCGATTCTTTTTTCAAGATATTTCAACAACCAGTACCTGTGGCGATTGAATTGAAGCTTTAATACACAGCTCATCGGCTGTTCAAGTAGCTGTATTATATTATTTATTTCTTCCATAGTAGAAGGTGTTTCCAGGCCGAGGACCGCCCGTATCTGCCGCTGAGTGGCCAGATCAAAGTATTTCCGGATGGGTGACGTTGCGGTAATATAGGCATCCAGACCCAATCCTGAATGATGTTCAGGCTCCGGATTCAGCACAAAACGGCTTAACAGCCTTCGCTGCATACAGTTCTGGAACAAAGAGCCTTCAGTTCCCTTGTAGAGTCGCTCACGAGGTGCTGTTTGAGATCTGTATATTGCCGGAGCGCTATGCTCTGCCAGGAATTTGGCCATGAGCCAGTTGGCCATGATCATTATTTCCGAAACCAGCATCCTCCCGGGACTTTCCCTGTTGATCCTGCTCACGGTGATCTCACTATCCTCATCGATCCAGACATTGATATCCGGCAAAGTTATCTGAACGGCTCCTGCAGCCATCCTGTTCTGACGGAATTGTTCTGCTATATCACGGAGTATAATGATTTCCTTACTGTCTTGAGCAATTATATTAACATCGTAATAGGTGTACTGCTGCTCTACCCTGATCAGGCTCGGGATGATTTCATAATCGATTATTTCGCAGGATCTGCTTAAATTCACCATAATGCTGATGGCAGGGCGCAATTGTCCGGCTTTCAGACTGCAAAGATTTTCTGCAAGATATGCCGGAAGCATCGGTATTTTCTGATCGGGCATATAAATTGAGCTTGCGCGGGCCATAGCCTCTTGATCAATAATATCCCCTTTTTTAATAAAATGCCCGACATCAATAATATGAATTCCGAGATTATAATGATCACCATGATCCTCTATACTGATGGCATCATCAAAATCTAAAGTTGACTGTCCGTCGATGGTCATCAAGGAAAGCATGGTCAGGTCTTTGCGCAAACTGTTATACGAAAATTCTTGTGGTAAACCGGCCAGCTCCGTTGCTCTTTCCATGACTCTGTCAGGGAAAGAAGTCTCTACCTTATATTTGTAAAGATCCGTATTTTCGTTTTTATCAAAAACATTCAGTTTAACCAAAACCTTAAAGACTTCTTCATCAGGATCGATACTGGCTTTTGCAAGCACTGCTTTGCCAAGGTTATAATCTTTGCTTTCCTTTCCAAAAAGATAAAATGATTTCAGTATGTTTACAATTTGTCTTTTGTTTTCTGGCTGGGAAGAATGATTGTCATTCAGTACGTTTTTGAGCCATTCTCCGCCTTCTTCAATCATGCGATTTCTGCGCGCTATTTCTCTTTCCTGAGCGATCTTTTGTTTCACCTGATCTTCAGTATTCGGGAAAAAGCGATCATGGTTAAATTTAAAATAAAATCTGTTTGTAAAAAATGCTCTGACTACAGCCGACTCGTGATCGTAACTCGGACTTTCCGGGAAACAGAATCCGGTCATTGTGTCAAGGTCGATCCATTCTTGTTCCGTGTTTAGAACTTCCCATAATTCTTTGACATTGATGTGGCTTATTAATGCGTTACGCCGGCCTGCTATTTCCTTTAAGGTGCTGACCATGGTACTTCTTCCCATGGAGGGATCCAGACGCATTTCGCACTTATGTGACAGACGGCTTGCCGAAAGGTTGACTTCCCGGTTGGTTTCGGTTAGGAGTCTAAGTCTATGATTCTTTACTTCAAGAACGACCGCACAAATAATTTTTTTGCTGTCGATATATTCAACTACATTTCCTGATTTCATTGCCGGCTACCATACCAGTCACAGTCGTGAAAGTCAATGTAGGTGATCCGTCAAAATCCACCGCCTAATTTTTATTTCCGCCACTTTCTTTTTTTGACGGTTAACTCGAAAAAAAGAATTTGACTTTATTTTATGTTCTGGTTATCAGAAATGTTTTCCACAAAAACTTTGTAACGGGCATATATTTTTATGATTACACTCGATTTTAAAAAGATGGGCGGATTGATACCTGCCATTGTTCAGGATTATAAAACCGGTGAGGTTTTAATGCTGGCGTTTATGAATCAAGACGCATGGGATGCAACGCTTGACACCGGCAAGGCCACTTATTACAGCCGCACCAGACAAATGCTCTGGATAAAAGGGAAAACGTCCGGAAATATGCAACTCGTAAAAGAAATTATGATCGATTGTGATGATGATACGATATTGCTCAAAGTCGAACAGGTCGGAGGCGCATCCTGTCACCTGGGCTATAGAGGCTGTTTTTTTAAAAAGGTCGAAGATGGAGCAATCCGGATTATCGGAGAACCGGTATTTAACCCTGAGGAGGTATATAAAAAATGACAACGCTGTTAAAACTGGGGATTCCAAAGGGAAGCCTGCAAAACGCAACCATAGATCTTTTCAAGCGTTCAGGCTGGAAGATTAATGTCAACGGCAGAAACTATTTCCCCGAAATAAATGATGATACCATCGAATGTACCCTGTGCAGGGCTCAGGAAATGTCCCGACATGTTGAAAACGGCACGCTCGATGCCGGACTTACGGGCAAGGACTGGACCGCTGAAAACAAATCGGATGTCCACGTGATCACCGATCTTGTCTACTCCAAAACAAGTGCCAGGCCGGCACGATGGGTACTGGCGGTTGCCCCGGATTCTCCCATTAAAAAACTAGAAGATCTTGAGGGGAAAAAAATATCGACCGAACTGGTTGAATATACCAAAAACTATTTTTCTGAACGTAACATTAATGTCACCGTTGAATTTTCATGGGGCGCCACAGAAGCAAAAATCGTTTCCGGTCTTGCCGATGCCATCGTGGAAGTCACTGAGACCGAAAGTACTATCAAGGCTCACGGGCTGAAAATTGTCCATGAATTGATGCAGACCTGTACTCAGCTCATCGCCAACCACGATGCATGGAAAGATCCTGAAAAAAAAGAAAAACTTGAACAAATAGCTCTTTTGCTTAAAGGTGCACTTGTAGCTGAAAAACTTGTGGGCCTTAAAATGAATGTTTCGGAGACTCTCCTTGAAAAGGTTGTCTCCTTGCTTCCCAGTCTTAATGCTCCAACGGTTGCACCACTTTACAACTCAAACTGGTTTTCTGTGGAAACGGTGGTTGATACCAGTATTGTCAGAGATCTTATCCCAAAGCTTTTGAAACACGGTGCAGAGGGTATTATAGAATACCCTCTCAACAAGGTTGTTTAAGGAACAGAAATGATATCCAATCGAACCAAAGAAATGACCCCTTTCATCGTAATGGACGTTCTTGAGAGGGCCCACGAAATAGAACGTCAAGGGGTTCATGTTATCCACCTGGAAGTCGGCGAGCCTGATTTTGATACCCCTCAATGTATTAAAGATGCTGCCTGCAAGGCGCTGGACAACGGCCATACCCATTATACACACAGCCTGGGTATGATAGAACTCAGAGAAGCCATCAGTGAACATTATTTAAAAACATACGGCGTGTCGGTGGATCCCGATCAGATCGTAATATCATCAGGCACTTCTCCGGCCATGTTTGTCATGTTCTCCGCCCTTCTGGAAAAAGGAGACCAGGTCATTGTCTCAGATCCCCATTATGCCTGCTATCCTAATTTTATAAAATTCGTACAAGGCGAGCCCGTCTCCATCCCCGTGTATGAGGAAGACGGCTTTCAATACCGACCCGAATCCATTGAAAAAAAAGTTACCCGGAAAACAAAAGGAATATTGATCAACTCTCCATCCAATCCAACAGGAAACCTGCTTTCCAAAGACCGAATGGAGGCAGTTGCCGCCATGTCTTCAAAACCAGACTCACT
Source organism: Desulfobacteraceae bacterium (assembly GCA_030613575.1). Taxonomy (GTDB): domain Bacteria; phylum Desulfobacterota; class Desulfobacteria; order Desulfobacterales; family UBA11574; genus S5133MH16. The sequence continues at coordinate 19,056 of JAUWLP010000001.1, forward strand.
GTATATTATCTCGGATGAAATCTATCATGGCCTGGTCTACGAGGGAAAAGAGCACTCTATTCTGGAATTCACAGAAAAAGCATTTGTATTCAACGGTTTTTCAAAACTCTATGCAATGACAGGTTTAAGGCTCGGATATATGATCGCACCAAAACATTTTATTCGTCCAATTCAAAAGGTTCAACAAAATTTTTTTATTTCTGCCAACTCCATGATTCAGGTAGCAGGAATCGCCGCTCTTAAGCATGCCGGGGAAGATATTTTGCGCATGAAGCGGATTTACAATGATCGACGACAATACATGATCAGCCGCCTTAAAGATATGGGTTTCGGGATTACCGTGGAGCCCACAGGGGCTTTTTATGTGTTTGCAAATGCAAAACATATTTCCGGTGACTCGTATAAACTCGCCTTCGACATTCTGGAAAAGGCGCATGTTGGTGTAACACCCGGTATCGATTTTGGGAAAAACGGAGAAGGATACCTCCGCTTTTCATATGCAACATCCATAGAAAATATTGCCGAGGGAATGGATAGATTGAAAAACTACCTTAAAAAGATTAAAAATTCGTGATCCAAACTCCACGACCTTTTATCGTAATATCAAACGATTGCCATGGCCCGGCTCCAGATCATGGACTTGCCCTCCTTGGGCAGCATTGGATCGAGGATGGCATAGGACGGACTACCGTAGCTTTTTGAAAAATATTTTACGTTATCTTGTCTTTATCGACCGGCCTGTCATTGTCGGTCTTGCCGTCGGCGTGCCCGAATCGGATGCCTGCCAGGATCTTTTGGACCGCCGCTTCCATGCTGGTGCTGCGCCCGACCAGCCATGCGGGCATCTTTGGAAACCCGCTGATCAAGGCTACAAGCGTCGACGCCGTGTAAGGCACCGACTGGATCAGTAGCATGATCACCCACAGGTAGGCGTCCGGCGAATTCATTGTCGTGCACCAAAACACGGCAAACGAGGCCAGCCACAAGGCCAGCATGAACAGCACTTCCTCCCTGGCGGCGGAAAGAGCGTTGGTCAGGGGTTGGGTGGCTGCCATCTTGGGGGTGCGAAAGAAGGCCCGATCTTTTCTGAAAAGCCCCGTAAGCACGGCCCGGCCGATGACATGCGTCAGCGCCAGGCCGGCTATGACGGCAGCCATTGTCTGTCGGGGGCTTGCACCTACCCGGGTAATGTAGAGATGGATTAGCTTGATCATTTTGAAGCAGAACAGAGCTATGGGCAATGCGACAAACATGATCAGCGGAGGGTCCACCTTGCGAGGCAGCCACACCATGGCCGTTGACCAGGTCAAGGCGGCAAAGTTGAAGGCCAGATTAAAACCGTCGGCCAGCCACGGCAGCCATCCGGCGATGAAGTGGTACCGCTGCCCCCCACTCAGGCCGGTGCGTCCCAGAAGGGCGCTGCGGTGGCGCCGCATGATCTGAGTTGCACCGAAGGCCCACCGGAAGCGCTGTTTTTTGAAATCAGCCAGGGTATCGGGCATCAGGCCCTTGCCGTAACTTCGGGATACATAGACCGCCTCGTAGCCGCGTTCGAAGATGCGCAATCCCAACTCTGCGTCCTCGGTGATACACCACTCCGCCCAGCCGCCAACGTCTTCCAGCACCCGGCGACGGACCAGGGTCATAGTGCCGTGCTGGATGATGGCGTTGCGCTCGTTGCGGGTGATCATGCCGATGTAAAAAAACCCGCGGTATTCGGCATGCATCATGGCCTTGAATGTGTTGACATCACCGTCTCGATAGTCCTGGGGCGCCTGGACGATAGCAATACGCGGGTTTGTAAATAGGGATACGAGGTCCTTGAGCCATCCCGGACGGACCTGGTAGTCGCTATCGATTACTGCAACAATCTTAACATCCGGCGCCGTCCGGCCGAGGGCGTAGTTCAGGGCTCCGGACTTAAACCCTGCCAGCGGATTGACGTGAAAGAACCGAAAGCGAGGGCCGAGTTTGCGGCAATGCGCTTCAACGGGCTGCCAGATCCCCGGGTCCCGGGTGTTGTTGTCGATGACGATCACCTCAAAGTCCGGATAGTCCAGAGCCGCCAGCGCGTTCAGGGTCTTGATGACCATATCGGGAGGCTCGTTGTAGATCGGCAGATGGACCGAGACTTTGTGTGGCACGAACGGGATCGCTTCCTTCGGAATAAACAGGCGGGTGCGGTAGCGTGCCCAGTGCGCTTCGGCCCACTCGTGCGTCTCGGCCAGAAGCATCAGCATAACACCGATCATCCCTATGAACATAAGCAGGCCCACGATCAGGATATAGGGGGACAGGTACTGGCGACTGTAATCGTTGACAACCCAGACGGCGGCTGTGGCCGCGGCAAAGGCGACTATGGCCAGAAAACTTCGCCCGCCCCGGCGCAGGGCCCGTCTGTCTAACAGCAGCAGGCTGAAGATAATCAAGGCCACTACTACGGACAGGCCGGCCAGTACTTTCCAGTGGGGAATGCGGACCACCGGTGCGGTGAAGGGAAATTTGGGCTGACGGTGCACGTCATATACGCCCCAGTAGGCGCCCACCGAACCCTCGGCCACCGCCTTCCAGGGCTGGTCAAAGGCTTCCATCACGTAATAGATGTAGCGTTGCTGATCGGCTTGTTTCAGGAAACGCCTCAGGAACAGGGCCTCGTTGGCGGTGGAGGCCACGGCGGACTGGCGGGTCCGGCCGTTGCTGGGCCAGCCGACTTCGCCAATCACGATGGGCATACCGGGAAAGGTGTGCTGCAGCAGGTCCAGCTTATCGAAAATGTAACCAACCGCCCGATCAACGTGCACCCCTTCCCAGTAAGGGAGCATGTGAACGGCGATATAGTCCACATGGCGGGCCAGATCCGGATGCTTGATCCATACGTGCCATGGTTCGGCGGTACTTACCGGCTGCCAAACGGCCTCGCGCAAATGGTCAAGGTGCCCGAAGAGTTCCTCCTTGGGCATATTGCCCCGGAGCACCACTTCGTTGCCGACAATCAGCCGCACAACATTGCGGTGGGTCCAGGCCAGCCGCTTGGCGGTTTCAACCTCCTGGTGGTTGCGTTCTTTGTCGTCGCCGATCCAGACCCCGAGTGCCACGTTGATGTTGTGCTTGTCCGCCAGAACAGGAACCTGGCCCAGCGGGCCGTCAACACTGTAAGTTCGCACGGCATAGGTTTTGCCGGACAACCGTTCAAGATCCTCCTCGATCTCTTGCTCCGATGGGTAGTCGCGGGCAATGCCGTCCTGATCGGCACGGAATGGGGAAAAGGAAAAGCCCTGTATGTTATTCGGCCAGGGCGGCTCGGGGACAGGGCGGTTGAAATAGGCCCATAAACTGAACGTCACCACCGCAAAGGTAATGACGATCAACAGGTCGGCAAAGATAGTGGAACGACTCATTGTATGGGATTATCCGGTTTGCAGTGACAATGATACCCTGAATACGGGCAATGAAAAATCAAATATCGAAAGTTAGGCGCTTTGTCAATGACCAAATTTTATAAAACTTCTCATAATTTCAATGGGTTTGGATATATATCGCCTGTTTGACCGTGACAGGGCTTTTATTTAAAGTAGGATTCAACAGGATAATTGGGATCGGTCAGGTAATCATCCACTCCCCAACACTTTACAAAACTTATTATCAAATCCGTCATGGCGCAGGGTGTGGCGATAGCCTCGTTGATTTCATAATAAACATTACTTTTTGGGCTTGCATAAAACATGGTATATTAATAATAAAGACTATCAACTAACAACATAAAAACGTAATATTTGAAAATCCGTATATGATCATAAAATCGGCTGAATTTGTTAAAAGTGCTGTCAATCCATCTCAGTATCCTTCCGCGGTTTTGCCGGAGATTGCTTTTACAGGACGTTCCAATGTGGGCAAATCTTCTCTGATCAATACACTGTTAAACCGTAAACGTTTGGTAAAGACCAGTTCCACACCCGGACGTACCCAGCTCATTAATTTTTTTCTCATAAACAAGGCTTTTTCGTTTGTAGACCTTCCGGGATTCGGATATGCAAAGGTTCCGGATGCTGTGAGAAGACAATGGGGCCCCATGATTGAAACATACCTTTCAACCAGAAAGACGTTGAAAGGGGTGGTTCTTATCATGGATATTCGACGGATACCCGGTATGCAAGAGTTGAATTTCATCGAATGGTTGCATTATCACAACATTCCCAGTATTTTAATACTGACAAAGGCAGACAAACTTTCCAAAACAAAACAGTTGAAACAGCATCTTAACATAGCAAAAGCCTTAAGTGTCGATAAAGATGATCTGATCATCTTTTCAACCAAATCACGCCTGGGCAAGGATGCGGTATGGCATGCTGTTGAAGGGTTAATCGGCTACCATCTAAAATCTGCATAAATTGTACTTGGAAAGGTATGGACAAGCGCAGAATTTAGCTGCCACTCTTAAGTGATATATGGTATAATATGTCGAATAAAAAGGATAAATTTGCCGGCTTTAGATCCGGATTTGTGGCCATTGTGGGGGCGCCCAACGTGGGCAAATCCACGCTTTTAAACCAAATGCTGGGCGAAAAAATTTCCATTACCTCCAAAAAACCTCAAACCACCCGGAACCGTATCCTCGGTGTTATGCACAGATCCTCTTCACAACTTGTCTTCATTGACACCCCGGGAATTCATAAAGCAAAACGGCCATTAAACATCAGGATTGTGGATGCAGCCCTTTCGGCTCTGGGGAATGTGGATATTGTTCTTGTTATGGTTGATGTGGCAAATCCGGACCCGGATTCAGAAGCTTTTCTGGTAAAAAAACTCAAAAAAATAAAACAACCGGTTGTTCTTGCCCTTAACAAGACAGATCTTGTTAAAAAACCTGTGCTCCTTTCAATCATAGATAACTGGGCAAAGGCGTATTCATTTGAAGCCATAATTCCGGTTTCCGCCATACTTGGAGCCCAGTTGGAAGAACTTATTGAAGCCATGGAGGCTCTTTTGCCAAAAGGCCCGCCATTGTTCCCCGAAGATACCCTCACCGATTTGCCGGAACGATTTATTGCTGCGGAAATGATACGTGAAAAGGTTTTCCGTTTAACCGGCCAGGAGATACCATATTCCACCGCGGTAACGATAGAGTCATTCTCTGAAAAGAAAAAAGGCTCCCTTGTAAAGATTCATGCAACCATTCATGTTGAGCGCGCTTCACAAAAAGGGATGATAATTGGCAAAAACGGGAGCAAGCTGAAAATGATCGGCACAGAAGCCAGAAAAGAAATAGAACAGATGGTGGGTACCAAGGTCTTTCTAAAACTTTTTGTACGAGTACATAAAAACTGGAGTAAAGACACTAAAGCTCTTAGAAGATTTGGTTACTGATGATCCTTTCTTTTCACCCCTGCTTTGAGGCAGATAAAAATTTGCTTTGTGCCGGGCGGGAGCCTGACGCTGATGATCTTGCTGCAATCAAGGCTGCCAATGCCGTAATCCTGCCCCAGGGGTGCTATCGATCCCTGTACGAAATAGCACATAACAACTGCAGATATGTCTTTCCGAATTTCGATGTTAGATTCAAATATGCGGGTAAAATCGGTCAGGCTCGCCTTTTTCAGCAAAAAAATGTTCCCTATCCAAGAACTGAAACACATCTAAATGTCGACGCATTTGTCGGACACTATGGCGGTTTTTCTGCACAGCCGGCCTTTGATTTTCCGTTTGTATTGAAATTCGACTGGGGAGGGGAAGGGTACCAAGTTTATCTTATACAATCGGCCTCGGAATTTAAGGATATTTTGCAAGCCGCCAGAAACTTTGAAGATAGCGGCCATACAGGATTTATAATACAGGAATACATCTCTTCAAACAACAGGTCGTTGAGAGTTGTCGTCATCGGCCAAACAGTTATTTCTTACTGGCGTGTTCAAAGTAACAACCAAAGCTTTTACTCAAATCTTGCCAAAGGAGCTGTTATCGACACCGATGCTGATCCGGACTTGCAGGAGATGGCTGTTAAATCTGTAAAGGCTTTTTGTTCCCGGACCGGGATCAACCTGGCCGGCTTCGATCTGCTTTTTTCATCCCAGAGAAAAAACAGAACACCACTTTTTCTTGAAATAAACTATTATTTCGGTCGAAGGGGTCTGGGGGGGTCCGAAAGATTTTATGAAATACTAACCACAGAAATCACAAAATGGATTGACAGCCTCGGCTTATCGCTAAGTAATGGGTAAGCACCATGCATAATATTGTTTTAAAAAAAGCAGAGGCTGTCAAGCAATAAGACATAATATGGCACCATTTGCATATAATCTGGACGAAGGAGACATAAAGAGAGAGCGCCGCAAGGCTAGAGAACTCCGGAATTCTCAGTGGTGGAAACGCCGCTGTGCCAAAGGGGTCTGCCATTACTGTGGGCGGCCTACGTCGCCCAAAGAACTCACCATGGACCATATTGTACCCATCGCCCGCGGCGGTCGAAGCACAAAAGGAAACGTGGTTGCTGCCTGCAAGGAATGCAACAACTCCAAAAGACAGCTTCTTCCCATGGAATGGGAAGAGTACTTAAAAGAATTCCGGACTGACACCGATCCGGTTAAGTAATTCCCTGCTTCACAGCATCCCCTGCTTGGCATTTACCTTTGTTAATACATCAACAACAAATTCTATCCGGGATTTTATTGTTCTTTTCAAGAGTATCAATAAATAACATTCAATAAATAATTATTTATAAAAAAAAATCCTTGATTTATCTATATTGGTATAATATATCTATTTCGTTATAATTAATGCAGCGCTTTGCGGTATATTATGGTGTCTTAGCGGCATACTAAATCGGCCTTGAATTTCTCAGAAAAACATCGCTTTTAGAGGTAATTAGATGATTTGTTCCAACAGTGTTTACAAAATCGATTCCATTCCCTTTGTCGAAAAACCTCTTTCCATAACTTACGAAAAACCGTTTTTCATAATTTTTATAGGGTGTGTATAAGTTTATCGGAGGGGAGACACTCATGAAGCATCGACATCTGATTTTGGCTTTTATCCTTGTTGTCGTTCTGGCCGCATCCTCAGCATGGTCTCAAAAAGATGAAGTCCAGGAAGGGATCATGGACCTGAAAAGCAAAGGTTTTAGTAAACACTTTCAGCCGCCGGTGAGATTTGATCACTATTTGCACGAGACCATTCTTCGTTGCAGGATCTGCCATCATGATTTTAATGTCTTCTACGACAGAAACTTCGGTAAAGGCAGCAAGTGCTCTACCTGTCACAAAGAGAAACTCAACAAAGATATTCCAGTGCCCCTGTTGATGGCCTTTCATCAAAAATGCAGGGGCTGTCATGAGAATTATTTAATATGGGGTCGCCGCAGTGGCCCAATAATGTGCGGCGTCTGCCACAAATAAAAAGGAGGTATTAAAGTCACTGTCAGTCTTTTGGATAAACGTTCATTCTTTATGTAAGAAAGGAGGTAACATGGCACTAACACGAAGGGAGTTCCTCAAGTGGTCAGGTACTGCGGGCGCAGCAGCAGCAGCCCTGTGCCTTGGCTTTGACTTGAAGCCTGTTAAATCTTACGCCGCTGAGCTTAAGATCCTCAAAGCCAAAGAGACCACCACCATCTGTCCATACTGTGGGGTCGGATGCGGTCTCATTGTGCACACCAAAAAAAGCGGCAAACTTCTCAACGCCGAGGGTGACCCTGATCATCCTATCAATGAAGGAGCTTTATGCGCCAAGGGAGCAGCTCTCTACCAGATGACGGTCAATAAAAACCGCATCAAGACCCCCCTCTACCGCGCACCTGAAAGCGATGAGTGGGAGGAAATTGGATGGGATGAGGCTTTTGAAAAGATTGCCGAGAAAGTAAAGGAAACCCGCGACGCCACTTTCACCGAGAAAAACGCTAAGGGTCAGGTAGTCAACCGCACTACAGGCATCGCCCATGTGGGTTCGGCGGCCCTGGACAACGAGGAATGCTGGGTCCTCCAGGGAATCATGCGTGCCCTGGGCCTGGTTTACATTGAACATCAGGCTCGTATCTGACACAGCGCCACTGTTGCGGCTCTGGCAGAGTCGTTCGGACGCGGTGCGATGACCAACCACTGGATCGACATTCGAAACTCCGACTGCATCTTGATCATGGGATCCAATGCAGCGGAAAACCATCCCATTTCCATGAAGTGGGTTACAAAAGCCATGGATAAAGGGGCAACGCTCATCAACGTAGACCCGCGGTTTACCCGTACATCTTCAAAAGCCGACATATACACAGCTTTGAGGTCGGGTACGGACATCCCCTTTTTGGGCGGTATGATGAACTATATCCTCACCAACAAGAAGTACCATAAGGAATACGCGGCAAACTATACTAACGCCAGTTTTATAGTCGGCTCCAAGTTTGACTTTAAAGACGGTCTTTTTTCAGGATTTGATCCCAAGAAGAAGAAGTACGACAAGTCCGCCTGGGCATTTGAGAAAGACGCAAACGGTGTGCCCAAGCGGGATCTTACCCTTAAAGATCCGCGTTGTGTTTTCCAACTGATGAAAAAGCACTACTCTCGCTATACCCCCAAAACGGTTTCATCTATCACTGGAACACCAGAGAAAGATCTCAAGAAGGTTTGGGAAACTTATGCAAAAACCGGCGCCGTGGATAAGACCGGAACCATCATGTACGCCATGGGCTGGACACAGCACACGGTGGGAGTACAGAACATCCGCATGATGGCCATGATCCAGCTCATGTTGGGCAACATGGGCCGGGCCGGAGGCGGGGTTAACGCCTTGCGCGGGGAGTCCAACGTGCAGGGTTCCACAGACCACTGCCTGCTGTTCCACATTTTGCCTGGTTACATGGCTACCCCAAACACCAAATTGCCTAAGCTTGCCAATTATCTAAAAAGAAGGGCCAAGAGCAATGATCCATTGAGCGCCAACTGGTGGCAATATGAGCCCAAGTATATGGTGAGCTTTCTCAAATCCATGTTCGGAGAAGCCGCCACCGTGGCCAACGACTTCGGTTACGACTGGATGCCTAAGCTGGATGCCGGCGCGGACTACTCGTGGCTCACCATTTTCGACGAGATGTACAAAGGAAACCTCAAGGGATTCTTTGCCTGGGGTCAGAACCCGGCTTGTTCCGGAGCTAATTCCAACAAGACCCGCAAGGCCATGGCCAAACTGGACTGGATGGTTAACGTCAACATTTTTGACAACGAAACCGCCTCATTCTGGAAAGGTCCTGGAATGAATCCCGATGAAATCAAGACCGAGGTTATTTTCCTGCCCTGCGCTACCAGTGTGGAAAAAGAAGGCTCGATTACAAACTCCGGTCGTTGGAGTCAGTGGCGTTACCAGGGCCCCAAACGATTACGTGGCGTTAAACCAGACGGCGAGATTATGGTCGAACTCTTCGAGAAGATCCGTGAGCTGTACAAAGACGGCGGAACATTTCCCGAGCCCATCCAAAACATGCGCTGGGACTTTGTTAAGAACGGAAAGTTTGACGCCCATGCCGTTGCCAAGCTGATAAACGGATATTTCGAGAAAGATGCCACCGTAAAGGGTAAATCCTTCAAAAAGGGCACCCTTGTGCCATCGTTCGCTTATTTGCTGACAGATGGCTCCACCAGTTCGGGAAACTGGCTCTACTGCAATTCCTATACGGAAAAGGGGAACATGGCTGCACGCCGTGGAAAGAAGGATCCCACCGGCATGGGTCTTTATCCCGAATGGTCATGGTGCTGGCCTGTTAATCGAAGGATCATTTACAACAGGGCATCCGTGGATTTAAACGGTAAACCATGGTCGCCGGATAAAAACATCCTGGAATACAAAAACGGCAAATGGGTGGGAGATGTACCTGATGGCGGCTGGCCGCCCATGGTAAATAAGGAAAAGACCAAGCGGCCATTTATTATGAAACCGGACGGTGTGGCCTCGGTCTTTGGTCCTGGCCGGGCAGATGGACCTTTCCCAGAGCATTATGAGCCGTTAGAGTGCCCGGTCCCGAAAAATCTGTTTTCCAGCCAGCGCATGAGCCCGACAGCAGTAGTTTATGGTGCGGATACAGATGCTCATGCAACCTGTGACCCGCGTTTCCCCTTTGTGGGGACAACCTACCGGGTCACCGAGCACTGGCAGACCGGCATACTGACCCGCTGGCAGCCCTGGCTGCTTGAGACCCAGCCCCAACTCTTTGTAGAAATGAGTATAGAACTGGGCAAACTCAGGGGAATCAACAACGGAGACATGTGCAAGGTTTCATCGGCCCGCGGTGAAGTGGAAGCCGTGGCTATTGTGACCGGTCGATTTAAACCCTTTAAAGTACAAGGAACGACCGTTCATCAAATAGGTCTGCCCTGGTGCTTTGGATGGGTGCATCCAGAGGATGGTGGAGATTCGGCCAACCTCTTGACACCATCAACCGGTGATCCCAACACGAGAATCCCGGAGTCCAAGGCTTTTATGGTCAACGTGGAAAAAAGCGGGAAAAGGAGGGCGTAAACCATGGCTGGTAAATTTTTCTTTATAGACACGACCCGTTGCACTGCCTGCCGCGGTTGTCAAATCGCCTGCAAGCAGTATAAAAAGCACTCTGTTAGCAAAACAAAGCAATATGGCACTTACCAGAATCCGATAGACCTGGATGCAAACACGTTCCGCCTGGTGCGCTTTTCAGAGCACCCATCAAAGGTCAACTCTATGGTCTGGTACTTTTTCTCTGAAGCCTGCCGTCACTGCCTGAAGCCGGGCTGTCAAAAGAAGGTGGAGCAGATCAAAAAGGATGCTATCATTATTAACGATTTTGGAGCAGTCTTGTATACTGACAAGATGCAAGGACTGGAAAAAAGCTCCAAAGCAATTAAACAGGCCTGTCCCTGGAGCATCCCCAACTGGAGCAAAAAAGAGAAGCAGATGGTCAAGTGCAATATGTGCTACGATCGCGTAGAGGCCGGGCTTCTGCCGGCATGTGCCAAAGCTTGCCCTACAGGTGCTATCAACTTTGGTGATGAGGCGGAAATGAAAAAGCTTGCCAACGAGTGTTTGGCAGCGGCCAAGAAGAAATTTGGTGGCAAGGGTGAAATTTTAGATTCCGAAGATGTTCGGGTGCTATATCTAATAATAGACGAACAGGCTAAATATCGCCCGGTAGCATAATCCAACCTGGGGCTCCGTCAATCCGGAGCCCCACACTTATAACGACTGCTTTTTCTTGACAATCTCGTAAAAAGTCGAAATTCGACGGCAAAGTAAAAAGCTTCAAATTCAAGGCGCGCAAATCCTGAGGAATGAGGCGTACTTATAGTACGCTGCAATGACGAAGGATGCAACGCAACGCAGAAGTTTGAGCTTTTTACGAAGCCGTCATTATTTGTTTTAAAAAAGGAGGATCAACCATGAAAAGATGCTTAATTATAATATTAGCCCTGGTTTTTATTTTTTCGTCTCGACTTTGGGCTGATGATACTGATATTTACGGGACCACAAGCATCTCAGTTACACCCAACATCCTCATTATTTTTGATACTTCAGGGAGCATGAGCACAGTTGATGTTCCGGGGGAGTACTATAATCCGGCTACGACCTATTCGGGCTCCTATACGAATGATGCGGTTTATCGAAAAGTTTATGGATGGTTTAGTTGGAGCTATGAGGGGTTTGCAAGCAACATCAATGACCTGAACTGTCCGGCTGTTAAGACAGCTCTGGAAACCTATGGGCAGGTTGAAGCGAATATAGGGGATTCGGGCAGCGGGTATACGTGCGGCGGAACAGCAAAAGATCTGTATATGGGAAACTGGATAAACTACGATGAATCCGGAACCGGCACTATGCGCAGCAGGATTTCCGTGGCCAAGGAGGTCATTACGACTATCATCAATGACACAGATGATGTGCGATTCGGGCTTATGAGATTCAATAATGATCAGGGAGGGCATATCGTTCAAGAATGCGGTACTGACAAAACCACTTTAATTAACTCGGTAAACAGTCTTCCTGCTAGTGGATGGACCCCGTTGGCCGAGACCCTGGCCGAGGCCGGTCTTTATTTTGCCGGGAAGGAAAGCTGGTATAATGACACAGGCACTTATAGCACCCCTATGCAGTACCGCTGCCAGAAGAACTATATCATCCTGATGACAGACGGTGCATCCACTCAGGATCGAGATTCGAAACTTACATCCGGCACCTATATTAATGGTGATACGATAGGTGATTATGATAACGACGGCAACGATCCGGGGAGTTATTCAAGTTATTCAGATAATGGTTCAGATTATCTGGACGATGTGGCCAAGTATCTTTATGAAAACGATCTAAATTCTTCCCTGGGCACATCCGGAGGTTCATTTGAGGAACAGAATGTCATCACTTACACCATAGGCTTTCAGACACAGCAGCAGCTTTTAGGAGAAACAGCGCTCAATGGCGGGGGGCAGTATTACACGGCAAACAGTATTTCAGGCCTTACAGCTGCCTTTGAGAGGATAATGACCGATATTGCTGATGTAAATGCAGTGTTTGTTTCTCCAGTGGTACCGGTAAGCCGCATGAACCGTACCTATGCAGGCAATTCACTTTACGTGGGTTTTTTTAAACCCCAGACCGACGGCAGATGGGCCGGCAATATCAAGAAGTACGGACTTGATTCAGATGGAAATATCATCGATGCTAACGGGCTTGCGGCAACACTGTCGGATGGAACGATCAAGGACAATGCCAGATCTTTCTGGTCCACCTCACCCGACGGTCCCAATGTGCTTGAGGGAGGCATCGGCGGAATCCTCCTTGACCAGGCAAGCCGGAATCTTTACACCTATATGGGATCTGCGGCGGATTTGACCGATGCAACCAACATTTTCTCAACTTCCAATACCACAATTACAACCTCTACATTAGACGTTTCCACCAGCGCTCAAAAAGATGACGTGATCAACGACATACATGGCGGAAGCAGGGAATGGATACTGGGAGACATCCTCCACTCAAAACCATCGGTTGTACACTATGATACCGACGGCAACGGTTCTCTGGATGAGTCTTTTATATTTGCGGGCAACAATGACGGGATGATGCATTGTTTCAAAGACAGTGATGGAAGTGAGGAGTGGGGATTCATCCCTCCGGATCAACTTCCCCTGTTGAAAACGTTTTCAGATGGCAGTACCAACCATAAGTATTTTGTGGACGGTGCCCCTGTGATATATGAAGCGACCAACCAGAAGATTCTCTTTTTCGGGGAGCGCCGGGGGGGATATAACTACTATGCTCTTGATATTACAACCTATAACACGCCAAGTTATCTTTACAAGATAGAGTCAAATTTCCTGGCTAATATAGATGGTGATGGAATTAACGGTGTTGACGGAGTAAATGCCACCCTTGGTCAGTCCTGGTGTACACCTACAACACATAAGATCAAGACCTCGAGTGGATCGGATACGGTTTTCTTAATGAGCGGGGGCTATGACACCAATCAGGACCTGGATACTCCGAACGTTTCTGATTCAGTGGGAAAGGCGGTTTTTGCTATAAAGGTCTCGGATGGGGCGATCAGCAGCCTGAATGTTAATGCCGGGTACTACACCGATATGACCCATTGCATTGTGGATGTTTCTGGATTCGATACAAGCGGGAATGGTTATACAAACAGAGTTTATGCAGGAGATCTCGGGGGTAGTATTTTTGCTTTTGAGGATGACGATCAAGACGGCACATGGAGCAGGAGAAAGTTTTTTTCGGCTTCAGCTGATGACGGTGTCCAAAGGAAGATCTTTTATTCGCAGGATGCGGTTAAGGAATCATTCGGGGAGATGATCTTTTTTGGTACCGGGGACCGTGCAGATCCTGAGGAGACAGGCGTTGTAAATCGTATTTATGCTGTAAAAAATTCCTGGGAAGATCCTGCTACTTTTAGTACCATAACCGAATCTGATCTCACTGATGTTACCGACAACCTGATTGTGTTAGGCAATGAGACTCAGAGGACCGAAGTTCGGGAGGCGCTTTCTAATTCAAAAGGCTGGTATATCCGGCTGGAGAATTTCGGGGAAAAGGTCACATCTTCTGTTACGGTATTTAACGGTGTGGTCTATTTTACCACCTATACACCCGAGTCAGGTGGTGGAGGCGGCGGTGATCCGTGTGTAGCTGTTGCCGGCAGAGGACAGGCTCGTCTATATGCGCTTAATTATAAAACAGGGGAAGCGGCTTTCGAATATAGCGACATAACAGAGACGGATGGGGAAGGGAATGTTGTCACGCAGGGGAAACATGATCGCAGCAAGGTTATCGGCACATCCATCGCATCGGCACCGGTTATTGCCGTGCTTGAAAGTGGGCCGCAGATCTATATCGGAGTTGAAGGCGGCGTTTCAACTGAAGATCCAAATGTAACGGCTGCTTTGAATACCTATTATTGGCGCCAAATTAATAATTAAAGGGTTAATAATGATGGTCTCGTAAAAAGTCAAAATCGACGGCAAAGTAAAAAGCTCCAAATTCAAGGCGCGCAAATCCTGAGGAATGAAGCGTACTTATAGTACGCTGCAATGACGAAGGATGTAGCGCAACGCAGAAGTTGGACTTTTTACGAAGCCGTCAATAATTAACGGGAGGTTTTTATGAACTATACGAATGTTTTTGCAAAGACACTTTTTCTCTTGATTGTTATGGGCATATGCGGATTTTCATATCCTAATAATACGGCTGCGTTTTCAAAGGAGAGTATCAATTTTGATCGCATGGAGCCTGTTGAAATTAATGCAGTTATTTCTGAGATTAATCTAAGAGAAGCATATTTGATCGTAGGAGAAAACAAGATATTATTAATCGAATTTAAGGTTGGTAGCAAGCACTACAGGACCGCTTTTGTAAATGAAAGGGGTAATACTTCTTATATTACTTCTTTGAGGGCTATTTTATGGAAGGGAGAAAGGGTGCTTGTGAGAGGTTTCAAGCTTGATAATGGAGATATATTAGCCGGAATAATAAAAAAAATTCCATCCGGTCATAAGTAAAAGTTAAAAGTGTCTAAAGTGATCTAAAGTGCCTAAAGTTATGGTGTCGCTCCGCTCCGCAACTTTAGTTCACTTCAAACTCTTGTAGCAATTCTTCAGGCAGAGGCGGAAAAGACAGTTTTCGTTCAGGCACTATTTAGTATCTTGAATCTTAGATATGAGTTTAACATTCAAAGAAAAGTCTAAAGATATTACTATGGATGCAGCAGATGGTTTGCCTAACTGGAAAGCCTTTCTGAATGCCTTTGCTCCCGTTTATTTTTTATCTTTTTCATTATTGCGCTGTTATGTGGAGACCGCGATACTGGCCGACCAAAGCTCTTTTTCCTATTATGTTGCCCTGCATCACACCCTCTGGAATGCCACTACAATTTTGATTATTATTCTGCTTATGAATTTTATTTTAAAAGTTCCTATAATGCGTTTGCTCTGGGTGATGTATGGAATTACGTTAATGGCGATTCCTCTTTTTTACGCAATGATGACGGGTGAAAATTTACGTCTTGAATATTTGAGAGGATCATTTGCTGAAATTATAAGCTATGTTGCGACATTTTGCTGGACATATTTAAGAAATAGGCCTCTTACGATCGAATTGCTGGTTATTTTCTTCTCCATGTTCGCTGTTGGATACGCGTATACAAAAAGCTTTCCTCGAGCTATGTTCCTTGCCGTATCGGTTCACATTGTAGGAAATATCTTTGCAATCCATTGGGTCGGTCCGATACCGTATGCCAAATCTATCATCGGATTCAGGACTCAATGGAGCCATCATCAGTTCATGTCCGTATTATGGCTTAATACGCTGACTGCTATGGCCATGTTTTTTATTTGGCGTGCAGGATGGTTTGGCGGAATGAAACGATCCTGGTTTTATGCAGCCTCGGCGGCTGTCGCCGTCTGGATGGTTCAAGCGGTCATTTTCAATGTTACAGGCTGGTTTCACAGACCCTTTGATATTTTCATGTCCGGTCTGCCTGCAGTCACCATTACCTTTTTATTGGTGAGACTTTTCTCCTCTGAACGTGGAATGCTTTCCGGCTGGGCCTGGGCCACGATGAGCATTATTTTTTTGATACAACTGGCCGTGATGGGGCCTATTTATCTTAATAATATAAAGGCGAATTCATTACCGCTATAGTATTTATAACCGGAATACGGAGTTATGGTTTGACTGGCATGATCTCATACCTCCAATTGTGTCGCAGTGATGTCGCCCTAATCGCTTTCTTTTCATACCTTGTTGGAGCGGAACTGGCCGGAGGCACAGATCTGTATGATGTTATCATTGCCCTTGCAGTTACCCTGATTTCAACAAATTTTATCTACAGCTTCAATTCATGGACGGACTGGGAAATTGACAGGGTAAGTAAAGCTTACAGACCCATTCCTTGCGGAAAGATAAAACCGGCGCAGGCACTCATCTATTCCCTTGCGCTGCTCATTCTTTCGGTTGTTTATCCTTTATTTGTTTATAAATCCTATTTTACATTATCACTCTTTCTTCTTCTCCCTGTACTTGGGCTTTTATATTCTGCCAGGCCTATCCGCTTAAGGAGATATCCATTTGCGGCAACTGTTACTATTAGTATGGGATTGATAACGCCCATCATGCTGGGATATTTTATGAATACATCAGATACCTGCCTCATCCCATTTTTTGTGGTTTTGTTTCTGTTTTGTTTAAGTGTTATTCCATTGAAGAAGATAGAAGAGGTAGATGAGGACGAAATAAGCGGATATCGCAATCTGTATTCAAAATTTGGTTTGATGATTTTACTATGGCCGATAGGCGGGCTGTCACTGGTTCTTTTTCTGGTACTTTTTTTTAGCGCGGAGAATTTATTAAAGATCTACATGCTTGTTATAACTATCAGTTCGATGGTTTGTATCCTCTTATTCGGTGTGTTTAGGGAAAAGCTATATCAATTATATCAAACGATTATTTATATAGTGGTTGTTGAAGGTGTCATTTTTTATCTGATATTGAAGTTGATGGTTTCATGATAGGTTCTGATTTGGGCAATAGCCTGAAAAAATATATGCCAAAAAGCAGAGGCGTTTATATCGTTAAATAATATGGAGGGCACGTGCAAACAATACGAAAGCAGATGATTGAACTTTTGGATAAAAAAGAGATGAGTGCCAGAGAGATCTCACAAACCATAGGAATTAGGGAAAAAGAGGTCTATGAGCATCTTTCTCATATTGCGCGTTCTGTAAATGCTAAGAGAAAAAACCTTATTATCATACCCGCCGAGTGTTTAGAGTGCGGATATGTTTTTGAAAATCGAAAGCGTTATACCCGCCCGAGTCGTTGCCCGCACTGCAAAAGCGAACACATCCAGAATCCAGTGTACCGAATTGATTAACCCGAATTTCTCAGGGTTTTTAAGGGGCTCATTTTTTCTGATACCATCTACCGCTTTGATCCTGAATCCATTGGCCGGACCTTGCCTTTTTCGCAATTTGCGTTGCCCGCCGTTTTCCGACTAAGTCAACAGTTGTTCCTTGCTGTTTCGCAATGGCAGAATAGACTTTTTCGCGGTCGCTGTTTTCAGCATTAATCACATCTTCTTTTGCCTTATTGTTGCCTATAAATCCCAGGTATCCCTTATTGTTTTCACCGATAATGCCTTCTGCTTTGAGTGCTTTTATAGCTGGCAGACGCTCTTTCATTCTTGCCTTAATTTCTGCAGATCCGGCAAAGGCAGAAGCACCGGTAATTAATAGAACAGATAATAGAAGTGAAATCATTGTTATGAAAATTTTTGTTCTCATATCTCAATCTCCTGATTTTTAATAAAAATATTTTTTTATTTTTTTCCGGAAGGTGTTTCATCAACCGCTTCTTCGTCTTCATCGATGTCGCCGAAGAAATCATCCAGAGCCTTATCCACCTTGATGTTAACATCTATTGTAATATGGATCGGCTTTATTTCTACCGGAGCGACTTCCACCTTATGCTGGGTACATGCCTGAGTACTAAAAATAAAAACTGCACATAATAAAACAGCCGCACTTTTTAACATAACCTTACTCCCTTATTTTTTTACCTCAATATTGTATCATATCCAACAAATCCTTATAATGTAAAATCTTATCCAGAGGAACCTTAAAGTTTACATCAAGACTTATACCATGAAAGACCGAGCCTTTGCCGCCCGCTTCAACTTTTACAAACCCCCCTATCTCCTTTTTATACACAAAGGGCAACGGCCGGGCAGGTTTGCCGTCGAGTTGCAACCGCAGTAACAGGTTTTCTCCTTCTGTCATAAGATTCAGTTTTACCCAATCGTAATCATAATCTTTCAAGGCTTCCCTTGCAAGCTCTATCTGAGCATATTGAGGTGTATTTGCCGGGATACCGGCAGTAAGCATTTCTGTTCCTGTTAAACGAATGGTTCCCACTTCTCCGGGAGTGGAAAACAGAAAGCCGTCTTTAAAACGAATTTTGCCGTTTTTAATTCTAATGGGAAGCCTGCCGTTCACAGTTCCATTTCCTTGAGCATTTACTGCACCGAACTGTTCAAGAATCATTGCAAGTTTTAAGCGATCGCAATATAAAATCAGATTGTAATCTTTAATTTTAGGGGAAATTCGCATGGCCTGAGTATACACATTTCCGTCGCACCAGCCAAAACCGCTCTTTTCAATTAATAATGACCCGGCGGGTTCTATTTGAAATTCGATTTTACCATCATGGATATTCAGTCCACCAAGCGAAGCTTTGTCAAAATTAAATTCCTGCTTTGGCGCGCTGTGTATTTGGAACAAATCCGTTAAGAACAATGAAGTTTGAATTCCCTCTATGGCAGCGCCCTTTTCTTTGAGCATGAGGTTTGCATTATTTAGTTTTACGTTCAAGGAGCTTTTTATTCCTGTATTATCAAAAGTCAAGT
Organism: Desulfobacteraceae bacterium; assembly: GCA_030613575.1. Classification (GTDB taxonomy): domain Bacteria; phylum Desulfobacterota; class Desulfobacteria; order Desulfobacterales; family UBA11574; genus S5133MH16. The sequence goes on from JAUWLP010000001.1 coordinate 37,966, forward strand.
CACCGTTTAATGCGAATTCTCCATTAAAGATTACACCTTTTGCTGAAGGGATAAATTGCTCCAGATCAATGTCAGATACGGTTTTGTAATCTTTGAGCTCAAAATGAATCTTTGCATCATAATCGTTTGAGGATAAAATCTCGGCTTTTCCTGTAAAATCAATCGACATGTTCGGAAGAAGACTGCTGATATGCACTGCTTTGAAAACCAGACCCGAACCTTTTTGCTGAACCGTTCCTTTCAAAGAGCCCATGTTCCGGTTCTTCCACCAAAGCCTCTTTACGGAATATTTTCCTTTTTCACCTGTACCTTTAAAAGGCCATTTCAGCGGAATAATTCCACAGATTCCGTCAATCTTTGTTTTCATCTTTGAATCCGTTATGCTGGTATCTTCGAATTTAAAAACGCTGTCAAAGTGCAAAGCCCGGTCTTTTCCCTCCCGTAGTTTTCCTGCGAGTGAAACCATGGGTATTTTAATATTTGCCGATGCCGTGGTTAAATCCGTATCCGGTGCTTTCAGCTCAAAGGTTGCGAATCCTCCCCCCTTTTTCACTGAATTACCAAGACGGGCTTTGCCTTTCAAGGATATTGAGGGTATTTTTATTGTTCCGAATTTTGCGTTTACATTAACATGAGGTGCGACTACTTTGTAAGTTGCAGAGCCAGTTGCATGTTCCCCTTTTCCGGAAACATTGAATATGATCGGGTTTGAAATAATATCCAAACCGTCGATTTTAAATTTGCAGTTTTTGGCGGTGCCGGAAATTTTCCATTCTTTCCCTCCCATCTGGTTGATTTCAATTTTAAAGGGACGTTTTTCTTTTTGGGTATTTTGGAAAGTTTTCAATATAAGATTTTTATAGGCAATTTCGGCATTGCGAAATTGGCAGCAGGCAGATGCAGAAGATATTTTAAAAGGCATGAATTGAATAGATGCCTCACCATTTATATCAGCTTTTCCCGATATAGTCAGACCTGGAATCTGCTTTGCGAAATCAGCGAATCTTTCAAGATGAACAGAAGTTGCGTCAAATTCAAGAAGAATTTGATTTTTTCCCATATAAATATTAGCTGAAAAAACGATTTCCTGGCCCCGGGGATACAACCTCAAAATAGACTCTAATACGTCCCCATCTGACGTTCCCTGATCCGTTTTTCCCGTGACAATTTCAAGTTCAATAGGCAGCCTTAGAGATTTTTCCTTGAATTCAAAAACGACAACGGCATTTCTGATTTCCAGATGCCCAATCGATATTGTTCGAGCAGCGTCTGTTGAAGGAGTGGCTGTTTTCCTTGATGATTGAAGTTGTGCTAATATAGGTTTCAAATCGAATTCACGGATTCTGAATTCTCCATTTTTATATTCGCAAAACAGTTCTATTCCGCTTAAAATCGCTCTTTTTATCTCTTTTTCGTAAAGTCCTTTGGGTGAATAATCTATCTGAACTGACGCTATTGAAAGCGCAGGATTCTTATCATTACCGATTCGCACAGACCCTAAATCGGCTCCGAAAAAACCTATTCTGCGAACATCGCAGGCGTAATCCCGGATTCCTGCTTTGTGAGCTATTTCAGGAATTAATTTGGATTCTACATATGGCGGGATATTAAAATATAGAAAGGTCAGCGTGCAAAAAAGGATAAGAATAACAAGGAGAAGAGAAAAAGCGAAACCGATTAATTTATGTTTCAAAGACATTTTTTGATTTTTAGGTTTTACAAGCGTGTTACACATTAAAACGGAATGTTATAATATCACCGTCCTGGACCTCGTAAGTTTTTCCCTCAAGTTTTACATTTCCTTTCTTCCTGGCTTGGTGATAGGTGCCGGCGGCCATGAGGTCTTCATAGGAAACCACCTCTGCGCGTATAAATCCTTTTTGCATGTCTGTATGGATTGCCCCTGCGGCGTCAACTGCTTTGGTCTCTTTTTTTACGGTCCAGGCTTTAACCTCATCATTTACCACGGTAAAAAAAGAGATAAGACCAAGGAGTTCATATGATCGTTTGATAACCCTGTCCATGGCAGATGCTGAAATATTAAACTCAGACAAAAACTCCTCGGCTTCTTCATCGGACATCTGCGCAAGTTCCTGTTCGAGTTTGCCCCTTATAACCGTGCAATCCTCCCTGGACGTCAAATCTGCTGCTTCAGGAATAGAGTCATCCTCATCTTCGTTGTTAAACATAACCAGCATGGGTTTTGCTGATAAGAAAGCATAGCCCCTTAAATTATGGGTAGATGCAAGATCCGGGAACCTTCTTAAAGGTATCTCGTTTTCAAGATTTTTAAGGCATTGGTTTAAAAGAAAAAGTTCATCTTTAGAAGTCTTCTTGTCCCGTCTTCTGTCGAGTTCGATATTTTCTAACCTTTTTTCAACCACAACAAGATCGGCTAATATCAGTTCCTGGTCCATGGCTTGAAAATCATGGTATGGTTTCGGTTTTTCAAAACCGTATACACCGAAATTCCGGATCACATGAATCAAAGCGTCACAGTCTCTTACCTGATTCCAAATTTTTTGGTCTCTTTTTTGTCGCATCATACCCGGAAGGAAATATTCTACCTGGGCATAAATAGTTCTTTTGGGTTTATACATTTTGCTTAATACAGCTACACGTTTGTCCGGAACTTGGATTGTACCGATACGATTTTCTCCCTTATGGCCTTCAGGAAGAATGCTTTGCGTTAATGCTTCAAATATCGTCGATTTCCCCGATCCGGGAAGACCTATAATTCCGAGTTTCATCTTGAAGATCCTGCCTTGTTATGGAATAGCCATAATAAAGACGCAAACAGAAAATGTTTATTTAAAGTTATAATGCTTTTTTACCGGCGCCTTAATATCCCAGATACAGGACAAACCTTTTGGGAATGTAACAAAATCGCCCTTCCCGAATTCCACTTTCTCTCCATCTTTTGTTTCAACAATAACTTTGCCTTCCAATAGATAGCATTCTTCAGTACTGTCATAATGCCAGTCGAAGCGAGAAATTTCTTTTTCCCATATGGGCCAGGATAAAACATCTCTTTTTTCAAGATCCTTATCTGTTGGTTTCTTGGTCTCGATTTTCATATTTTTCTCCTTTCAATCAATCAACATGTCAAATGAAAACATGCACCGACTCGTTTTTTTGGAAAAAGCCGGTTGTAGATTTTGATGGCTTTTTTGTTAGGTTCAAAGATGAACTCAATGGTCTTTTGATGGAGCAATTTGATAAGCTCCTTTTCCGGCTTCATCAGTCCGATAGCACCGGTGCCGGCGATAATGATTTCGGGATCGGATTTAATGAGTTTATCGATATCATCACTTGAAAGCCTGTGACCGCTCTGACGGTGCCAGTGATCCTCTACATGTCCATCAGGATAGATAATAAGGTCTGAAGTATAATTCTTTTCGTCAATAACAAGAAGTCCAAATGAACAGGTTTGAATCACGTTAAGATTTCCCTTCCTGCCTGATGCATTAACTTGATAGCAGTCTCTATATTTCTTGATTCAACAATCTTTTCAATAATATATCTTCAATATTTCGTCGAGCATCTAATACAACTTTAGGTTCACCATTTTGGGTTATTATAACAGGCCGGCGGGTTTCATTGATTTGCTTTAAAAGATTTGCCGCTCTTGACTTAAGATACGTCACAGGCCTTATATCTGTTTGGATATTCATTATCGGTACCTCCAGTCTTTTTAAAGTACCGGATTAAGACCTAATGTCAAGCCGAAAGTTTTGAGAATATCCACATGCTAATAAGCCCGTCAAATTTTTAGGCCCTTGAGCGGTTTTGACTTTTTACGAGTTCATCATATTTCAGTTGATAAAAACATATAATCTGATATTTGCTTAAAACCGCCTGATAATAGAAAAAATATTAAAAATTATAGTTCTTGTTACAAATCATCCGGAATAGAGGAAAAGAAAAATGATAATAGATTTTCATACGCATATTTTCCCCAAAGCCATACGTGAAAACAGGGAAAAATATTTTCCGAATGAATCTGCGTTCAAGCTTTTGTATAGCTCACCCGGATCAAAACTTGTAGGTGCAAGAGAGATAGTCGCTTCAATGGATGAACAAGGTGTCGATAAATCGGTCGTGTTTGGTTTTCCATGGAAAACAAAGGAAACATTTCAAGCACAAAACGACTATATCATGAAAGTAGTGGCGAGATACCCTGAGCGGCTTATCGGTTTGTGCTGTTTTGATCCGTTTAGCAGGGAAGCTGTTCCGGAAGCTGTGCGTTGTATAGAAGGGGGGCTTTCAGGAATCGGAGAAATAGCTTTCTATGAATCCGGAATTGATGACACTGCTCTGGGTAGACTGGCCCCTTTGATGGAAATCTGCCGTGAGAGGGACTTGCCGTTTTTGATCCACACCAATGAACCGGTGGGACATATCTATCCGGGCAAAACGCCGAATACTATGAAACAGATTTACAATCTTATCAAAAGATTTCCGGAAAATAAAATCGTTCTGGCCCACTGGGGCGGCGGGATCTTCTTTTTCAATCTTTTAAAAAAGGATGTAAAAGAGAATCTTAAAAATGTATATTTTGATACCGCTGCATCCCCTTTTCTTTATGATACTCAGATATACAGGTATGCAAAAGAGATTGCCGGCCTTGACAAAATTTTATTTGGCAGTGACTTTCCGCTTTTAAAGCCCATAAGATATTTCAAGGAACTTGAAAAAACCGGACTGTCAAAAGATCAGATTGAATCTATTTGTGGCCGGAACGCTGCAAGGCTGCTTAAGCTGTAATTTCCATAAAATTTAAGCTTACGATACATATGATTTTTTGAATCTGTATACTCAATTTTCATCAGACCGCTTCGATCGTTGAGGGGGGCTTCGGCGTTATATTGTACGTGATGCTGACGATGCCTGGCACCTCGCGGATAATCTCGCTGGCGAGCTTCTCAAGGATTTCGAACGGGAGCTTTGTGGGTGTTGCGGTCCGCGCATCGACACTTTCCCAGCAGCGCACCTCGATTTGCTGACCAAAATCACGCTTGTTGTCGCGCATGCCGGTCACGCGGTCTTCATGAAGGATCGCCATGTACTGGAATGCACCGGTGTCCTTGAGCAACCGCTCGACAACGACGGTTGCCTTGCGGACTGTCTCGATGCGTTCATGGGTTACCTCCCCTATCACGCGTGCCGAGAGCGCTGGTCCCGGAAACGGAATGCGATCGAATAGCTCGGTCGGAAACCCGAGCGCCTTGCCAATCTTTCTAACGCCATCCTTGCGAAGCTGAATGAGCGGCTCAATGATGCGGTAGCCAAAAGCTTCCTGAGGGTCGATCCCGAGTTGTTCGAAAACATTGTGCTGTCGCTTAATTCCTGCGACCGTCTCATCGATATCGGTCAGGATAGTTCCCTGGAGAAGATATTTCGCTCCGCTTTCCTTGACGATGCGTCCGAATACGTTTTGGTAGAAGGTTTGGGTAATAGCCTCTCGCTTCTCTTCCGGGTCGGTGATTCCCTTGAGCGCCGTGAAGAACTCTTTGCGAGCATCGACCACTTCGATCGTGATGCCGAGCTTTCGGAAAAAACCAGCAACCTGTTCGGACTCTCCTTCTCGCATGAGGCCGTTTTCGACAAAGATGGTCTTAAGGCGATTTCCTAAGGCTCTATGACCAAGCATCGTGACAGTAGACGAATCGACGCCTCCTGAGAGGGCGTTGATCGCTATTCCGTCCCCAACGGCGCCCTTGATCTCATTAATTTTCTCATTTATAAAGCGATTGGTGTTAAGCTCCTGCGCGGTGGCCTCCTTACTCATGTGCCAGGCTCCTTTTCATTTTAGAGTTTTTGCATGATGCCTTGCTAATTTTTATTAAAAACGGAGAGGTTTATATAAAAAATTAATGAATCAAATAAACTCTCGGTAGTCAATCAATTTGATAAGACTTCAGACATTTTCTACCGAAAAGAGCTCGACTGCTGGTAGAACTGGAGGAAAAAGCCTGGCGAGAAGAAATTCCGATTGTCGGTGAACTACTGCATATTCTGGCAAGGGTAACTCAAGCCCATGGATGCAAACCTCCCCGAATTCTTCCCAGGAATATGGGTTAGGGACAAACTATTTAAGACGTAGCAGCGTCCCGCATTCATCCTGAGTTGCAACATCAAGTTGTGCATTGCAACGGGTGATTGCCCGGCCCACTTCACTTAGGGCTTTTTGGGGGGTATTGTTTGTTTCGCTAAGATGGGCCAGCATTACATATTTTAGCCGGTCATGCTGCACTTGCTTTAAAAGGTTTTTCGATGCTTCGTTGGACAGGTGTCCGGTTCTGCTCTTGATGCGTTGTTTTACAGGCCATGGATAAGGGCCGTTTATGAGCATGTCCTCATCATGATTGGCTTCCAGAATTAACAAAGAACACCCTTTAAGATGCTCTTTTACCATGGATGTTGCAATGCCGAGATCTGTCGCAATCCCGATTTTTGTTCCGTTCTGATTGACGGTAAAGCCGGAGGGATCCTCTGCATCATGGGATATGGAAAAAGGATGTATTGAAAGATCCTTTATCATAAATGGTGAGCCGCATTCAAAGTTCTTGATCACCCGGATATCTCCAAGCTGTGAAACGGCGGCTTTTTCTGTCTTAGAGCTAATATAAACCGGCAGGTTAAAACGGCGCGAAAGAACACCCACCCCCTGGATATGGTCGGTATGCTCATGGGATACAAGAATGGCGTCGAGATTTTCAGGATAAAGCCCTTTTGAGTTAAGGCGACGTTCAATCTCGATTCCCGAAAGGCCGGCATCAATAAGTATTGAAGTCGAACCGCCGGAAACGTAAACGGCATTCCCCCTGCTTCCGCTTGCCAGTGTGCATATTGCGAGATTATAATCGAGTTCAGATTGCAACTGCTCTGAAAACCAAGACTTTTTCATCTTAACGCCCCGTATGCCCGAATCCGCCACTATTGCGATCGGTTTCATCGAGTTGTTTCACAACCGTTAGTCTGGCCTGATAAACCTTTTTAACGACCATTTGGGCAATCCTGTCTCCCCGATGAACCGTATAGTTCTTTTCTCCGAGGTTTATAACCGCAATCTTTACTTCTCCTCGATAGTCCGCATCTATGGTACCCGGGGAATTAATAATCCCAATACCGTGATTTACGGCCAATCCGCTTCTCGGACGAATCTGGATTTCAAATCCTTTGGGGATAGCAATCGCAAAACCGGTGGGTATCAAAGCAATAGCACCTTTTATCAGTACAATATCTGTTTCTACGGCAGCACATATGTCCATCCCGGAGGCCCTGGGGGTCATGTAGCGGGGCAGGGGAATATCCGAATCCAATTCCGGTCTTAAACGGAGAAATTTGATGGAGGGAGAAGTATCCATAAATCAGAGGGTTAGAATATCGTTAAAATCATTCTCATGGGTAACCGGTCCCAATAGGGTCAGTGCAAACCGTCTTTTTTGAAAAAGGCTTTCCGCCAGATGGAGGATGTCGTCTTGGGAAACCAATTCGATGTTATTTGCAATCTCTTCCAAAGGGATATACCGTCCAAAATGAGTTTCATTCTGTGACAGCCTCACCATCTGGTTGTCGTTGCTTTCTGATGCAAGCATGAGACTCCCCTTTGTGTGCTCCTTGGCATCCTGAAGTTCGTTTGGATCAACACGCATGTGTTTAAGTCTGGCGATTTCTTTCAGAATCAGTTCGGTTGTTTTGCGGGCGTTTTTAGGATTAAGGCCTGCATAGGCCCCAAATATGCCGGTATCCACATAAGATGAGATAAAGGAATAGACAGAGTAGGCCAGGCCTCTTTTTTCGCGTATTTCCTGAAATAGTCTTGAACTCATGTTTCCACCGAGGATAGTGTTCATCAGGGAATACGCATACCGTCTCGGGTCGGTTATTGACATACCCTTTGTCCCCAGACAGATATGAACCTGTTCCAACTGTCTCTGATGCAGGTTAACCATGCTGTTCCCTTGGGGAGTAGTACGTTCGGGGAAGCTGTTGCCCTGACGAATTGATTCAAAGACCGGCCCGATAAGATCGACCAAGCGGTTGTGCTCCAAATTGCCTGCAGCCGAAATGACAATGCGTTCGGGCTGATAAAAGTTGTTGAAAAATCCTTTAATGGTATGGGCATTAAAACCCGCAACGTTTTCACGAGTGCCGAGAACCGATCGTCCCAGAGAATTATCCCGCCAGAAATTTCTTCCCGAAAGCACATGAATGTACTCATCCGGGCTGTCTTCCACCATGGCGATTTCCTGAAGAATAACCGCCCGCTCATTTTCAACCTCTTTTTCGTCAAACACAGAGTTTAAAAATATATCAGAAAGAATATCGACCATGGTCTCCAGACGGGTGTCTATGACCTTTGCGTGGTAACATGTATTTTCAGCACTTGTAAAAGCGTTTGTCTGGCCTCCGATGGCATCAAATTCTTTGGCAATCTGAAAAGCGGTCCGTTTTTCTGTACCCTTAAAAATCATATGTTCAATAAAATGGGAAAGGCCGTTTTCAGATGACGATTCATCCCGGGCGCCGACATTTACCCATACCCCCATTGATACGGAATGAACATGGGGCATTTTTTTACTGACAATCCTGATGCCGTTATTGAGGACGGTTTTATTTACGGCGTGCTCCATTTTTATTGGCCTATTTTTCCTCTTCCAGGACAGCTTTGTGGCTCAGACGGATTTTTCCGTCTCTGTTGATTTCAAGAACCTTGACTTTGATACGATCCCCTTCCTTTACAATATCAGAAACTTTGTTTACCCGGCGATTGGCGAGTTGTGAGATGTGCACAAGTCCGTCTGTTCCGGGCATTATCTGGACGAAAGCACCAAAATCCATGATTTTTACAACAGTCCCTTCATAAATTTCTCCCACTTCGGGTTCCATTACAATTTCATCGATCATCTTCACGGCGGCATCCGCCTCTTCCTTGGAAAAAGCGGCAATTTTGACCACGCCCTGATCATCTATTTCAAGTTTTGTATCGGTTTCAGTTTGAATTGCTCTGATGATTTTCCCTCCGGGACCAATGACTTCGCGGATCTTGTCGGGATTAATATTCAGGGTAATGATTATCGGTGCATAAGGGGAAATTTGGTCGCGAGGTTCCTTAAGAGCTTCTAACATCCTGTCAAGGATATGAAGCCGACCCACACGTGCCTGCTCAAGAGCTTTTCCCATAATATCCCTGGAGAGTTCATGAATTTTTATATCCATCTGGAGTGCGGTTATGCCGTCTTTTGTGCCGGCAACCTTAAAATCCATATCACCAGTGTGGTCTTCATCCCCAAGAATATCCGACAGGATAGCCACATCATCTCCTTCCTTTACAAGCCCCATGGCAATACCGGAACCCGGAGCTTTGATTGGAACGCCACCGTCCATTAACGCCAGGGTACCCGAACATACGGTTCCCATGGATGAAGATCCGTTGGACTCCAAGACTTCTGAAACAAGGCGGATCGTATAGTCAAATTCTTCCTTGGCCGGCAGGGTTTTTTCCATGGCCCTGGTCGAAAGCCCTCCGTGGCCGATATCCCTGCGGCTCGGTCCTCCGATGCGTCTTACTTCTCCTACCGAATACGGTGGAAAATTGTAATGGAGCATAAAGGGCCTCTGTTCTTCTCCAAGTAGCGTCTCCACACGCTGCTCATCCCGACCCGACCCGAGGGTCAGCACTCCTATCACCTGGGTTTCCCCACGTGTAAAAAGAGCACTGCCGTGGACTCTGGGCAATATGCCGACTTCGCATGTAATCGGCCTTATTTCATCAAATTTTCTTTTATCAATTCGATGTCTATCTTTAAGTATAATGTCTCTGCTGATTTTTTTGAGTATGTCATTAAATATATTATTTACTTCGCTTTTGCGATCCACATAATCTCCCCCGAGCTGTTCAATAATATCTGATTTTATTACCCTGAGAGCAACGCTTCGTTTAATTTTTTCAGGTATCATCAAAGCTTGGTATATCCTCGGGGATGCCTGGGGTTCAACTTTTTCGACCAGCTCATCATCTTTTTGGGGCGGGGTAAAGGGCCGTTTTGGCACCCCGTTGATTTCTTTTAGTTTCACTTGCATATCTAAAAGCGGCTGCATTGCCTGATGGCCGAAAAAGATTGCTTCAAGCATATCAGATTCACTGACAATATTGCCACCGCCTTCCACCATTACAACACCGGTTTTTGAGCCGGCAACAATGATGTTGATATCCATATTTTCGTATTGGTCTACGGTAGGATTGATTTTTAATTGACCGTCTATCCGGCCGACACGTACACATGCAATCGGCCCCGCAAATGGAATGTCTGATATTTCAATGGCAGCAGATGTTCCTATCATTGCCAGAATGTCAGGGTCATTTTCCTGGTCCATGGAGAGTACTGTTGCAATAACCTGGGTTTCAAATCGGTATTCTTTGGGGAAAAGCGGCCTGATGGGACGGTCTATAAGACGGGCTGTCAGGGTCTCCTTTTCACTGGGCCTGCCGATTTCGCGTCTGAAATAATTCCCGGGTATTCGGCCCGCCGCATATCCTTTTTCCTGATATTCAACGGTAAGCGGCAAAAAATCTATGGTGCGTTCTTCTTGAGAAGATACAACTGCAACAAGTACAATGGTGTCTCCATATTGAACCACAACCGAACCGGATGCCTGTTTGGCGATTTTGCCGGTTTCGATGCTCAATGTTTTTCCACCAATTTCAGTTTTGAGTAACGTTTTCATATTTGTCTCCTAAAAGCAAAGCAGCTTCAAACCTGTAATTGCATGCCAAATCTTATATTTTTTTTTGGCTGATCATTAAATAGCAAAAAATCAAGTTTAATTGCTGATTGCAAGATTAAAAGTTAAGCCCTTATGCAGGTACGGTTCTATGAGGCTGTCTTATGCCTTATACGAACAATACGGGCATGTAATAACCTAGGCTATATTATACTGTCTCCTGGGCAAGGGATCACATAAAATGTGTCCTCTATCTTCTCAATCCCAGGGTTTCGATGATTGCCCGGTATCGTTTTACATCTTTGTTTTTTACGTAGTTTAAGAGCCTGCGCCGTCTGCCGACTAAAATCAACAAACCCCTTCTGGAATGATGGTCCTTTTTATGAGCCTTTAAGTGATCTGTGAGGTAAGAAATACGGTATGTCAAAAGTCCGACCTGTACTTCCGGAGAACCTGTATCGTTTTCGTGCAGCTTAAACCGCTCGATCAGCTCCTTTTTGTCTTTTGTTGTTAAAACCAATTTTTTTTGCCTCCTCTTGTTAAAATATAAATTAATTACTTACCTAAATTGTAAATTTTGTGTTTTTTATGGCAAAAGATTTTATAACTTCAAAAAAGTGTGAGGTGATCTAAAGTGATCTAAAATGCCTAAAGTTGTGGAATTCTGCCAATTTTTATATAAATAGATGGAGCAAAGCGACACATTAACTTTAGGCACTTCAAACTTTAGTTCACTTTAGTCACTTTTATCCTGAACGAATACTTCGCGCCGGATTGTTCTGGTTAGTGTTTTATTGTTCATGAAATTTTTTGGGCAACCTGATGAAATTCGAGTTAATTATTGAATACACAACAATAGCCATACCGGCCACTCTTTTTTGTATGACTTAATACGGCTATAAGATCCTTGTTTATATTAAGAATCTTGATAAAGCCTTCCGGGATGTCTGTATGTACCGGCGTTAAATCCTTTTTTGTTATGATATTGCCGTGCATTATTTTTTCTTCCAAAACTTTATCAACACGATGTTCGGGCATATCCCGCAAGGCGTTTGACATGCTTATTATCCGATCAGATATTTTTCCAGATAAAGCCAGATTTTCCAGTTCTGACAATTTTAAAGCCTCAGTAATTGAAAACCCGCCGCTTTGGATCCGCCTTAATTCTTTAAGGTGGCCACCGCATCCGAGAAATTTTCCTATGTCTGAACAGAGTGTTCGGATATATGTGCCTGCTGAGCAGGAAACAGTAAAATGTATCAACGGCAGATCGATTCCAAGTATTTCAATGTTAAAAATAGTGATACGTCTTGCCGGTTTCTGAACCGGTTTACCGCTGCGCGCCAGTTTGTAAAGGGGAGTCCCCTTCCATTTCAGTGCCGAATAAACCGGCGGAATTTGCTCAATCGTTCCCTCAAACTCCTTAAATACGGACCGTATTTTTATTTCAGAAAATAATATGTTATCACATGTAGACGTAACCGTTCCCGTTGAATCCTGTGTGTTTGTTTCAACGCCCAGGCAAAGAACAGCCTCGTATTTTTTATTGCCGTGAAGGAAAAACCTGGCGAGCTTTGTTGCTCGGTTAAAACAACATACCAGGATACCCGTTGCAAAGGGATCAAGTGTACCGGTATGCCCTACTTTTTTTACTTCAAGCAATTTCTTTATACGGGCCACTACCTTGGCTGAGGTTATGCTTGCGGGCTTATCAACAAGTAAAATCCCGTTTAATTCAGGCTGCATAAGTTCAGTCATATTTTATCAGCCATGCTTAAAAGTTGTAATTTTATATCGGAAAGTGTCGATTCAATACTGAATCCGGCAGCGCTGGAGTGACCGCCTCCGCCAAACGAAGCTGCAATTGCAGCCACATCAACCGATCCATTTGAACGGAGGCTGATGTGAAACCTGTTAAAAGCGTTCAATTTTTTTTTGCTATTTCGGTGTTCCTGTATCAGTGCCGCAACTTTGACATCTTCAATACGTTTTGCGTAATTGATAAGGCCGTCTACATCTTCAGCCTGGGTATGTGTTTCATTAAACATGTCTTGTGTCAGTGTCATTATCGACAGTTTGCCGTTATCTGAGATTTCAATAGAGTCAAGGGCCAGATTAAGAAGCTTTATGCGGCCCAGAGAATATGTTCCATATACATGTTGAGCAATAATATAAGGATCCACGCCCAATCCTACCATTTCTTGACAGATTGAAAAAGCAGCCCTGTTTGTATTTGAAAAGCGGAATGAACCGGTATCGGTCAAGATTCCCGTGTATATTGAAGTGGCAATGGCTTTGTCTAAGGGGACATCCATCTGTTTTATCAGACGGTATACGATTTCCGCGGTGGCACATGCTGAAGTATCTATGAGTTGAAGATGACCAAAGCGGGTATTGGTAACATGATGATCGATGTTGACAGTGATCGGAATCTGTCTAACCGCTGAAACAGCCATCCCGATCCGTTTTAAATTACCGCAATCAAGAATAACGGCAAGATCGTAATTTTCATTTTTTATGTTCCTCACAACACGGTTAACAGCAGGGAGAAAACGGTACACAGCAGGAATGGGACTTTCATTGTATAAAGTTGTTTTTTTATTCAATACATCAAGACAAAGTCCCATGGCAATCAGAGATCCGATTGCATCGCCGTCCGGGTTAGTGTGAGTAGTAATTAAAATATGGTTACTATTTTTCAAATAACGTATTATTTGGTCCATTGTCCGCTTTTACAGCCTTCAAAACCTTATCTATGTGTGATCCGTAATCAAAAGATTCATCGAAAAAAAATTTAAGGTCCGGCATATAACGCAAACCTAACTGTCGGGCAAGTGTACGTTTTACATATCCCAGAGCACTTTTAAATCCTTCTACTGCCTCTTCTATGCTTTGTTTGTTGCCGGATGCAACGAAGTATATCCGTGCAATTCTTAAATCTCGAGACATCCTTACATCTGTAATTCTAGCATTCTCAAGACGAGGATCTTTAACTTTTTTCAGCAATATTTCCGACAGTACTTTCTGTATCTGGCCACCAACTCTGTCAGATCGTGCAAACGGTTTCATAAATTGATGATCTCCATTTCACTGTCTATGATCTCAGCCAGATTCAACTCGTCTGCCAGATTAAAAATCTTGTCTATCTTAGAGTTTATTACCTTTCGATTGTTACCAACCAGGGCAAACCCTATTATTGCCTTTTGATAGATGTCATTTAATCCGACCTCTGCAACCGAAACATTAAAATTGCTACGCAGCCGGCTAATGATCGATTTTACAACCTTCCTTTTGCCTTTTAAAGAACGGCAGTCATGCAACCTGAATGTGATAATACCAAAACCCGCAACCATGATACTCTTGCTTATCTCGAGAACACTTGGCTCTTTTTATGAGTTTTTCACTAATCCTAATCCGTAAAAGCTGGAAAAGTGACTAATAACAAGAAAAGGATAACAACATTCAATCTTCAAGTTCAGGTTTGATCTCCTTAAGATAGTAACATTCTATTATATCACCAACCTTGATGTCATTATATTTTTGGATGCCGATTCCGCATTCGTAACCGCTTTGGACTTCCTTGACATCGTCTTTGAAATGCCGGAGGGAAGAAATTTTACTGTCATAACAGACAATCCAATCCCTGAGGACGCGTGCAAGCTGCCCCCGCTCTATTTTCCCCTCGGCGACATAGCAACCTGCGATAGCTCCAACTTTTGGGACGTGGAATACTTCGCGGACCTCAGCTTTACCCAGAATCCGTTCTTCAAAAGTAGAGGACATCATACCGAGTATGGCATCCTTGATGTCTTTTATAATATCATAAATGACATTATAAAAACGTATGTCCACATTTTCTTCATGGGCAAGCACCTTAATTTTAGAAGTGGGACGTATGTTAAAACCTATAATTATGGCATCAGAAACGGTAGCCAGGGAAATATCCGATTCGGTCAATGTGCCGGTGGCTGTATGGATCACGTTAATTCTGACTTCCTCGTTGGAAAGTTTTGTCAAAGCGTCTCCAAGGGCTTCGATAGAACCCTGTACATCGGCCTTTATTATGATGTTTAGATCTTTAACCTCGTTTGTTTGTATCTGCTCATAAAGTTTTTCAAGACTTAATCTGCCGGTTTTTGCCAGTTCTTTAAACCTTTGTTTCTGTACTCGATGCGCACTGACCTGCTTGGCATTCTTTTCGTCTGACAGTGCAAGGAACTCATCTCCGGCATTAGGAACGCCTGAAAGTCCGATTATTTCAACCGGCATTGAAGGTCCGGCGGACGTTATATGCATTCCCCTGTCGTTTTGCAAGGCTCGTATTTTGCCATAGTGTACGCCACAGACCACCGGATCATGGATTTTTAGAGTTCCCTGTTTAACCAGAATCGTGGCAACAGCGCCTCTGCTTGGGTCTAACTTTGCTTCAACCACGTAACCCATGGCAAGTCTATCCGGATTTGCTTTAAGCTCCAATATCTCAGCCTGAAGGAGAACCATTTCAAGCAGATCATCTATTCCCTGTTTCTCCTTAGCAGAAACCTGGACGAAGATGGTATCACCGCCCCAATCTTCAGGAACAAGGTCTGCGTCTGCAAGTTCACGCTGAACACGCTCAGGCTCAGCATTTTCTTTGTCTATTTTATTAATTGCTACGATGATCGGAACTTTTGCGGCTTTGGAGTGGTTTATCGCTTCAAGGGTTTGCGGCATGACACCATCATCAGCAGCAACAACCAGAATTACCAAGTCCGTAACCCTGGCACCACGGGCACGCATTGCAGTAAAAGCCTCATGGCCCGGAGTATCCAGGAATACGATCTGGCCTTTATCTGTGGATACATAGTAGGCGCCGATATGTTGCGTGATTCCACCAGCCTCATTTTCTGTAACTTTGGTTTTTCTTATTACATCAAGAAGAGATGTTTTACCATGATCCACATGTCCCATAATAGTTACCACCGAGGGCCTTGCGATGAGCTTATCCGGATCATCCATTTCTATATTTAAAACAGTTTCTTCCTCAAAAGAGGCTTTTTCCAGTTCGTAATCGAATTCTGCGGCAACAAGAGCAGCGGTATCAAAGTCTATGACCTGGTTAACAGTTGTCATAACACCTAAATCCATCAGCTTTTTGATCATTTCTCCGGCTTTGATTCCCATACGTTTTGCCAGATCAGACAGGGCAATGACCTCATCAATTTTTATTCTACGTTTGATGGCTTTAGGTGTAGTTATCAAGGGCTTTTGTTTTACAAGAGTCGGTTTAGCCTTTGCAATCTTACGTCCCTTACGAATCCGATGCCCCTTGACATAAAGATCGGCCCCTTCAACAACCTCTTTCTTCCGGAAGGAGATTTTCTTTTTGAAAAACTTTTTATCCCTTACAGCTTCGTCGGGCTTTTTTGTCCATTTCTTCTTTTTCTTTATGTCTTTTACAGGCACATCTTTCCGGGGTGTTTTGCTTTCTGGCACATCTTTTTTCGGTGTGGGTGTTTTTGCTACTTTTGTTTTGAGTTTGTGAACCTGGTCTTTTTCGATCTTGGGCGCTTTTTCTACAGGGCGTGGTGTTACGGGCAGTTTTATAATCTTTGCCGGAGCATCTTTTTTAACCTTTTTGGCGGCCTTTTTCTTTTTTAATTTCTTTGAAACGGCGGGTTCCTTAAGTTTTGATTCGGCCGGCTTTTCGACTTTAGGTTTTTCTCTCGAAAGAATGGTTTGTGCAACGGCTCCATCAGGTGCGTCATCCTTGACTGGAGCATCTTTCTTGCGAGGCTCTTCCGGTTCAATAGCCGTCACTACCTGAGCAGGCTCTTGCTGCACACGTTTTTTACGTCTTCTGATAATCGTCGGCTTTATACGCTTTTCATCAACCTCTTTTTTTGGTGAGCCAAGCAAATTCTTTTTTATCCTGGTTACAGTCTCATCATCTAGAGAACTCATATGGCTTTTTACATCAATATCCATATTACGTATCTTTTCAAGCAGTGCCTTATTTGTTACGTTAAGATCTCTGGCAAGTTCATATATTCTAATCTTTGCCATCCATTCCCCTTAGTAAAGTTTGAAGTTTAAAGTGATCTAAAGTTAAATTAGTGGCTTAAGCTCACTATTCCATTACTGCAACATTTTCCCGCAATCTTGCTGGATGGAGCGCAGTTTAGCCAAGTTCACAAATTATCCGTCATCTTCTACCGCATTATCAGGTGATGAAGAATGATCTGGCGTATCCTCATCATCCGGCAAAGCTTCATTTGATATTTCATCGATTTTGTCTGTGCTTGCCATATATTTTTTTGCGGTTTCGACAAGTTGTATGGCTTTTTCTTCGGCAATGCCCCTGATCTGAATCAGATCTTCTACGGAAGAATTGCCGAGTTCCTCAGCAGAAAAAAATCCCTTTTCATACAAAGCGTCCGCCATACTAATTCCAATGCCTGGTAATGAAACCAGAGAGTTGTAACCGTCCTGCATGGCTTCACTGTATCGTGTTTCACTGATGACATCAAGATGCCATTTTGTAAGTTTTGAGGCCAGACGAACATTCTGCCCTTTTTTCCCGATGGCTATTGAAAGAAATTCGTCAGGTACAATGACTTCCATGGAAAGATTCTCTTCATCGATAATAACTCTGGATATTTCAGCAGGTGCAAGCGCATTGCATACAAATTTTGCAGGATCAATATGCCAGGATATAATATCTATTTTTTCACCTCTCAGTTCCTGAACAACGTTCTGTACGCGACTTCCTTTCATCCCTACACAGGCACCAACCGGGTCTATATCAGAATCATTTGAAGTCACTGAAAATTTTGCACGGATTCCGGGTTCACGGGCTACACCCATAATGGTTACGATACCTTCGCTGATTTCCGGAACCTCTGTTTTGAAAAGACAGGTCAGAAAATCAGGATGTGTTCTTGAAAGAATAATTTGCGGGCCGCGAGTTTCATGAAGTACATCCATTATATATGCCCTGATACGATCACCACGTCGATACGATTCTTTAGAAACCTGCTCTCGCGTCGGAAGTATACCTTCGGTCTGCCCTAAATTAACAATAATGTTGTTACGGTCAAAACGCTGTACAATTCCGTTTATGATTTCACCTTTTCGACCGATAAAACTTGAATAAACAGCATCCCTTTCCGCGTCTTTCATTTTCTGTATAATGACCTGTTTGGCCGACTGTGCGGCTATGCGTCCGAAAGTGGACGTATCCATTTTTGTGCCGATGCTGTCACCGAATTCGCATTCCGGATCCAGCTTGCGTCCTTCTTCAAAGCTTATTTGGATGTCAGGCTCTGTAATCTCTTCAGTCACATCTTTAAACTGGAATACTTCAATTTCACCTGTTGCGTCATTGTATTGAACTTCAATATCTACTTTGGTTCCAAACTTTTTTCTCGCGGCAGATTCCAAAGCCTCCTCAAGTGCCTTGATAAGCACCTCGCGATTAATACCCTTGTCTCGACTAACCTGTTCAATGACACGCTTTATATCTGTTATAAACATCTGTTTATCCTCGATATACTAAATATCAACTGTTGTTTGAATTATACCTTAATTGCTCAATTAGGGTTGTACACCCGGGCTAATCAGCAAGTCGTGCCATCATAATTTCCTGATAAGGAATACATGCTGTTTTGCCATCGACCGATAGTTTTACAATCTCCTCAAATATGCCCATAAGGACACCGTTGAATTTTTTTTGGCCTTCAACAGGTTGAGCGGTTTTAATTTTTACACGGCTTCCTTTGAATCTATCAAAGTCAAGCCTTTTCCCCAAAGGACGATTCGGTCCCGGTGATGAGACCTCCAGACGGTATGGTTCCGTATTTTCGAGATATACATCCAAAAGGTCGCTCGATTGGCGGCTTATATGCACACAGTCATCGAGAGTAACGCCCCCGGGTCTGTCTATAAAAAGGCGAAGAATTCTCCCGCCTGCTTCCCGTTGATATTCAAAGTGGACCAACTCCAACCCCTCGCTTTCACACAACGATTCTATTAAATCTCTTGCCTGTGCAACAATTTTTTCCTTATTTGCCGGAGACCGGTTTTTATGTCTCTGGGTTTTGACCCTGGATTTCAGTCTTTTATTTACTTTTTTTCTTTGACTTTTCAATGGTCTATCATTTGATGAATTTGACTATTTAGTGTCCATCCATAAACGGCATCTTTCGACCCCCGGCGGCGTTCTCGCTCGTTTTCAATCCTCGAAATAGCGCGCTATGCCTGCGGTTGAAAACTCGCTCGGGCCTTGCCGGAAACCAAAATTTACCATTTCTGGATGGACACTATTTAGAAATTCATCAAATTGTTCCCCACAAAAAAATAAAAACGGGCTTTCGCCCGTTTCTTCTAATACAG
>JAUWLP010000012.1 GCA_030613575.1 Desulfobacteraceae bacterium
TTTTGGAGTGCTTTTTGCGATTTCTCTGGCCGTAATTGTCAAAAAAGCGCCTGCCGGAGATGAAAAGATGCAGGAGATTGCCAGTGCTATTCAAGAAGGCGCTATTGCATATCTGAACCGCCAGCTCAAAAGTATGGGTATTGCCGGTATCATTATTTTCATTATCATCTTTGTCGCCCTTGGCGCAAAAACCGCCATTGGATTTATGATTGGTGCAGTAGTATCATTCGTGGCAGGGTATGTGGGTATGCGGGTATCGGTTATCGCCAATGTAAGAACCGCAGAAGCTGCCAAAAAAGGGCTTGCGGCCGGTCTTTCTCTGGCCTTCAGGGGCGGTGCTGTTACGGGTATGTTGGTGGCCGGTCTGGCACTAACAGCCGTAGCCGGGTTTTATGCCGTAACCCATGACATTATGGCCCTTGTGGCCTTAGGTTTTGGCGGCAGCCTGATTTCGATTTTCGCACGGCTCGGCGGTGGCATCTTCACTAAAGGCGCTGATGTGGGAGCTGACCTGGTAGGTAAGATTGAAGCGGGTATCCCTGAAGATGACCCCAGAAACCCGGCTACCATTGCCGACAATGTGGGTGACAATGTGGGTGACTGTGCGGGTATGGCAGCCGACCTTTTTGAGACATATGCGGTTACGGCCGTAGCCGCCATGCTGATCGGTAGTCTTCTTTTTCCCAACAACCAAATGGTGGTCGAATTCCCGCTGGTGCTCGGCGCCATTTCAATCATCGCTTCTATGATCGCCATTTTCTTTGTGAGACTCGGAAAGAGCGAATATATCATGGGAGCACTGTACAAGGGGATGTTCGGCGCTGCCATCATAGCGGGCGTCGCATTCTACTATGCCTGCAACAAGTTCATGGGCAACTTGGAAGGTATTTCCGCCATGAACATTTACTATTGCACGCTTATCGGACTTATTCTTACCGTTGTAATCGTTATCATTACCGAATATTACACAGGCATTTACGGACCGGTTAAAGGGATTGCAAATGCATCTACAACCGGCCACGGCACAAATATAATTGCCGGTCTGGCCGTGAGTATGCAGGCTACAGCTGCTCCGGTTCTTATGATCTGTCTGGCAATTTTTATGTCATATCACTTTGCGGGTCTTTACGGCATCGCCATGGCGGCCATGTCCATGCTTTCCATGACCGGGATGGTGATTGCCATTGACGCTTACGGGCCGATTACCGATAATGCCGGCGGAATTGCTGAAATGGCGGGAATGGATGAGAGCGTCCGGGCGATCACAGATCCGCTGGATGCGGTCGGAAACACCACCAAGGCCGTGACCAAGGGGTATGCCATCGGTTCTGCCGGTCTGGCGGCTCTGGTTCTGTTTGCAGCCTATGTACAGGAATTTGCCATGCACGCCAAAGAGGGTGCTGCTGCCTTGAGATTCGACCTGTCCGATGTAAACGTTATCATCGGTCTTTTTATCGGCGGGCTTTTGCCGTACCTGTTTGCTTCTATCGCCATGAAGGCGGTGGGCAATGCCGGTGGGGCAGTGGTTGAAGAGGTGCGCCGCCAGTTCCGCGAAATTCCGGGCATCATGGAAGGCACTGCCAAACCCGACTATGCGGCCTGTGTTGACATCGTCACCAAGTTTGCCCTAAGTGAAATGATTGTTCCCGCGCTTCTCCCGGTAGTGACTCCAATTGTTGTCGGTTTATTGCTGGGCAAGGTCGCTCTGGGCGGGCTTCTGATCGGGAGTATCGTTACCGGTGTTTTTCTTGCCCTTTCCATGACCACGGGTGGTGCTGCCTGGGACAATGCCAAGAAATATATCGAAGACGGTCATCTGGGCGGCAAAGGGAGCGATTCCCACAAAGCGGCCGTTACCGGTGACACTGTCGGTGATCCATACAAGGATACCGCAGGACCGGCCATTAACCCGATGATCAAAATACTGAATGTTGTTGCATTGCTGATGGTACCATTTTTGCTGTAATAAAACATTCATAAAACTTGTTTAAATAAAAAAGGATCGGCGTAAAAGCGCCGATCCTTTTTTATTGATTGTTAGTTGATTATATGGTATAAGAGTAATTAAAGATTGTTGAATGACAAGCGACCAATTACAAAGAGACCGGTGTTAAAATGAGTATGAAAAAGGATAACAAAAAAACAAAGACATCCAAACAAAAAGTGCGGAAATTTAAAGTGGGGGACCTTGCGGTTTACCCTGCGCATGGTGTTGGGAAAATTAATTCCATTGAGAGCAAGATCATTAACGGCGAAGAACATGATTTTTATATAATGAAAATCCTCGAAAACGAAATGACAATCATGATTCCCACCTGGAATGTTGAACAGGTCGGTCTGAGGGATGTCATCGACGAAGAAGAGATCTCCAAAGTATACGAAGTCATGAAAAAAAGGGAGGAGTCGCCTGGTGATACCCAGACCTGGAACCGCAGGTACAGGGAATACATGGAAAAGATCAAGACCGGTTCTCTTTATGATGTGGCCGAGGTTTACAGGGACCTTTCTTTGCTGAAATTAACAAAGGATCTTTCCTTTGGTGAACGCAAGCTTTATGATACTGCCCAAACACTGCTGGTCACGGAGCTTTCCACTGCCAGAAATACCGATGAACAGACTATTATTTCAGAGATGGAGTTGCTTTTCCCCCCTAAAAAACCCGAAAGTGCGGATAATTCCGACTAACAACCCACCTTTTTAAAATATGAACGACCCAAGTGCCTTTACAATTCTTGTTGATGTATCTGATTCTGGAAAACGCCTGGATCTGTTAGTCGCTTCCCGCATTTCCGGTTGTTCCCGTTCTGTTGCTGCAAACCTGATCCGCAATGGAAAAATTCGGGTTCAGGGAAGTGCAAAAAAGCCCGGATATCGGGCAAAGACAGGTGATGAGATTTGTGGCTACATTCCGCCCCCTGAACCTGTATTGTTCAAGCCCGAGCCTATTCCGATCGACATCCTGTACCAAGACGATGATATTATAGTTGTAAACAAGCAGCCGGGGATTGTGGTATACCCTGCACCGGGCCACTATAGCGGTACTTTGGTGAATGCTCTTCTTTATCATTGCCCGGGGCTTGAAGGGGTCGGTCAAGAGTCGAGGCCGGGGATTGTACACAGACTCGACAAGGACACATCCGGCGTGATGGTGATTGCCAAAAATTCTGCGGCACATCATAATCTGGCAGAACAGTTTAAATCGAGAAGGGTTAAAAAGAAGTACCTGGCCCTTGTTTATGGTAGGATGGAATCTGATTCAGGCACGGTTTCACTTCCCATGGGTCGACATCCTGTTCACAGAAAAAAGATGTCAACACATAGCAGAAAAAGTCGCACCGCCGAGACAACGTGGCGAGTCAGGAAACGTTTTGACTTGGCTACCCTGGTTGAGCTTAGTCTCAAAACAGGGCGAACTCACCAGATCAGGGTCCACTGTGCCGCCATCAAACATCCGGTTGTCGGTGATCCGGTGTACGGCGGTCGAAAAGCTGGAAAAAGCATTGCATATGATCTGTTTAGATCAGTTTCAAGGCAGATGCTGCATGCCTGGCGCCTTGAATTCACCCATCCGGCAAATCAAAAGACCCTTTCTTTTGAAGCCCCCATACCCCGTGATATAGGGGATATTCTAAAACTTATAAGCGTCTAATAATCATAGAAATCTTTTATCTTTTCAACCACATATGCAAGCTGGTCGTCCGAAAGCTCAGGATATACAGGAAGGGCCAAGGTATGCAACGCCGCATACTCGGCCACGGGAAAATCACCCTTTTTGTAATTTAGAGACAAAAAGCATTCCTGAAGGTGCATGGGAATCGGATAGTAAATTTCAGTCCCTACTCCGACATCATTTAAAAACAGTCGAAGATCGTCTCTTTTATCCTTTACGCATATTACAAACTGATTGTATATGTGACGGTCTTCCTTTTCAACCGGAAGCTTAATTACATCATCTATTCCCGCATTTGCAAAAAGTTCTCTGTATTTATTTGCGTTCTCCTGGCGACTTTTTGTCCATTTGTCAAGGTGCTTCAGTTTTACGGAAACAATTGCGGCCTGGAACGCGTCCAGTCTGAAGTTGCCACCGGCTAATTTATGATAATACTTTGGATGTGAACCATGAACCCGAAGAACGCGCAATTTATCATATAGTTCATCTGAACCTGTTATGACTATCCCTCCGTCTCCAAAAGCACCCAGGTTTTTAGATGGGAAAAAAGAGAAGCAGCCAAAATCGCCCATTGCTCCTGCCCGCCTCCCTCGGTATTCCGCTCCGATGGCCTGTGCGGCATCCTCAATAACAAGAAGATTGTATTCCTTGGCAATCTTTAAGATCAGATCCATGTCGGCACATTGGCCATACAGATGAACAGGCATGACTGCCTTAAGCTTTGCCAACTCTTTGCCGGTCATGGCAGCTATTAAGCTTTCCAGGCTTTCAGGTGAAATATTATACGTGTCAGGTTCAATATCGACAAAGATCGGCCTTGCACCTGTACGAAATATGGACCCTGCGGTGGCAAAAAAAGTATAAGGAGTTGTTACAACAGTGTGTTGAGAGCCGATATCAGCTGCCATCAGCGAAATTAAAATGGCGTCGGTTCCGGATGAAACTCCCACGGCATGCTTTGAAGAACAATAAACGGCAATATCCTTTTCAAGGGCCTCGACCCGCGGACCCAGGATAAAATACTGGCTTTCAAAGATTTCCTCAACAACCTTTAAAATCTCTTCCTTAATAGCTTTATACTGTTCTTTTAAATCAAGCAGAGGTACTTTCATAATAATTATCTCTTATTTGTTTTCGGCCTGTCCAATTTAGTCCTTTATTTGTAAATTTGGAATTTTGATAATTTTCTATATTAATAAATGGAGCGAAGCGACTTCCTTAAATATTCAATCGTCAATATTCAATATTCAATACGGTTTGTTCCGGTTTATCGGGATTAGGTTTTAACGGTTGACACAGCAGGCCCGCAAGCTGTTTCCACAGCATTATAGCCTAAGAATCGATTAACCTCGCGGGTCAGCGGCAGACCGGCCCTTAATTTCATAGAGTCAGAAAGTGCAACAATCGTATCTGTTTTATCAGGGTTCAGCAGGTGAATGTATGCGCGACAGGAACCCGGATGGTTTTTAAAAATCTCCTTTAATTTAACAAGCAACTCTCTTTGTGTGCGGGTTATGTCCAGATTAAAATGGACGCTTGCAGTCCACGTCTCTTCGGCCTTATCTATCGGTATGACTGTGTCTGCCAACAACTTTACCGAGTTTTCGTCCTTTTGAAGCTGTCCCTGGACAAGGATTGGATTGTCATCGCTTAAAAGTTCATGAACTTTTGCATAAAGTGAAGAAAATACCGTAGCTTCAACAGATCCATGCAGGTCCTCCAGGGTAACAAAGGCCATCAAATCTCCCTTTTTTTTGGTCTTTATGGTCTTTAAATTTCTGACTATCCCACCTATTCTTATGGTTTCACCATCGTTTTTCTCTTTGAGCATGGCCGAGTTTGCATTGGTAAACTTCTCCAGAACATCTTCATGCCCGCTTAAAGGATGCCCGGTGATATAAAAACCGAGAGATTCCTTTTCAAATGCTAAAAGCTGTTTTTCACTCCATTCATCGATTTCGGGCATGGTTGGCAGGTTAATGACCGGACCACTTCCCGGCATGTCAAACAAACCCATCTGTGGATCCGATCTTTCTTTCTGAACCCGTTGACCATAATTGAAAATGTCATCCATGGAAGCCATTATCCGGGAGCGGTAATCTCCGGTGGAATCAAAGGCGCCACATTTAATAAGACTCTCGACAACACGTTTGTTAACCTTTTTCAGATCCACGCGTTCACAGAATTCAAAAAGCGAAGAAAATTTCCCCCCTTTATTTCTGGCCTCGACGATAGATTCAATGGCGCTTTCACCCACGTTCTTAACAGCAACCAGTCCGAATCTTATTTGCGAGCCGGTTACGGCAAATCCCTTGCCGCTTTCGTTGATATCCGGAGGGAGGACTTCAATACCGCGGCTGTAGCATTCGGCAATATATTTTACAACACCATCGGTGGAATACATTTCACTTGTAAGCAATGAAGCCATGAACTCCACCGGGAAGTGAGCTTTTAGAAAAGCTGTCTGATATGCTATCATGGAATATGCGGCGCTATGAGATTTGTTAAATCCATATCCCCCGAATTTTTCCATGAAATAAAATATCTTTCCTGCTTTGTCAGACGGAATTCCGTTGTCCGCAGCCCCCTGCATGAAACGCTCTCTGTGTTTGGCCAGAATCTCCGGGATTTTCTTGCCCATGGCCTTTCGGAGATCATCAGCCTCAGCCATGGAAAAATTTGCCAGATCCCCGGCAATCTTCATCACCTGCTCCTGATAGACGATAACACCATAAGTATCTTTTAGAATTGGTTCGAGCTGTGGTACAAGGTGCTCAACCGTTTTTTTGCCGTGTTTTCTGTCCACAAAATCATCCACCATTCCACTGTCAAGGGGACCGGGACGGTAAAGAGCGACCAGTGCGATGATATCATCAAAGCTTTCCGGCTTTAATCTTATCAGCAGATCTTTCATGCCTGAACTTTCAAGTTGGAATACACCCGTGGTCTCGCCGGATTCAAGAAGACGATAGGTAGCGGGATCGTTCAAATCGAGGTTTGTAAAATCAGGGGGGGGGTTGTCCTGTGCTACGATAAGCTCAAGAGTATTTGCGATGACCGTCAGGTTGCGAAGCCCCAGAAAATCAAACTTAATAAGCCCGATTTTCTCTACACATTTCATGTCGAACTGGGTAACAACCTCACCCTTTTTCCCTTTGTATAGCGGTAGATATTCCACCAGAGGCTTGTCTGCGATCACAACACCGGCAGCATGCGTTGAGGCATGCCGCGGGAGCCCTTCCAGTGTACGACAGATGCTGATAAGATCGGCGACTTCCGGTTTCTTTTTAGCCAGAGCCTTAAGCCGCGGTTCTTGTTCAAGAGCAGCGTCAAGGCTTATATTTAACACATCAGGTACCATTTTGGCAATGGCATCCACTTCGTAAAGCGGTATATCTAAAGCCCGGCCCACATCACGAATTACAGCCCGGGTTTTCAGTTTTCCGAATGTGATGATTTGAGCAACTAAATCGCCGCCACCATATTTTTCCACCACGTACTTGAAAACCTCTTCCCTGCCTTTTATACAAAAGTCGACATCTATATCCGGCATGCTTTTGCGGGCAGGGTTTAGAAAGCGTTCAAAGATAAGACCGTGCTCAATCGGATCAAGGCCTGTAATTCCAAGGGAATAAGCAACAAGGCTCCCTGCCACAGACCCCCTGCCGGGTCCAACAGGAATGTTGTTCTCTTTGGCATAACGGATAAAATCGGCTACAATTAAAAAATACCCTGAAAAGCCCATGGAATTGATGACAGTAATCTCTTTTTCGATACGGTCAACATAAAGCTTTTTGTCAACATCGGGATTCTTTGTTTTTATCCGTTGGAAGATGGACTCAAACCCATCCCTTACCTTTTGTTCAAAAACCTTATCAACAGTTTCCCCGGGTGAGGTTTTAAATTTCGGGAAGTGATATGAGTTAAAGTCGAATTCTACATTGCAGCGTCCGGCGATATCTACGGTATTCTCAAGAGCACCCGGATAATCTTTGAAAGCTGAATACATTTCGGCTTTTGATTTTAAATAGAGCTGATCGGTTCTAAACTTTAGCCTATCTGTATCATGAACGGTCTTTCCTGTCTGGATGCACAAAAGCACATCGTGAGCACGAACATCTTCCTTGTCGAGATAATGACAATCGTTGCTGGCAACCAGAGGGATGGAAAGCCTTTTACTCATATCCAAAAGGGCCTGGTTCACTTTTTCCTGTATATCTATGCCGTTATTTTGAACCTCTAAGAAAAAATTCCCTTCACCAAAAACTTTTAGGTAAAAGCGGGCGGCTTCATCAGCTTGATCTATTCGGCCTTTCTGAATCAGCCTGGGGATTTCACCGCGCAGACATCCTGAAAAACCGATAAGCCCTTTGATGTGTTGTTTTAGAACTTCTTTGTCGATACGGGGTTTGTAATAAAATCCCTTAAGCTGGGCAATGGTGGCCAATTTGCAAAGATTCTTGTATCCTTCCTGATTTTCGGCCAGAAGGGTCAAATGCGAAAGACCGCTTTTATCAAGCAAGGTTTTCTCCGTAAGACGTCGCGGAGCCAGATAACATTCGCACCCGATAATCGGTTTTATTCCGGCCTTATTAGCCTTTTCATAAAACGTCATAACTCCGAACATGGTACCATGATCGGTGATAGCCACGGAGTCCATGCCAAAATCTGCTACACGCTTTAAAAGCGGATCGATCCTTATGGCTCCGTCCAGAAGACTGTACTGGGTATGAACATGAAGGTGTACAAAATTAGGTTCGGTCTCTGTCATTTTTATTTTATCACTAAAAGCCTGGTCCTTTGGGCCAGGTCAGAGTTCTCCGGCTCTGCCTGAAGAATTGCCGCAAGAGTTTGAAATGAACTAAAGTTTAAAGTGAGCTAAAGTTAAGGAATTCTGTCAATTATATAAAAACAGCGAAGCGAAGCGACACCATAACTTTAGGCACTTTAAACTTGAACGGTTTTAAGTAAAACAGCCCCTTTAAAGGGCAAACCAAAGCCGGATCTTTACTACACATATTTGGGACTAGTCCAAACGATAATTAGGCGCTTCTTTGGTAATAATCACGTCATGGACATGACTTTCACGCATACCTGCCGCACTGATCTTTATGAAGCGTGCTTTTTCCCTGAGTTCATCCAGGGTTCGGCACCCCACATATCCCATGCCTGCCTTTAGCCCTCCAATAAGCTGGAAAATATTGTCGGAAAGGCTTCCTCTATAGGGCACACGGCCCACAATACCTTCGGGAACCAGCTTGTCGCCGTAGACATCTTCACCATGATAGTATCTGTCCTTGCTCCCTTTTTGCATGGCTTCTATGGACCCCATTCCTCTGTAAGCCTTATAGCTGCGACCCTGAAAAATGACCAACTCACCCGGACTCTCCTCGGTTCCGGCAAGAAGACCGCCAATCATTATCACATGAGCACCTGCGGCCACGGCTTTTGTAATATCACCTGAAAATTTAATGCCGCCGTCAGCAATCAAGGGAACACCTGTTTTGTTAGATACCGACTTGCAGTTCACGATTGCGGTGATCTGAGGCACACCAACACCCGCAACAACACGTGTTGTACAGATAGAGCCTGGTCCAATCCCGATCTTAACTCCGTCAACACCTGCCTTAACAAGGGCTTCAGCCCCCGCTGCTGTACCGACATTGCCGGCGATCAGCTCAATTGTCTTGAAATTACTTTTTAAAATTTCTACAGCATCAAGTACGTTTTTTGAATGTCCGTGAGATGTATCGATTAAGATAACATCAGCTCCCGCCTTCAGAAGTGCCCCTGCGCGTTCTTCCATATCAGAGCCGACTCCTGTGGAAGCTCCGACTCTGAGTCTACCCATACTGTCCTTACAGGCATTCGGGTATTTTTTTATCTTTTCAATATCTTTTATGGTTATCATTCCGATCAGCAGCCCATTTGCATCCACAACAAGGAGCTTTTCTATCCTGTGTTCATGCAGCAGTTTCTTTGAGTCTTCAAGTGTAATTCCTTCTGAAACCGTAATAAGATTTTCTTTGGTCATGACTTCAGAAACTTTCTTTTCAAGATCTGTTTCAAATCTTAGATCCCTGTTTGTCACAATGCCTACAAGTTGATCTCCTTTTGTAACCGGAACTCCGGAAATGTGATATTTTTCCATCTGTTTCAATACCTCATGAACACGCTGATCAGGATGAATAGTTATTGGATCGACTATCATGCCGCTTTCAGATTTTTTAACCCTGTCAACCTCAACAACCTGGCTTTTTATACTCATGTTGCGGTGTATAAAACCAATTCCACCTTCACGTGCCATACTTATGGCGGTGTAAGCCTCTGTTACAGTATCCATGGCGGCACTGACAATGGGAATGCTTAGTTTAATGTTTCTTGTCAACCTGGTACTGGTATCAACATCTCGCGGCAAAACATCGGAATAGCCCGGCAGCAACAAAACATCATCAAAAGAAAAGGCCTCTTCAGGCGGTATTCTTATCATAGGTTCCTCCAAGAAGGATTTTGTTGATTTATTCGGAACATATTTCTGAGAATCCTTATAGTATTTTTTCAAAACCGAATAACAAATGGAACTGTCTTTTGCAATCTTTATTAACCCGAATTTTTCATCAGTCACCTTGACATTGCGTTAATGCCCGTAATAGATAACTGTCATGCTTACTAAAATAAACCCCAAGAATCCCCAGGTACGACTCATTACAAAGGTTGTCGAGATCCTTAAAAAAGGTGGTATTATTGCCTATCCAACCGACACCTATTACGGAATCGGCTGCGATATTATGAATAAAAAAGCGATTGGGAAGATTTACCAGTTAAAAAAGCGGAATAGAATAAAGCCGTTTAGCTTTATCTGCTCGGGACTCAAAAATATCAGCCATTATGCCAAGGTCTCAAACTATGCATATAAAACCATGAAACGGCTTTTGCCGGGCCCTTACACATTCGTTCTGGAAGGATCCAAACTGGTTCCCAAAATCATGCTTACCAAGCGTAAAACCGCCGGAATACGTGTACCGGACCATCCGATTTGCCTTGAACTGGTTGAAACGCTGGGGAATCCGATTATCACAACAAGTGCCACAATGCCTGATGGTACCAATTTTTTCGACCCGTCCCTTATTCATGATTTTTTTTACCCCAGAATAGATGTGGTGATTGACGGTGGGCCTGTTCCGGGGTACCCTTCAAGTGTCATATCCCTGATTAACGACGTGCCTGAGGTCATCCGCAAAGGGCGGGGGGACATAACTGTTTTTGAATGACAAAGGAGGCTCGTGGTTCAATAAATAATGGCTAATAATCAATGGTTAATAATTAATAATTAATTATTGATTATTAGTTCGGGGTTAGAGGTCTTTTTCCGGCGTATATAGATAATTTGCAGACAAAGATGGATCTGTGATTCGATTTAATAACGCTTTAGCAGATGAATCCATAATATATCTTAAAAGTGAAAATTTTTTCTCACGGGCATAAACCGTAGAGATTTTTCCCTTAATACCACCCAAACGGCCGGCCCATTCAACGGCATCTTCAAAATTTCCGATCCGGTCTACCAGACCAAGTTCTTTTGATTCTTCTCCGGTAAAAATACGTCCGTCAGCAAGTGATTCCACCTTGACCCTATCCATCTTTCTGCCTTCAACGATATCTCGAATAAATTGCCTGTGAATTTTTCTCGCAAAATCTTTAAGGATTTTTTTTTCTTCAGGCTTCATCTTTCGAACCGGAGATCCCATATCCTTGTATTCACCGCTTTTGATTACAATGGGAACCAATCCGATTTTACTGAGCAGTTGCTGATAATTTGTAAACCCCATGATAACACCGATGCTGCCGGTTATTGTCCCTGGGTTGGCAACAATTCCGTCTGTCCCTGCTGCAACGTAATATCCTCCGGAAGCAGCAATTGAACCCATGGAAGCCACAACTTTTTTTGATTTCGAAGTCTTTCTGATCTCCCTGAAGATTTCCTGTGAAGGACCAACGGCGCCCCCCGGAGAATCGATGCGGATCACGATGGCTTTGATAGAATTATCCTCCCGGAAGCGCTTTAGGTTATGGATTACTTGTTTAGAATCTGTAATAATGCCCTTGAGTTCTATGATACCGACCTTCTCTCCGAACTCAAATTCAGCATCCCTTATACCGAGGATAAACAGAAACGTCATCACTATCATTGCTGTTGCAACAACAGATGAAAAGGTCAGGATAAAAAAAAGATATGGATGTCTGCGAGAAAACATAGTGTTGCTATTAGCTGTTAATTATCATCATCATCATTTAACTTTTCCTGAAGGTTTTCACGTAAAATTTCTCCGAAGGTTGAAGTCGCAGGTCCCACGTTATTGACATACTCGGTCAGCAAGCTCTGCTCATCCTCAATTTCAAGCCGCTTGATCGAAAGGCCGATCCGTCTTTCCACGCTGTTGATATTCATAACTTTGGCGGTGATGACTTCGCCAACGTTAAATCTGCCGATGGGGGTTTTCACCTTTTCATTACTGATTTCAGACACATGCACAAGTCCTTCTATGCCTTCTTCGAGTTCCACAAAAACCCCGAAATCTGTAAGGTTAGTCACCGTACCTGTTATCTCTTTCCCGACTTCATACCGCTCGCCCACAGTTTTCCATGGGTCCGTCTGCAACTGCTTTATCCCTAAAGAAAACCTTTCTTGATTTTTCTCAATATCAAGAACTATGGCCTGAATCACATCATTTTTCTTATATAACTCTGATGGATGTTTTATCCGTTTTGTCCAGGAGATATCGGAAATATGAACAAGGCCATCGATTCCTTCACCAATGCCGATAAAAAGACCGAAATCGGTGATGTTCTTGATCTTACCTTCAATAGTCGTACCTATCGGATACTTTTCACTAATGACGTCCCACGGATTCGGAACAACCTGCTTCATGCCGAGGGAAATCCGTCTGTTTTCAGGCCTGATGTCAAGCACCACAGCCTCAACTTCCTCACCCACAGAAACGACTTTGGAAGGATGACGAATCTTTCGGGTCCATGACATTTCAGAAACATGAATCAGCCCTTCAATACCTTCTTCCAATTCAATAAATGCGCCATAATCTGTCAAACTGACAACCCTTCCAATAATACGGGAACCCACAGGATACTTTTCTAAAGCGGTTAGCCAGGGGTCTTCAGTAAGTTGTTTCTTGCCCAATGAAACTCTCTCCTTTTCAAGGTCAAGATTAAGGATCTTTACAGTTATCTCATCACCTACTGAAAAGAGTTCTGAAGGGTGTTTAACTCGTCCCCATGAAATGTCTGTAATATGGAGCAGACCGTCCACACCACCAAGATCAACAAACACACCATACTCCGTGATATTCTTTATGACACCCTCAACAACTTTACCATCGTGGATGGAAGCTAACGTTGAAGCTCGGATAGCGCTGCGCTCCTCTTCAAGAACAGCCCTTCTTGATAAAACGATATTGCTCCGTTTTCGGTTATATTTTAGAATCTTGAAAGTAAATGTCTTCCCGACCATCTCATCGAGCTTACGGATGGGACGCAAATCGGCCTGTGAACCGGGCAAAAAGGCCTGGACGCCTATATCCACGGAAAAACCGCCTTTGACACGATTTATAATAACGCCCTCAACTATCTTCTCTTCGTTGTAACATTTTTTAATATCTTCCCATACTTTGACCTTGGCTGCCTTTTCTTTGGAAAGGACAACACGTTCTTCTTCTTCATCCCACCATTCCACCATAACCTCAACCGTGTCATCGATATTGGCGTTTAAATTTCCATCTTCATCCATGAATTCTTGAATGCGTATCTGTCCTTCTGATTTGTACCCGATGTCAACTAGCACATAATCCTTATCAACTGAAATTATCCGGCCGGTAACAACCGCACCTTCAGAAAAACGCTTGAAGCTTTCTTCGTACATATCCATCAAGCTTTCCATATCTTCAGCAGGTTTTTTAACTTCTTCCAGGCTGACACTCGTTTCTTGAACAGACTCTGATTCTTCACTCGGTTTCTGAACAGGTTCCGAGCTGTCATCTGCTTCCCGGACTTCCGCCGATGTCTCATCTGCTTCCCGGACTTCCGCCGATGTTTCATCTGTTTCCAGGATTTCCGCCGGGACGTCATCTGGTTTCTGAACTTCTACCGGACCGTCACTCTCATGCTGTACATCATCGGACAATGCATCTTCAACAGGCGTATCGGTTTTCAATACCTCTTTTTCCTTAATACCCGCTTCATCTGATTGCTCTTCAACAGGCTTATCAGACAAAGTGTTTAAGCTTAAATCTTTGGTTGAATCGTTTTTTTCAAAATTTTCCATTAAACAAAATACCCCCTAGTCTATTTTTTTTTCTATAAACGGATCTGATATCAAAGTAATTATTAAAAAACAATGATTATTTTATTCAACGCATATTCCCAATAACACTTATCATCCGGTCAACAACATCTTGAACAGAAAGATGGGTGGAATCTATTATAACAGCATCTTCTGCGGCCTTTAAGGGCGCTATATCCCTGGCACTGTCATTTTTGTCCCGGCGTTTGATATCCTTTTTCACGTCCTTTAATGTTTGAGAAGTTTCCGATTTTAATTCTTGGTATCGTCTTAAAGCCCTGGTTTTATGTGATGCATCCAGATAAAACTTCACATCAGCATCGGGGAACACCACGGTACCCATATCGCGTCCCTCAAACACAACACCTTTCTCCCTGCCCAGATCCCTTTGCAAATCCAAAAGGAAATTTCTTACAACCGGTCTTGCAGAAGCTGCCGAGGCAAACATCGATATTTCAGACGTCCGGATTTTATCCGTGATATCCGAATCGTTTGATATCAAACGCAACCCTTTTTCACCGTACACAAATTTCATTTTCAGGGAGCTGCATATATTTTCAAGACCTGTATCATCATCGGGATTTATGTCCGCTGATATTGCCTTCAGGGCGACACCTCTGTAAAGAGCACCTGTATCAATATATCTGTAACCCAGACGACCGGCCAGTATCTTGCTTACCGTTGTCTTGCCAACCCCTGACGGACCATCTATGGTAATAATAAGACGTTTCAAAGTCAGACTCGACATTTTGTTAAAAATGCGCCATTCACACTTTAGTCACTTTCCCGGTTTGTCCGGGTTAGGCTTTTCTCAAGAGCCTTGATAAACCTGAAATTCTCTTCATGAAGTCCTGCATTGATTCTGATATAATTAGGATAGCCATACGATCTCATTGACCTTACAATAACACCCTGCCTGAGCATACTTTCATAAATTTTATCGGCGTCTTTGCAAACGTCTATCAGAAAAAAATTCGTCTGTGTTGGAAAGTATTTTACTCCCAGCCTGTCCAGCGAATCATATAAAAAATCGAGACCTTGATGTATGAGTGTTATGACCTTTGCAAGAAAAACATCGTCTTCAAGCGCTGCACAGGCGCCTGCCTGAGCCAGGGAATTGGTATTGAACGGCAGTCTGATCCTGTTCAACAGATTTGCTATTTCATCCGGCATAACGCCATATCCGATACGAAGCCCGGCTAGACCATAGGCTTTGGAAAAGGTTCGAAGCGTAACCAAAGGTCTGACGTTATCAAGATATTCAATGCTTTTAGCACAGTTTTGATCACGCACAAATTCAATATACGCCTCATCCACCACCACAATCACTTCTGGTGGAATCTTTTTCAGAAAATTTTCAAAATCTTTTTTTAAAACAATCGTTCCGGTGGGATTGTTGGGATTGCACAGGAAAACCATGCGGGTTTTTGATGTAATCCTTTCTTTTATTCCTTCCAGATCGATTGAAAGCGACTTTAAGGGGACAAATACCGGTGTTGCACCGGCGCTACGAATCATTATTTCATACATTAGAAAGGAAGGATGTGGAAGAATGGTCTCATCACCCGGCTGAAGCAGTCCACAGGCAAGCATGCTTATAATTTCATCGGAACCGTTTCCCAAGACAATGTTCTGTGGTGATAAACCGAGATGTTCAGAAATTTTTTGAATGAGATCATGACCGCTTCCGTCAGGATACCGGTTCAGTTTTCC
Source organism: Desulfobacteraceae bacterium (assembly GCA_030613575.1). Classification (GTDB taxonomy): domain Bacteria; phylum Desulfobacterota; class Desulfobacteria; order Desulfobacterales; family UBA11574; genus S5133MH16. The sequence continues at coordinate 15,738 of JAUWLP010000012.1, forward strand.
AATAGCGTTTTTGATGGCTTTAACCGCCATGGGTGAGGGACCCAAAGGGTTTTCATTAGAGGCGAGTTTTATGGAATCAGCGATACCATATTCCCTTTCAAGCTCTTCTAAGGGTTTTCCGGGAGTATACGGTTTTATTGATAAAATATAATCGGGAACAGATAACTTCATGTTTTTTAGCAATAAAGAATTTTTTTCTTTTTCGGCTTATCCGAGTTAGTTCCTTAGTTGTAAATTTTGTGCTTTTTGTGGCAAAACTTTTTCAATTCTGCCACTAAGGCACCAAGGCACTAAGAAAGAATAATAAATATATCCTTTGTGTCTTTGTGGCAAATATTTTTGGTTCTCTCCGAGCCGTAGGCTCTACGAGCTGGAGGCCGGTTTATCCGGGTTACGGGTTTTGAAACTCACTTGATTTGAGCAACTTTTTTTCCTTCTTCAAGAGCTGCCATATTTATCGGAATAAGCTTTTCTTTTGAAGAAAACTGTTCTTGGACGCACTTGCGTAGTACTTCAAAGTCGACAATTTTGCTGCGAGCGACAAAAGCGCCAAGTGCCACAATATTGGCCACTTTTATGCTCCCCAGATCGTTTGCAATATCATTGGCCGGCACCAGAAGTTCGTCAACATCATCGCGATCCGAGCCAATGTGGATTAATGAACTATTGATAACTACAACACCGTTTGGCTTTACCATTGGTGCAAATTTTTCTAAAGAAGGGTGATTCATGGCCACCAGATGCATGGGGTTCCTGATAATTGGAGAACCTATAGGCCTATCACTGATAACCACCAGACAATATGCGGTCCCGCCACGCATCTCAGGACCATAAGAAGGAACCCACGCTACCTCGTAACCTTCTTCCATTGCAGTGTGTGCCAGGATATTCCCTATCAACAGAATGCCCTGACCTCCAAAACCGGCAAACATCACTTCACGTTGCATTCAGTCCTCCTCAACATCATCGGGTGTTTTATATTCGCCCAGCTTGAAATAGGGAAGCATGTTTTCCTCGGCCCACTTTACTGACTCCACCGGAGTGAGGCCCCAGTTGGTAGGACATGTGCTTACCAGTTCCACCAGGCTGAAACATCGGCCGTCTATTTGATACTGGAAGGCCTTTTTTATGGCTTTCTTAGCCCTGACGATGTACTTTGGCTTCAGCACTGTCTGTCTCGTAACATATGCAGGTGTCTCTAAAGCAGAAATCAGTTCGGCCATTTTAACCGGCATGCCGACCTCTTCAACATTACGTCCCGCAGGAGAGGTGGTGGTTCGCTGGCCCTGCAATGTTGTGGGCGCCATCTGGCCTCCGGTCATTCCATAGACCGTGTTGTTGACAAATATTGTAGTAAACTTTTCTCCCCTGTTGGCAGCATGTATAATTTCTCCCATTCCGATACTTGCCAGATCACCGTCCCCCTGATAGGTAAAAACTATCAGGTCAGGCCGAACCCTTTTTATTCCTGTGGCCATTGCCGGTGCCCGTCCATGGGCTGCCTCCTGGAAATCGAATGTAAAATAATTATAGGCCAAAACCGCACACCCCACAGGTGCAATACCGACGGTCCGACCCCTGATCCCCAGTTCATCGATAACTTCGGCCACCAGGCGGTGAATAACACCGTGAGTACAACCCGGACAGTAGTGGGGCGGCTGATCGGAAAGGGCTTCGGGTTTTTTGAATGTTTTTGCCATTATATCTGCTCCTTATAAAACAGGTGATTTACAATAGGTTTCATGAGACAAAGGATTTAATTACATCGATGATTTCTTCCGGCGTCGGTACATCACCACCGGCTTTCCCATACCAGTGAACAGGGCGCCCCCCCTGAACACTCCGCTCCACATCTTCAACCATCTGTCCCATGTTCAACTCGATACTTATTATCACTTTGCAGCTTTCTTTTAAAGCTGCCTGCTTTATCGGCTCTTCGGGAAATGGAAAGAGCGTCTGGGGTCTTATCATGGCCGTCTCAAAACCTTCGGCTTTTAAATCATCAATAACTGTTCTGCAAACTCTGCTCATGGTACCAAAGCTGACGATAAGCGCCTGGTAATCCGTATCAGTGTTATACGGTTCGTAGCGAACCTCTTCTCGCTTCATGCGATCGTACTTTGCCTTTAAGATTACATTATGCTCTTCCAGCTTTTCCGCATTTAAAAATAAAGTTTTGACCAGATTTGGCTTGCTGCTTTTGCGAGTATCCATACCGTTTGTGGCCCAGTCATCTTTATTGCTCGGTTCGGTCCTGAGGTGCTCCGGAAATTCAACCGGTTCCATCATCTGTCCGATCAAACCGTCCCCCAGAATCATCACAGGGTTTCGATATTTTTCAGCCAGAGGAAATGCCGTCATTACCATCTCAACGGCTTCCTGGATACTTGCCGGCGCCATGACAAGCAACCTGTAATCCCCATGCCCCCCTCCTTTCGTGGCCTGGAAATAATCTGCCTGGGAAGGGAGAATTCCACCCAGCCCGGGACCACCGCGTACAATGTTGACGAAAACAACCGGAAGCTGGGCAGATGAAATATAACTAATGGCTTCACTCATCAGGCTTATACCCGGGCTTGATGACGTGGTAAAAACCCGGGCGCCGCATCCTGCAGCACCAAAAAGCATGTTCCCGACGGCGATTTCACTTTCGGCCTGTAAAAACACACCGCCCACTTCCGGCATACGGCGGGAAAGGTATTCTGCAACTTCAGATTGAGGGGTAATGGGATAGGCAAAGTAATTAAGGCATCCAGCCCTGATCGCGGCCTCTCCAATCGCTTCATTTCCCTTCATTAATATTTTGCCCATGTTTTTCCTCCGTTTATTCTTGCTCTGCTTTTTTTTCAACAACCTTGGTTATACTTATAGCCACATCAGGACACATTATGCAGCATGTTGTACAGAAGACACAGTCTTCAGGGCGTGCCTGATACGCAGGAAAATAACCCATAGAGTTGACTTGATCGGTCATTTCCAGAACATTTTTTGGGCATACGGCTACACATAGTCCGCATCCTTTGCATAGGTCATTATCAATATTATGTTTATATGCCATACACTCTGACTCCTCTATGATTGATGAACTCGCAAAAAGTCCGATTTAGACGGTTTCGTAAAAAGTTCAAATTCAAGGCGTGCAAATTTTGCAATCATGAGGCGTACTTTTCGTACGTTGAATGATTACGAAATGCAGCACAACGCAGAAGTTGGACTTTTTACGAGACCGTCATGATTAGAAATTAATCAAATACCTGCTGATAAACTCTTTAACAACTTATTCTCGCAACTCGACAGCTTTTTTCCATGGCGGAACAAGCTGTCTTTCTACAGGCAAGACCGGACAGGAAAAACGCTCTACATCTATTTCTGGCAAAAGCTCTACCGGTGCTGTGATAAACTCGAGTGGCAACCGGCTTTCGTCAGACAATGCTTTAACAAAATCATATCCTTTGTATATATCTTCCACTCTGGTTTCATCTATCAGGTTTGCGTTGCCGATAATCCCGTTTATGGTCATCTTCGAAGCCTTTTCGATCTCGTTTTGCATTTTCAAACATCCTGTTACAGTATCAGTAAACGGACGATAAGGATTCACAACCTGGAGCATATGCACACGCCTTTTCCGAAATGAATCTGCAAGGGTTGCAAGCACGGTGGCGCCCACATTGTCGCCGCCTGCGTCTATCAGTGTCAGTTGACTCGGTCTTCGGATTAGGCCTGCTATAACAGGACTCAAAATGGGCAGATCAGCCTGCAGATACTTTTCCGGGGGTAGAACCACATCAATACCCAGTTCGGCGAGTGGTTTCCTTGCCTCCCGGGTTCTAAAGTAGGGGTTAACAAGATCAAGATCTGCTATCCGAACGTCCAGACCTGCACGTTTTCGATTCACGGCAAGGTTTATGGCAACTTCGGTCTTTCCGCTGCCGTAGTTGCCTACAATTACTACAATCCCCTTGACCTGCACCACTTTATTTAATCCGATTTCAGAAACATTGTAATCAAAGTCTCTAGCTTAAAAATTTAGCTGCTTTGTATTTTTATTTTATATCGGTGTCAAGTTATAAAAATACTGCAAAGGAGATACCGGTTAATTGATCTTTGACAGGTCAATCCCGATTTAAGCCTATAGTTGATGAGATTGCAGGGACGTTATATATTAAGATAACAGAAGGTTATACCCTCCAGCACGGCGCAGAAAAAATTTATTATCGCCTTGTCCCGGATATCCCCAACGTGCTGAACGCCCAGCGTTCGCTCCTGTCCTTCCAGGATGAACTGGCCCAGAGTGACGGGGCCGTGGCCTCCAATCTTATACGACTCTACAAGGCCCCGGGCGGTGGTTGAAAATATCTGGAACCGGCTACGGATAAATCGAACAATATGACGAAGGACAAAAAGCAGATGTGATCAGCCTGAAATCTCTATAACAGAGTTGGCTACCTTGGCTTTCCCGTGTCTGACCGCGATGAGGACATCCTGTAGTTCTTCAAAGGGGAAGATCCCTCTTTCCGGTTTTATCTGAAGCCTGTCAGCAATTTCAAGAAATTCATCAGCCTCAGATTTTTTCAAGTTATACAGGGTTTCTATGGTGCGTCCCCACAGATTTTCGCTGTAATTTTCAATAACAATAGGGGATGAACTTACAGGTGCAAGAACCACTATTCCTCCCTTTTCCACCTGAGAAAGGACAGGTTCGACCAGATTTCCTGCAGGAGGAAACACAATTGCTGAATCGAGTTTGCCGGGCATCTGTTCTTTTGCTGTGTCTGCGGCCCAGTCTGCACCTTCATTTATTGCATCTTCAATGTTCTTTGGTGATCTTGTGCTTACATATACCTCTATGTCCATGGACTTTGCTATCTTAAGAACACAAAAGGCTGTTGGTCCGAATCCATAAAGACCCAGCTTGCTGCCTTTCTGAGCTTTTGTAAGCTTGAATGCCGCATATCCTGCTATGCCCGGGCACATAAGTGGTGCAATATCGGCAGGTTCTAGCCTGGCATCATTTAAGGGTAGGGCAATATCTTCTAAAACCGTTATATATTCTGCGTATCCGCCATCTTCATCCCATCCTGTGGATTTGATGTCAGGACAATAGTTTTCTTTACCGGACAAGCAGTATTTACATTTTCCGCAGGTGCTGTTTAACCAGCACACTCCTGCCTTATCACCAACTTTGAATTTTTTCACATCTTTTCCTACTTCGTCAACAATACCCACAATCTCATGCCCTAAAATTAAAGGTGATTTTCTCAAGGAGAGGTCCCCTTCTGCAATATGGATATCTGTCCTGCACACACCACATACCAGGATTTTAATCTTTATCTCACCGTCTTTTGCATGAGGTGTAGGAACTTCCGCCAATCTCAAGGGTCTTTCCTCAATCTTTGCCTGCTTATCAAGAATCCATGCCCTCATTTTTTCCTCCTATTTAGCACATCCGAGCACATCCGGGACATCCATAAACAAGTAAATAACTCATTCGTGTAATTGGTATTTATGCTTTTTAGCGATCTTTTCACCTCGACTTACAGCGTATCCAACTCCCGGCTGACTCATTCCTAAACGTTTTGCTACATCTGTACAACTCATTCCTATTTTTCGAACAGTCCAATAACACAACAAATCCCTGGCTTCAACTTGAACCTTCCGCCGACCTTTCGAATATATCTCTTCTTTCTTAATACCGTAAATCTTGGACACCCTCTGACCAATCTTTTTCAAATCATATCCCAAACCCTTTAATTCATAGCGGCGTTCCAGTTGCTCATTTGCTTCTAATAATAAGGCGGCAACAAATTCGCCGTCTCCCAATATCCGCTCATCACCTTTAACCCGAACAATCAAGGAAATAATGGAAACTGCAATCTGTAAACTGCGTTAAAACCGGTTATTGATCATTTGGTTGACAATAAATTTAAATAAAGGTTGACATTAGGTTGACTAAAACATGCTTTTGCAATATTAGGATAAGCTTTCTGAACACCGGCTAAAGTAGGTGAAAATAGGGCCGGATCTTAATTAAATCAATTAATTTTCATTTTGTTTGCGTTCATTTAGGATAACAGCGAATTCAGGGGTTGAAATTTCAGGCGGCATATCTTTCCATAGCCTTTGACAGAATGAGGCGCGGATCTTATATCGACCGGGTGAGATATCACTCGGCAATTCCCAATGAATTCCCATCATCTGGCTGATATCAGAAAACTGTGGGCAGTCGCTGCCGGCAGGGGATGCAAATGACGGTTTAAACCGGGTAATTTTCTTTGACCGATCGTCCTTTTCTACACCCTCCAGAACAAATTCATGTATGACGCCGATGGGAAATGACGTCATGCGGATGAATCTTAGTTTGATCATCTCCCCAGGCAGATAAATGTCATGATCTGTCACCAGCCCGATGAGTTTGTTGTGTATTGAAATATCCGTACCCACGCCGGATGTTTTCTCATCCCATGAGCGCGCGGGCCCTACATCAATATGTACGAGTTCCCCGTGATAGTAGCCTGTTCCGCCAAACCCGAGTTTTTTAACATAATTCCAGATGTGCCTGGATGACGTTCCATCCATTTTTATGTCTGCCGCCATGCCATACTGATGAAGACTTGCCGTTGCAGCGAGTTTTCCCTTCTTGCGAAGATTGGTATTGTATTTCGGGCTTCTCCATCCCGAGGCGATGTTTATCTGTGCACCCGGATGAAGACGGTCTTCTATAAAGTCCAGGAACTCGATAAGCCGCAAGGATATGGTGGAAAGCGGTTTGTCATTTTCCGCACCAAATATACGATGAATTGCTTCGAGGGCTTTTTCATCATACATGCCCTTGCCGACCCGGTACCTACCGTTGAATGAAATCTTGTTTTTTGCGTTGACAAGGTTCAGCTTGCCATCGCCTTTGTAAAAATAGCGGCTTACATCTATGGTGTTTTGAGATGAGGAGGTGTCGGTCACAATGACGCCTAAAATTAATAGGGCTACAATTCCAATGAGTTGTATTGGTTTCAGGAAGCGCATTAGGGTGCATTAGGGCGCATTAGGGACATCCTATAAATTATGGTACGCCCGGCTGGGTTCGAACCAGCGGCTTTCAGCTCCGGAGGCTGACGCTCTATCCACTGAGCTACGGGCGCACTGTCAGTCTATCTCGGATAAATAGTTTATCAGTGCTGATATGTCAAGCCTGACGCAGAATTGAGGTTTTATGATAACCGGGCTACTGATTTTTGTTTAAAAGTGCGGCGTTTTTCTCAAATAACTCTTTTGCTTCGCCAACCACGTAAAGAGAACCCGCGATACAGATCGCATCTTTCGGTGATGCGGTTTCAATTGCATGTATCACGGCTTTATCGACATCAGGGATGATATGTATGTCAGAAATCATTTCCTTTGCCATGGGGTAAAGCTTTTCCGGAGGCAAAGCCCGATCGATTTTCGGGCTTGTTAATATGACCCTGCTACAGAAAGGGATAAGGCTTTTAAGCATGGCAGCACACGGCTTGTCATCCAGTATGCCGACAACCAACGTTATGTTGCGATCAGAAAGATTCTCAGACAGATATCCTGCAAGGTTGCGGGCGGCGATGAAATTATGGGCGCCGTCAAGAAGTATAAGCGGAGACCAAGAGACTATCTCCAGTCTTCCCGGCCATTTGTTTTGTACCAGGCCGTCCTTGATGTTTTGCGGGGTGAGATCGAGGTTATTTTTGTTCAGTATCTCACATGAAGCAAGAACCAGCGCTGCGTTGTTGATCTGGTGGTTGCCAAGCAATCCTGTATGTATGTTTCGCCACACATTCTCTAATCCAAAATAATTGAATGCTCCATTGTTTCTTCGAACACGGAATGCATCTCCAAAACGGTAAAGCTGTGCAGATTTAGAATCGGCTATGGTTTTTAACACTGAAATCGCATTTTTTTGTTTTACGCCGGTTACAACAGGAACGTTATTTTTTATAATACCCCCCTTTTCCCGGGTTATCTCGGCGATGGTATTCCCCAGATAGATTTTATGTTCAAGGGATATATTGGTTATTATAGAAAGGGCAGGTTTTATGATGTTGGTTGCGTCAAGTCGCCCCCCCATACCCGTCTCGATAACGGCCCAATCGACTTTCTGTCTGCCGAATTCATAAAGGGCCATTGCAGTTGCAAATTCAAAAAAGGTCGGCTCCCGAGAGCCGTGATGTACGCTTTTCACGGCCTCATAAGATGCGACAACATCCTCATCAGAAACATGCCGGTTATTTATACACATCCTCTCATTGAACCTGACGAGATGCGGGGATGTATAAAGCCCGACTTTGTATCCGGAGACATGGAGAATTGTAGCTAGAGCGGAAGCGATTGATCCTTTTCCGTTGGTCCCGGCCACATGAATGGAATTAAATGTATCCTGAGGATTCCCCAGGCCTTGAAGAATCTTTCTGATCGTAGATAGGCCAAGTATAATGCCGTATCTTCTAAGCTTATATATAGTATTCAGACAATTGTTGTAGGAATCTTTTGTTCTCATTTTCACAGAAAAAACCCGGCAAAAATAATATATTTGCCGGGTTTAAAAAACAAATTGGGGATTGATCTTATCTTCTGCGGTATCTGTTTCTGGAAGCCGCAATTCTCTGTCTCCTTAAAGCTTCGCGCTGTTTGCGGCGCCGGTGCTCACTCGGCTTTTCATAAGCCTTCTTCATTTTTAATCGTTTAAAAAGCCCGTCATTTTGAACCTTTTTTTTCAAAATGCGCATTGCTTTTTCAAGGTCATTGTCAAAAACCTTGACCTGAATATCCTTCAAATTATTCGCCCCCCCTTTTTCCCATCAGCGACAAATTGAGATCTTTGAAAAACGCTCTCTTTTACGTTTATCTCAAATTAAAAATTATTTCCGATGGTTATTTTTTTTAAGCTTAAACCTAATTTTATATATACAAATCTATTAATTGGCAAGGAAAAATATTTATTATATTGTAAAAAAAATAATCGGTCAATAATTTTGAAAAAAAATGTGCCCGGACTGAAAAATCAGCTCACGGACACATTAAACAATTACAAGTGCTTATTAAATTTTACAGTTTTGAAACAAGTTCTGCCGTAACTTCTTTTACGCTCGGTGCGCCGTCCAGGATAATGTATTCCATTGAACCTTCTTTGGCGGCAAGGTCTTTGAAATAGTAGGCTGATGCAAGGGTTCCGGTATCGGTGTCATAGTATATGCCGTGGCGTTTGCTGATTGCATCCTCATCCTGGTCATCGTCTCTGGTCTTTAAATCACCACCGCAAATACGGCATTTGTCCCCGTCAGGTTTGATGGCATCAATATAGATGTTATTGGGATGGTTATTGTCATTTACACAGAGTCTGCGCCCCATGATCCTGTTTTTTGCAATTTCGCGGTCCAGAATTATTTCCACGACAATATCGAGGCCCATGCCGGCCTCTTTGAGTGATTCATCAAGTTTGATCGCCTGGTTCTTGTTTCTCGGAAACCCATCCAGAAGCCAGCCGTTTTTACAATCATCTTGTTTGAGGCGGTCGAGTATCATCGGGATTGTAATCTCATCCGGTACCAGATCACCCTTGTCGATATATTCCTTGGCTTTTGTGCCGAGTTCGGTCCCTTTCCCGATGTTATCACGGAAAATAGCTCCAGACTCAATGTGAGGGGTATTATATTTATCCTTTAAAATAGCTCCCTGGGTTCCTTTGCCGCTGCCGTTTGGCCCAAAAAACAAAATGTTCATGCTTGACTCTCCTTTCATAATTAGTTTTATGATATATAATCTACAAACTTTTTAATGTATCATTATTCTCGGCTTTACTATATAAACGGCGCAGCATTGTCAAGGGTTATCCTCTCATAACAAATCGTTCAATTTAGGTTAAAAACGTTGCGGAACATATCGTGATACTATTACAACTGCAAGCAATAAGTAAGAAATTCAACGATTTTAACGCGCTGAACAGAATCGATTTTTCCATCAACCGAGGAGAGATCGTCGGACTGGTGGGACCCAACGGCGCCGGAAAAACAACTTTGTTCAATATTATCAGCGGTCGTTTAAAACCCAGCAGCGGCAACATCCTGTTTGAGGGTAAGAAGATTAACGGTCTCAAACCTCACCGTATCTGCTGCTTGGGAATCAGCAGAACTTTTCAGTCGTCACGACCGTTTATTAAGATGACTGCTTTGAACAACATACTGGTCGGACACCTCTTTGGCAAAGGCTTTCGTCTTCGCACCCGGCCTGAAGATGTGCAAATGGCAAGGGAGCTCCTTGAAGTAGTCGGCATCCCTCATAAAGCCGAAACTCTTGCCGAGGATCTTACGCTAAGTGAAAAACGCCGGCTCGATCTGGCCCGTGCGCTTGCCACCCGTCCGAAACTGCTGCTTTTGGACGAAGTGGCTGCGGGATTCAGCCCTGTGTTAGTAAAACAGGCAGTGCAATTGATTAACCGGGTTCGCGGAAGGGGGGTAACCCTTTTGATTATCGATCACTTTTTAACTTTAAGCTTAAAAGTTTCAGACCGTCTTCTGGTCCTTGATCACGGAGAAAAGATCGCAGAGGGTCCGCCCAATCAGGTCATGAAAAACCGAGAGGTGGGCCGTGCTTACCTGGGCCTGCAACACCAAGACGTGAACTTAGGGGCTTCGCCCCGATTGGAATAATGGAATGATGGAGTAATGGAATGATGGGTTTGAAGGAGTTTTTTTACAATTTAAATGGTTTATTTTCCGCTTTTATCCCCAATATTCCAGCATTCCAGTATTCCAGTATTCCATTCCGATGGCACAAACAGGTTATCATTAAAAGACTATTGATTTCATATAGTTGTAAAAATTCCGAGGCGTTTAATTATGGATACTCTCAAACCGCTTATGAAGGTCTGCAACCTTGATGTGTATTATAGGGACATCCGAGTGGTAAAACAGGTTAACCTGACGGTGTGTGCCGGCCAGATTGTTTCCATTGTAGGTCCCAACGGTTCCGGCAAGACTACGGTTATGAAAGC
>JAUWLP010000188.1 GCA_030613575.1 Desulfobacteraceae bacterium
TGTCCAGGTCCCCCGGAGGTAAGTTTGAAGCTCACCCTGATCCTGCAACGGTTTCCGTGAGGCGAAGGTGTTTTGCTTTTGGATCTGTCATCGGTATAATCCCCCTAATTTAGCACATGTATTCTTAAATACGGTAACGTATTTGTAACAATTCACGGATTTTTTAAAATCACAAATTCCAAGTACCAAATTCCAAATAAATCACAAATCTCAAGCATCAAATTCCAAACAAATTCCAAATTCCAAATTCCAATGACCTAAACTATTTCGATTTTTCCAGTATTGATGAAAATATCTTTTTCAATTCGTTTGCTTTCTTCAAGATCATAAGGTTTCGAATTTTGAATTTCGGTCATTGTGATTTGCCTGCCCTGTTAAATAAATCGTAGATTTAATGCGAAGCATTATTTAACAGGGTAAATGATTTGTGATTTGGAATTTCCACCAACTCTATGAATTTGTTTTGGTTTTTAAATCAACAATCATCAATCGCCAATCAACAATCGTGCCTGAACGGGGTTTTCGTTCAGGTACTAAATGCTGATTACTTTGTCCGCCAGTTGCATGGCGGTGACGATATCGAGCATATTGGTGGTTTCGCCCACCTGTTTTTGGTCGAGAAGGTCGAAATGGGTCAGGCAGGTGCCGCAGACAAGGATGTGAAGCCCTTGCTTTTCATACTCTTTTAAAACCGGCAACACCTCTGAACCCTCAATGGTGAGTTTAACCCCGTTGTTTACAAAGACCAGCCGCCATAGCTCGGATCCCATCTCTTTGAGTGTCTTGATATAGCTGGTCATGAGTTTTACCCCCAGCTCGTCATCACCATAACCCATGCGATCCGTAGCCAGCATGACCATGATTTTCTTTGTATCGGCTTTTACTCTCTCTTGGGTCGAATCTTTGGAAGAAATACCGGCCTCACGCTTCCCGATGACATAAAAATCGTTTCCATGTTTTTGTACATCGGTATCAAAGTTTTGGGATTCCAAAAACCGGCAAACATTTTGTTTTGAAGCCTCATTATCAACCATAACTTTGATTAAACCCGGGTTTGCTTCCTCGATAGCCGCTTTTGTTTGTAGTACCGGGGCCGGGCATGCCAGACCCCTGGCGTCGATCTCTTTCATATCTTTTCCTCTTAATTCAAACTCAGAACCCTGAACCCGTGAACGGTTACAAAATCTTTTTGTGTATTAGAATTACGGTCATTTCAGGGTGTATGCATGATCCTTGCTTTAAGACTGTTTTTCCCACAATTCTCCTTCTTCATTCTCACCGAGAACCTTAGCAAAAGCAGTCGGTATTTGCTGTATAATATCCATTACCTGGGTGGCTGGTGTGGGCTTTGCGTAAAATCCGGCCACACGATTCACTCTGGCGGCAATAGTGGCTGCCCTGGCAACCTCCATGCCTGTTCCGATCAGAGCCGTTACAATACCGGTAAGCGTATCCCCTGTGCCTCCGATTGCCTCCATAGCTTCTTCCAATGGACTATTAATCGTCGCCTGAATTCCCTCCCGGTCGGCCACATAATCCTGTTTCCCTTTGACCAAGAGACAACGTGCGGCATTTTTATGCGTGTAAGCACGTGCTATCAACTCGGGCGCCCGATTTTTCTCATGTAATATAAAACCCCTGGTGTAAAAGGGATGCGGCGCCTCTTCGTCCGCCAGAAAAGCCAACTCCCCGATGTCAGGCGTGAAAAGATCATATTTTGGAGACTGCCCGCTCATTTTGGCCGCATACATAAACCCTGCATCTGCAATCAAGACCGGTCGCCTTTCCATTTCCTCTATAGCAAATAGAACCCGATTGTGCCAGTCCACATCCGGTTGAAGGTAATGAAAAACAATGGTATTAAAATCACGTTTCCCCAGATGCCCGCTCAAATATTCATAAAGGCGCCGGCTGCCATGTCCAAGGCCCACATCTCCCACCAGATATCCGAACGGAGCACCTTGATCAAGCACTTGGGCGGTCTTGATTGCAGCAGCCAGCAGGGCCGGGGTCCCTCGATTTACTAAGATCTGCTTTCCCTGGATATAAATGCTGTCATCTTTTAGGCGGGTTTCCCCGGTCACCAAAGGGAAGTCCTGGTCAGGAACCGTTCCGACTACTCCAATCACCGGCGTCTCATCTCCTCGTAAGCCAACTGAAGGGCATACCCGCAAAGGGTGTGGCCGATTTCCCGTGGGCTTGGCGCCTCATTCAGTGACATTCCTACCATCTTGCTTGCCAGATAGGGTACATCCGGACATCCTCCCCCTGAAATATTTACTATTGTTCCTGTCTCCTTTTCAACAGTTAATTTCATATTGGCCGCCCGGATCATCAGGTATTTTCCAAAATCCTTATTTTGAAAAAGATCCACGGGCTGCAGCAACGGACTGCTGACAGGCACTACTTTCATGGGTGGCGTCCCGACGTTTTCTAATGTCCTCAAAATGTTCAGCTCTTGGATAAGGGGAATCTCGATAACCAGATCGCAGCCGCTCCGAATTTCAGGCGGAGGACCCATAACCCGGATATCCCACCCCGCTTTTTTAAGGACGTTTTCAGCTTTAATCACTTCACTGGTATGCTCAAAGCCCAGTATGCCCCTGCCCGGATCAGATGATGTTTTGTGTTTCTTTTTTCTCGATTTTAAAAACCCTAAAAAAGACAAGTTTCACTCCTTTTTTATGGTAAGCGTATATCCTGTTTTATGCTTTTGAATATCAGCCATATCCCAGCCCTGGCTTTGAGCAGCCCGGCTCACGTTCTCCTTTGACGTGTCCGTATCCACCTTTATTATGATTTCTCCTTTTTGTATCTCCTTGATCTTATTTAGCGTCAACAAGACCGGTTGGGGGCAGGAAAGTCCTCCTGCGTCGACAATTATACTCATACTTTACCTCCTGTGTTATTTTTTCCTCATGGTGAAACCGATAAACAGGCAGACCAGAAGCCCGATAATCACTGCTGCGATTCCATGGGGTCCCACCCCTTTAGGAGAACTGGCCAGGCCGAAATTATGGGCAAATCCAGCCCCAACGATCATGCCCAAAACAAAAACCGCTGCATCACCATCCCCTTCACCGGTCAGAAAAAGTTGTCGACCCGGACATCCTCCGGCCAAAGCAAAGGCCAGACCGGCCAGAACCATGCCGCCAAAGTTCCAGACGTGCATGGTGTGGGCCACCGGCTGCTTGACAAAGCCGGGATGAAACTGGCCCACAATCAGGTTTGTGATAAAAGCCAAGACCACCAAGGCAAGAAGACCCAAAAAAAGGTGGGTCTGTTTAAACAGGATCAGATCCCGAAAGGCCCCCATAGTACAGAAACGGCTTCTCTGTGCGGCGAATCCAATGGCAAGTCCGACGGCCAGAGAAACAAGCAGCGGGGCATGCATGGCGCCCGGTCCTTTGAGGCTGTAAAACAGTATCCCGCTTTTCGCCTCTCCCTGGATTTGTGGAAAGATCAGTATCAGGATAAAAAATCCAAGCAGGGTCAAAGGCAATAACCACCCCGCCGAGGCGTATGTCTTCTCGGTTCGACCCAGGTTGTATCCCCCCTTGAGAAAAAGCGTGCCGATCCAGATGCCGCCGATTAGTCCGAGTAATCCAAAAATGGCGTTTCCGTCGCCGGCCGAAAAGCGCAACAGGGCCCGCCACGGGCATCCCAGAAAGACCAGCGCCCCGATCATGGCAAAAACCCCTAACACGAATCGAACAATAGGAGCTGAGCCCGTACGGGGTCGAAACTCCTTGAAACTATAGGCAGCGATCAGCGAACCCAGGACAAATCCAATGATTTCGGGTCGCATATACTGGACGACCGCCGCCCGATGAAATCCGATCGCTCCGGCAATGTCTCTTTCAAAACATGCCACGCAGATGCCCATGTTTCCGGGATTGCCCCATTTCTGCAAAAGCGGGGCAAGCACTCCAATAAAAGCTCCAACGCCAATTATGCCCCAGCGTGTCGAAAAAAAGTTCTTGAATTGACCCATTTAAATCCTCCTTTGATTTCGGTTATTGTAATTCCGGAATTAGAATCCCACGGTAATCTGAAAAGTGAAGATGTCCCTGTCGTCTTTTTCAGGGTTATCCGGGTCAACGTGCATATAATCGGCCGTTAACTTGCAGTTGTGTCCTTTGAGATAATAGTTGAATCCGCCACTCAAAAAGTCGGTTTGGTTTTTCTTATCAACATCTACGGTTTCGTATCGGATATACGGTTGAAATCGGCCGGGGCCAATGGAGCCGGGCAGAAGATATCCTGCGTTAATGTACC
>JAUWLP010000175.1 GCA_030613575.1 Desulfobacteraceae bacterium
GCCATTGTAATGGACGCTACTGAAAAAGAACCTCTCAAATCCCTTGGCCTGGAAGTAATGGACGGTGTTATTGTCAGCACCGGGACCAATATCAGTATCAGCATATTAATCAGCTTCCATTTACAGGAAATCGGGGTAAAGAAGATTCTGGCAAAGGCACTGGACGAAGACCACGCGAAAATACTGAGCAAGGTAGGCGCCACGGAGATCATCCACCCGGAAAAAGATATGGCATTCAAAGTGGCCAGGGAATTGTCCAGGCCCAATATGCTGGATTTCATTCCTTTAGAGAAAGACTACAATCTTGTCCAGATCGGCCCTCCGGGTGCATTCATCGGCAAGACCCTGAAAGAACTTCATCTTCGCGCAAAGTACAATGTGTATGTAATTGCCGTTAAAGAACTCGTTCCTGAAAATTTTGTTCTTGTTCCACCCGCAAGTTTTGTTATTAAAGACAGCGACATTCTTATGATGCTGGGAAAATCAAAGGATATTAAACGAATCGAGGAATTAAAGTAGACTGAAAAAAGAAAGGAAAAACCATGATCCATATTGAAAACTTGAGTAAATATTACAAAGACTTCTGCGCTGTGGATCAGATTAGTTTCGACATTAAAAAAGGCGAAATCCTCGGCTTGCTGGGCCCAAACGGCGCAGGTAAAACAACCACATTGCGAATGCTGACCGGCTATTTTATGCCCACATCCGGAACCATTCGCGTAAAGGACTATCTGCTTGACGAGAATTTGCTGGAAATCAAAAAGTTGATGGGATACCTTCCGGAGTCCGCACCCCTGTACCACAACATGCTGGTTTATGACTATCTTGATTATGTTGCAGGACTAAGGGGACTGGATAAAAACAAGAAAATTTCCAGAATCCGGCAACTTGTCGATTTGTGCGGGTTGGATGAAATTATGCACCGGAGTATCAGTGAACTATCCAAAGGATTAAATCAGCGGGTAGGTCTGGCCCACGCCATGATGGATGATCCGGAAATTTTGATTCTTGATGAACCCACTTCAGGTCTTGACCCGAATCAGATTGCCGAGATACGGAAAATCATCCGGCAGATCGGGGAAGAAAAAACCGTAATTCTTTCAACCCATATTCTGAGCGAAGTTGAGGCAACCTGTGACCGGGTGGTGATCATCGACAAAGGAAAGATCGTCGCAAACGACCGAATGGAAAATCTAAAGCAATCTGCAGGTCAAACACATTTTATCCATTTAGATATTCTGAAGGCAAATTTTCAAGAGGTACGCGATAGATTAAGGGAAATTGAAGGCGTGGTCGGAATTGAAAAGATTAATGAAAAACCAAACGGCCCGCTTAGCGTGCAAGTTGCCTGCAAATCCGCTTCTGATCTGAGAGAAACCGTTTATCAAGAAATAAAACAAACCAATTGGGTTCTCATTGAGTTTCATCAGGAGACCAAAACCCTTGAAACCATATTTCGCGAGCTGACGGAGGAAAATTGACATGCAACAAGTTATCCGTATTTGCCATAAAGAATTAAAAGACTATTTCATATCCCCCATCGCCTATATTGTCATATCTATTTTCCTACTGGTGACCGGGTGGTTTTTTTTTACAACCTTTTTCTATTATAACCAGGCAGATCTTAGAAACTTTTTTAATCTGCTTCCCATTACTTTTTCCTTTCTGATTCCGGCAGTCACCATGAGATTGTTTTCCGAGGAGCTGAACGTGGGATCTTATGAGATGCTCCTCACCCTGCCGGTGACATTTAAGGATATCCTTTTGGGCAAATTTTTAGCCGGCGTTTTATTCGTGGCCGCGGCCCTGGTGCCGACCTTTGCCTACCCCATATTCATCGCCTTTATGGGCCAGCTCGAATGGGGACCTGTGGCAGGAGGCTATCTGGGAGCTCTGTTACTGGGCGCGTCTTTTGTAGCTGTAGGGCTTTTTGCATCGTCATTGACCCGTAATCAGATCATCGCCTTTATTGTGGCCATGGCGATCTGCTTTACCCTGACCTTGATCGACAAAATGCTCTTTTTCTTTCCCGGACCGCTGTTGGGTGTTATCGGGTATCTGGGTGCTGATTTTCATTTTCAAAACATCGCCAAAGGGATTATCGATTCTCGGGATATTGTCTATTTTTCCAGTGTTATCTTCGTAGGTCTTTACGGCACCCATCTGGTCATGCAGGAAACAAGTTAGTTCCTTATTTATAATTTTTGCGTTTTTTATGGCAAAAATTATCTAAATTTATTGAGTGTGAAGTGCCTAAAGTGAACTAAAGTGCCTAAAGTTAAGGTATTCTGTCAATTTTATCTAAAATAAATAGCCGGAGCGTAGCGACTCCTTAACTCTAGATCACTTCAAACTTTAGATCACTTTTAACTTTTCCGGTTTATCCGGGTTAGGGGTTATAGGAGAATAAAATGGGCAAGCAAAAACCATATTCAAAATATATAAAGCTTTTTATTTACCTGGTGATCATCGTCCTCATCAATGTGGTGGGCATAACACTCTTCTTCAGGATGGATCTTACATCAAACAGGCTCTATTCCATATCCGAGGCAAGCAAAAAGGTGGTATCCACACTTTCCGAGCCGTTAACCATAAATGTGTTTTTTACCAAAAACCTGCCGGCACCGTACAATAATACGGAACGGTATCTTCATGATCTGCTTGAAGAATATGCTATCCATGCCAATAAGTATTTTAATTACAAGTTTTATGACGTCAGCCCCGAGGCTCAAGGGATCAACCCTTCGGCACAGGAAAATCAAAAACTGGCCAAAAATTATGGTATTCACCCGGTTCAAATTCAGGCCTTTGAAGAAGATGAAGTAAAATTTAAAAAGGCTTACATGGGCCTGGTATTAATTCATGGCGATATGGTGGAGCAGATTCCTACAATTACTTCCATTAATGGGTTAGAGTATAAACTGACCACGGCCATACAGAAGCTGAATAACAAAATCAGTGCATTGTTAAGTCTTCCCAATAAAATTCAGGTCAAACTGTTTCTGTCTTCTTCCTTAAAATCTGTTGCACCCTTTATGGGTCTTAGCGAACTTTCTGAATACCCCGGCAAGTTGGAAGAAATAATTAAAGCCGTCAATTCCAAAAACTACGGGAAACTCGAATATACCTATATCGATCCCTCAACCGTGCAAACTGATCAACAGTCATGGAAAAAATATAACCTTATGCACATCAAATGGCCTGCTCTTTCAGACGGTAAAATTCAGGCCGGCAGCGGCATCATCGGTCTTGTAATGGAATATAAGGAAAAAGTCAGGGAGATTCCGCTGTTAAGTGTATTGCGGATACCTATCATCGGAACCCAGTATAATCTGGCCGACATTGATCAACTGGAAGAAAAAATCAACGACCATCTGGAGACCCTGGTCGATATCAACCAGGATCTTGGATATCTTGCGGATCACGGTACGCATGATATTTCGGGTTTCTCGCCCATGGGCCGAAAAAATCCGGATTCGCTGTCAACCTTTGCAAGCCTGATATCACAAACTTACAGCATTAAACCGGTCAATTTAAAAGACCAGACCATCCCCGGAAGCCTCAATTGTCTGGTTATCGCACGACCCACAGAAAATTTTTCTGATTACGAGCTTTACCAGATCGATCAGGCCCTGATGAGAGGAACCAACCTGGCACTGTTCTTGGATGCCTTCAATGAAGTCAGGGATAATAGCCGGCAAAATTTTGGCTTAAACAGGGGGCTAAATTATGTGCCCCTGGATACCGGTCTTAACAAATTGCTGGTTCATTACGGAATCGATATAAAAAAATCGTATGTTATGGATGAAAATTGTCATAAGCAGCGGCTTCCCAGGAGCATGGGCGGGGGGGAAAGACCCATATATTTTGCTCCGATCATCAAAAACAGATTTATCAACCATGACCTTAAATTTATGAACGGCATCAATGGACTGGTTGCCGTTAAAATATCCCCTCTGGAACTGGATGAAGAACGGATTTCAAAAAACAAGTTAACCGCAGTGAAGCTGTTTTCATCTTCGGAAAAATCATGGGAAATGCGCGAAAATATCACCTTTAATCCTATGTTTCTCAGCCCTCCACCGTCTGCTGATGAACTACAGAGTTTTCCATTGGCATATCTTGTTGAAGGAGAGTTCCCCAGTTATTTTGCAGGAAAACCTATCCCTGAAAAAACATCCAATGAAACGGATACGGAGACCAATGATAATAAAGAAAGCGGCGTTGAATCCGGAGCTAAAAAAGAGAACATTGACATGTCCAAGATAACAGGCCGGGGAGGCTTTATATCAAAAGGCAAACCGGCTAAAATTTTTCTGATGGCTTCGTCGGAAATGTTAAAGGATAATGTTCTGGATCCTGAAGGTGACAGCCCTAACGACATGTTTGTTTTGAATACCATAGATGCCCTGAACCACCGGCAGAATATCGCCACAATGCGAAGCAAAACTCTTCGTTTTAATCCTTTACATGATACCGGAGCGCTCACAAAAACATTTGTCAAGTCTTTTAATATCGCCGGACTTCCGGTGCTTGTGGTCTTTTTGGGATTGATTATTTGGCTGAGCCGCCATTCAAGAAAAAAACGGATACAGATGATGTTTCAGAAATAAAAAGTGACTAAAGTTTGAAGTGATCTAAAGTGCCTAAAGTTATGGTGTCGCTTCGCTCCGCTGATTTTATATAATTGACAGAATTCCTTAACCCTGGCCCAGACCGATCACCAATACTCTATACTTAAAAAGTCAGGTTTGGAATAATGCATGGGCCGTCAATATATATGACGAGTCGCACCAGGGCGGGCTTTAGCTCACTTTAAACTTTATCCGCCACCGTACTTTGGCGGATTTAGTTCACTTCAAACTCTTGCAGCGATTCTTCAGGCAGAGCCGAAGAACTCTGACCTGGCCCATAGGACCAGGTTTTTCAGGGCAAAATAAATCAATACTATCCAGCCGATAGTTGAGATTTAGTTTGAAATCATCAATCTCAAAACTTTTGATTGCTATTTTTCTGTAAATA
>JAUWLP010000160.1 GCA_030613575.1 Desulfobacteraceae bacterium
TTCTTGAAATTGCAAATTTAATTTGAATTTAAAATAGATTGAAAAAGATATTGGGAAAATCGGAGAACAGTATACATATTATCGCCTTTTTTTCTTCGGTAAATAGGTATACTGGCCATGGAGTTAGCTGGAATTATATTAAAGTGGCGCTTCGCTTGCTTACCGATTCCTCATTGTGATCGTCAGACTTCTATACAATGGGTGCGATATGATAGAAAATAAATAAAAGGTCAAACGTAGACTTGACCCCAAAATCAAGGTTTAAAACTTGATTCTATAGCCAAAAGAAATATTTTCAATTACGCAACTGAAATTAATAGTGAAGACAGAATAGATCTCGACAAAAAAGTCTTTAATGAAATTGATTTGCCAGAGGATGAAGATTTCACGTTTGAAATAACTATTCCGAAGGATCTTTCAATAGATGAAGTACTGGAGGCCTGCCACAAAGAATGCATTAAAGTAGAAGACGAATATGATCTGTTTATTTTTCCTAAAGTTGTTTATGAACAATAAATAAGGAGATAATGAGATGAAGAGGCTTTCGGAATGACGCTATGGAACACCGGATGAAAAGAAACTTTTGGCAAGATGCCGCGATATTGTGGTTGCAATAGAACCTGGCGCGGATGTCATTCTTTACGGTTCTCATGTGAGAGGAGATTCAAGGCCGGATTCCGATTACGATATTTTTGTTTTGGTGGATTGTTCGCTTACCAGGGAACTGGAGGACCAGATTAGTTTTGCTCTTTATGATCTGGAGTATGAAGCCGATGTTATCTTAAGCGTGCACGTTTATGAAAAGAGTTTCTTTCAAAGCCCGTTAGGAAAGGCCATGCCGCTATTCAACAATGTGAGAGCAGAAGGGGTCCTCATATGAACGATGCTGAGATAACCCTGATACGGTATCGTATAGATCGGTCTAAAGAGGCATTATCGGCTGCAAAATTACTTTATGAGCAAGGTCATTACAATGACGCGGTGAACCAGCTTTATTTTTACATTGAAAACCTGGTCCTCTTGGCCAGGTCAGAGATAGATGGCTCTGCCTTGGAGTTTTGTGTCTAAAATCACAAATTACAAGCACCAAATTACAAATAAATCTCAAATTCCAATATTCAATGACCAAAACCTTCCAGGACGAGACATTGTTTGGATTTTCGAATTTCGGTCATTGGAAATTGTTTGATATTTGGGATTTCAATAAGTCAATGAACTGCCAACAAAGCAAATCCCATCTGGGGATAACCAAAGCCTGGTCCTCTGGGACAGGATTTTTATTCAATGGGGCTGCAAATTTTAGCTCCCAGATTAATACCCCGGTCTGACCGGGTTATGAGAACCGTTGATGTAGTCTGTTCGGTATGAAGGATGAGCAGCGTGCCGTAAACGACTTGTGTGAGGAGAACATCTTCTTTGATCTCCGTATTGAGACGTTGCTTTTCTTGATAGTATATGCTGTACTGTTGTCCGAGTTTCACATCGTCTTGACTACCCTTATCAATGAACGCAATGTCGTTATCTCCAATGATATTCGCATACTCTTCGGATATAATGAGTTTACCTTCTAATCCTTTTTTGCTTTGGATCAGCTCAATTTTTGGTGACCGCTTCTTGTATGGCATTAAAAGGTTGCCAACTTCAATGGTACGGTAAGATTGAACAACCCTGGCTACAGCGAAACGGGGATCCATTTTTTTAATTTCAACAATACCTGTCAGATAGTGCTGTGTTCCAATAAGTACTTTTGTTTTTTTGTCCCTGATAGGCTTTAAGGCTTTGTAAACGATATATTTGCTCCCTTCCGCAAGGGGCGGCGTATCCCCCTTTGCCCGTATAAAAACCAGATCCCCCGCACTGATCATTTCTTTATCATCTTTTACTTTATAAATAATACCCAGTGGAGTGGCAGGATCCTTCCTGATAAATCCTATTCTGTTAATGGGGGAATAGTAATAATACAGCGGCTTTTTTGGTGTTTCTTTTTTGATCGCCCGGCTCTTTGCCGCAGTTTTTCTGAAAAAGCTCTCGACCCCCTTTTGATGCAAGAGGCGGATACGCTCGCCGGGATAAATCCAGTGAGGATTGGAGATCTGACTGTTCTCGCTCCACAAATCAGGCCATAGCCACGGTGAGTCAAAGAACCGACCTGAAAGATCCCAGAGAGTATCCCCCTTTTGAACGGTATAGTAAAAGCCTGCTTCATGTTCCACAATCTCCTTGTTTTCCTGTGCAAAAATACGAACCGGAGAAAAGATCATTGCGGCCAAAACAGACAGACAAATTATCATCTGGAATTTTCTGTTACAATACATCAGATGCTCCAATTTTTAATCTAATGTTGTAATAGTTCTTTGAAACAGACCGATTTCAAACGGGTGGTATATTTTCAAAAACCATTGTTTAACTAACCATTTTTTTACCGTTTATCGATTTCATAACCCGTTTATTGGTAATTTGTCAAGCTTTTCAATAAAAAAGCCCTCATGCTATAAATAGCATAAGGGCTTTGATCTACAATCTTTTTGTTGTCAATCGCCAATCATAGAAGGCTACATCATTCCGCCCATGCCTCCCATGCCTCCTCCGCCCATGCCGCCGGCACCCGGCATCATTTCCTGCTTTTCTTCAGGCTTGTCAGCAACCATGGCTTCAGTAGTCAGCATCAGGGATGCAACACTTCCTGCATTTTGCAGCGCGTAACGAACCACCTTGGTCGGATCTATAACACCTGCTTCAATCAGATCTTCATAGATGTTGGTCTCGGCATTAAAACCAAAAGC
This sequence comes from Desulfobacteraceae bacterium, assembly GCA_030613575.1. Taxonomy (GTDB): domain Bacteria; phylum Desulfobacterota; class Desulfobacteria; order Desulfobacterales; family UBA11574; genus S5133MH16. Next base: position 2,784 of record JAUWLP010000160.1, read on the forward strand.
GCCTTCGCCGTTTTTAACTTTATCGATCACAACTGACCCTTCAAATCCGGCGTTGTTGACAATCTGGCGTAAGGGTTCTTCGATGGCCCTCATAACAACCTTGACCCCCAGCTTCTGATCGGCCTTGATTTTAATCTTTTCCAGAACATCCAGGCAACGGACAAGTGCAACACCGCCGCCGGAAACGATACCTTCTTCAACCGCAGCCCGGGTAGCGTTCAATGCGTCTTCAACACGGGCCTTCTTTTCCTTCATCTCTGTCTCTGTTGCAGCCCCCACGTTAATAACAGCAACACCGCCGATCAGCTTGGCCAATCGCTCCTGGAGTTTTTCACGGTCGTAATCCGATGTGGTCTCATCGATTTGAGCGCGGATTTGTTTGACACGGCCTTCCAGAGCAACACGTGTGCCTGCGCCGTCAACGATGGTTGTGTTGTCTTTGTCGATGCTAATCCGTTTGGCCTGGCCAAGGTCTGTAAGTGCGAGATTCTCGAGCTTGATTCCAAGATCCTCTGAAACAACCTGACCGCCGGTCAAAATCGCTATATCTTCAAGCATGTCTTTTCGTCTGTCACCAAAACCCGGAGCTTTGACAGCAGCCACGTTAAGTGTGCCCCTTAGTTTATTAACAACAAGGGTTGCCAGTGCCTCCCCTTCCACATCTTCTGCGATAATCACAAGCGGTTTCCCCATCTTGGCGATCTGCTCAAGAATCGGAAGGAGATCTTTCATGCTGCTGATCTTCTTTTCGTTAATGAGAATATAAGGATCTTCTAATGAGACAATCATCTTTTCAGCATCGGTCACAAAATATGGGGAAAGGTAGCCGCGATCAAACTGCATACCTTCGACAACCTCAAGGGAGGTCTCCATGGCCTTGGCCTCTTCAACAGTGATTACACCTTCTTTACCCACCTTGTTCATTGCTTCGGCAATGATGTTTCCTATGGTTTCGTCGTTGTTGGCAGAAATGGTGCCCACCTGAGCGATTTCACGCTGGTCTTTGGTAGGTTTGCTGATCCTGTGCAGTTCTTTGACTGCAACCTCAATAGCCTTGTCAACGCCTCGTTTGATAGCCATGGGGTTGTTGCCGGCCGCGACAAGCTTCTGACCTTCTTCATATATTGATCTTGCCAGGATCGTAGCCGTGGTTGTACCGTCACCGGCCATATCACTGGTCTTGCTGGCAACCTCTTTTACCATCTGAGCGCCCATGTTTTCAAACTTGTCTTCGAGTTCGATTTCCTTGGCCACGGTTACACCGTCTTTGGTAACCGTTGGAGATCCCCAGGATTTTTCAAGAATAACATTTCTTCCTTTGGGGCCGAGAGTAACAACTACTGCATCAGCGAGAGTTGCAATCCCGTTGAGCAGGGCTTCCCGGGCTTTCATATCGTATTTTATTTCTTTAGCCATCTTGGTCTGTCCTCCATTTTGAATGTTTATTATTCGATTATGCAGAGAACTTCTTGTTCACTCATGATCATGTATTCTTCACCTTCAACCTTTATCTCCTGTCCACCATATTTTCCGAACAAAATCCGATCACCTTTTTTGACTTCAAGAGGGACACGTTTACCTTCGGGATTCAGCGCGCCTATGCCAACAGCAACAACTTTTCCTTCCGCCGGTTTTTCTTTGGCCGTATCAGGAATAATAATTCCCCCCTTGGTCTGTACTTCTTCTTCAATGCGTTTCACTAAAATTCGGTCATTTAACGGTCTGAGTTTCATTTTTCAAATTCTCCTTTTCTTTAAACGTACGGTTTATAACCTTTGCTTTTATTAATATTTTAAGTTTCGCAAAAAACAAAACGAGACTTTTTAATAATTCAACTGGTTTTATCGGTGGTTTTGTTAGATTCTTTAGGTTTACTTTCTGATTTGTTTGTAACGGATTTTGTTGCCTCCCCCCCTTTACTGGGAGATGTGGCAGAGTTGCGGGACGTGTTTGCATAGTCGGTTACATACCATCCGGTTCCTTTGAGATGAAAACTGCTGTGGGAAATAAGCTTATGAAGTTTTCCTGAACAGTGCTTGCATCTTGTATGCGGTTTATCAGAAAATTTCTGGATCGCCTCATCAACTCTGCCGCATTTTGAACATTCATATTCATAGATCGGCATTTTTAAAATCCTCCTGCTTTAAAAAATATTTAAAAAATCCCACACTTTTTTTGTTATATTAAATCTGCTCTAATATATTCAATGATTTTGAGTTGTCAAGGTGTAACCTGTATTTTTATTTATTATAAATTTCGCAAATCATCAAAAGGAATTCGCCAGTTGTCATAAAACTTTAATACTTGCTTAAGCCCGGGAATTCGGATGTTACTTAAAATTTGACGGGTTATTTCATGAACTCGCATCTCTTCCGCGGTCATTTCTTCATGAGAGGCATCAAAGTTCTGAAGGAATTTGCTGAATCTAATAATATGAATCAATTCATGCAGTACAATATAGAGGATAAAAGGGTAAAGTTGCATACCGGGTGTTTTCCCCAAAACTGTAAGGATGGTGTGGTCCTGAAGACATATTTTGTAAAAATCATAGGTCGAAGATCCCAGTGAGGAATCTTTGCGCTGTCCTTGATATCGGATGATTTGCGCAAAAGGGCCAAAAATTGTCTCTTCAGGACAAAGATCAACCATTGTTTTGATATCGTATTTGCAGAATGCGGACCATTGACTGGCAGACATCTTATATAAGTTGCTTACAAGTTCTTCAGCCATTGCCACACAATTGTCAACGACTCCGATCTGCTCGGCGCTGAATTTTTCAAGTTTCTCCATGGAATCTGATTTTGATTAAAATAAATGTGGACATATAGTTATATATAATGTAAGAATTCAGGTTCAATTTTAAATGAAAATAATGATTGGAGGTGATCTGTTGGGTAGTGTTGTTAAAAAACGAAGAAAAAAGATGAGAAAGCATAAGCACAGAAAGCTTTTGGCCCGTACACGCCATCAGAGAAAAAAGGGTAAGTAATATTTATAACTGCAACGCTTTTATGTAAATGAAAAAAAGCACCAATCGGCAAACTCAAAAGAAATGCGTGGCTTTTGAAAGTCCTGGTGCTTTTTTTTTATCTTACGGTTTACCGGAACCCCTTTAAATATTTAAAGAGCTCCGAGTCGGTTGAAAGCACAAGGGAACTATCTTTATCAAGGACTGAACTGTATAATTCAAGTGTTTTCGTGAATGAATAAAATTCAGGGTCGGCGCCATAGGCTTCAGCGTATAACTTTGTTGCCTCGGCATCGGCTTTACCTTTTATTTCCTGCGCTTTTCTGTAAGCCACGGAAGTAATTTTCTTCAAATCTCTTTCTTTTTCACCCAATATCTTTCGGGCTTCACCTTTGC
>JAUWLP010000193.1 GCA_030613575.1 Desulfobacteraceae bacterium
CGCCATAGGCTTCAGCGTATAACTTTGTTGCCTCGGCATCGGCTTTACCTTTTATTTCCTGCGCTTTTCTGTAAGCCACGGAAGTAATTTTCTTCAAATCTCTTTCTTTTTCACCCAATATCTTTCGGGCTTCACCTTTGCCTTCGGATCTAAATTTTTCTGCGATCTGTTTCCGCTCTGCAATCATTCGGCCATACACGGAGTTCCTGACCTGCTCCACATAATTGATACGTTTTATCTTCACATCGACAACCTCAATCCCGAATTTTTGTAGTTTGGGCCGAGCCTGTTTCATTATCATGTGGGTGATTTCTTCCCTGCCGGTTTTAATCTTGTAGGATGGCCTTTTTTTTATATCTTCAAGTCCGACTTCATAGGTGTCCAGCTCCCGGTTCGTCTTTCGAACGGTTTCGATCAGTTTGTTTTCAGTTATTAGATTTCGAACAGCAGGATCGATGATATCGTCCAGCCTTCCCTGGGCGCTGACAGTATTGTTGACCGTCTGAAAGAATTTTATAGCATCGACTATTTTCCATCTGGCAAATGTGTCAACCCAGATATAGGTTTTATCCAGCGTAGGGATCTGGCCGGGATCGCCATCCCATTCCAAAAGATTTTTCGGAAAATAAGTGGTGTTCTGGATAAAAGGGATCTTGAAGTAAAGACCGGAGTCCACCTTGGTTTTACCCACAACTTTGCCGAACTGAGTGACAACAACCTGTTCGGTTTCATCCACTATATACGCGGATGCAAAACCGATGAGAATCACCACAACTGCTACAATTAGAATAATATATTTATTTTTCATTTCTTTGCACCGTTCTGTTTTCCAAGATTAAGTAAGGGTAAAAGATTTTTCTGATCAGCGTCAATAATATATTTTTCTCCGAGTCTGGGAAGAAGATCTTTTAAAGATTCCAGATAAAGCCTCCGTTTGGTCACGTCCTTGGCCTTGGCATACTCGGCATAAACTGCCTTAAATCTTGAGGCATCACCCTTGGCCCTGTTTACCCTATCGAGAGCATAACCTTCAGCGGTCTTTACGGTCCTTTCAGCTTCGCCCCTTGCTGTCGGGATGGCTTTGTTATAATCCTCTTTGGCCTGATATATCATTTTTTCCTTTTCCTGAGTTGCCTGATTCACTTCGTTAAATGACGGCTGCACCGGTCCGGGGACATTGGTTTTCTTCATTTCGATGGTTACGATATTGATTCCGGATTCTGCCCTGTCCATCTCGGTCTGCAAGACGTTCCTGGCTTCAACTGCAATTTCTTCTCGCTTACTGATGACTTCATTGATACTTCTGTCGCCAACCACCAGACGCATTGCCGCCTCGGACATATCAACGAGCAGTCTCCTGACATCGTGGACTTTAAACAGATATTTGTATGGGTCCTTTATCCGATACTGGACAATCCAGGGCACAAGAGCCACATTCAAATCTCCGGTCAACATTAGGGTAATGTTTGTATTTTCACCGCCCGAGATAGCGCGTGTCCGGGCATCTCTCCGCAAAGTACGGAAACCGAATTCCTCTTTGTAAACCCGGCGAACCTTGACTTTAGTCACCTTTTCAATTCCTGAAGGCAGTTTGAAATTAAGGCCCGGTTGAGTGGTTCGGACATATTTCCCAAACCGCTGAACAACACCCACTTCATCAACGCCCACCGTATAGAATGTGGATGTGCTGAAGAATAATAAAATAAAAATGAGAATTATTATAGGGCCGCCAGGCAGTTTGAGCTTTTTAAATTTTTCCATAAACTCATTAATCTTAGGAGGGACGAATCCTCCCTCCCCTTCCTTCCGCTTTTGCTTTGCCTTAAGTTTATCCCAATCCCAGTTCATAGCATTTATTCCTGTAAATTTAGTTTTGATGACCTTGAAAAAAGGTCAGAAAAGCGATTTTTTGCGAGAGTCTTTTTTGTTTAACAATTCAATCCTTTTATTATCTAAGGTAACTATCTCTTCAAGTCAAGCAAAAAGGAAAAGTTAATTGTTTCTTGACAATAAAACCGATCAATTTATAGTGTTTTTTATGAAAAAAAGAAAAAACGTCGAAGAATTTGTACAAATAGGAAATATAATAAGCAATGTCTTGAAAACCTGCCGCAATGATTTTGATGAAAATCTGGCACAGGTCTGGAGCCTGTGGGACAGGGCAGTCGGAGATGGCATAGCTAAAAATGCTCGGCCGGAGGCCTTCAAAGGGAAACTTCTTCTGGTCAATGTTGTCAGTTCCACATGGATACACCAGCTTCAGTTCCTTAAAAAAGATATTATAAAACAGATCAACCACGCTTTGGGCAAAGAACTGGTTGAAGAAATAAAATTCAAGATCGGACCCATATAAAAATGGAATTTTTGACCACCGATTCTCTTTTCAATGGCAGTATCCGGGTAAAGCAACATCGCTCAGGCTATCGCTTTTCCCTCGATGCCGTTCTATTGGCCCAACATGCCAGGCCGAGCCCGGACGATACGGTCCTTGATCTGGGAACAGGTTGTGGCATCATTCCACTGATACTGGCTTATCGTCATCCGAAAATAAAAATTTTTGGTGTCGAAGTACAAAAGGAACTTGCTGATATTGCGACTCTCAATATAGTAGAAAACGGCATGGAAGATCGTATTACTATTCATTGCAAGGACTTAAAAAGACTGAAACAGGATATGACTTCCGGACCAATGGATCTGGTAGTTACTAATCCTCCCTACAGGAAAGTCGAATCGGGGAGGTTAAACCCGGATCAGCAGCGTGCGGTTGCAAAACACGAAATAAAGACAACCCTTTTCCATGTGGTTGAAACAGCCCGTCGTATGTTACGGACATCAGGACGGTTTGTAATAATTTACCCGGCTGAACGTATGGCTGATATTATCATACAAATGCGGTCTGCCGGGATAGAACCCAAATATATCCGCATGATCCATCCTTCCCGACAAAGGAACGCAAAACGGATTCTTGTGGAAGGGAAAAAAGGGGGCCGTCATGGGTTGAAAATCGGCCCGCCTCTTATGATCTACCGCAAAAACGGTTCATATTCAGATGAAGCTCAGGCAATGTTTATGCCTTAACCCCCTTCCCTGTATAGGGCCATGTCATTTAAACAGGTAATTGCTTGGAATAAATAAAGTAACTGGCTTATGAAAATTATGAAAATTCCAAGCACCAAAATACAAATTTCAAACAAATATCAATGACCGAAATTCAAAATTCAAAACAAATAGAATGACGGCGAGACATCCAATAAGTAATTGAAATGTTTTGGTCATTGGAATTTGTAATTTTGATATTGTTTGTAATTTGAGTATTGGGATTTGGGATTTTAGTGCCGTATCCGGGAAAGCAAATAGCTTCTATCTGAATCAGTTAGAGTTGACCTTAGACGTTTCCCTGCTTCCCTGAATGTGTTGCTTGCCCATATATTAGTCTAGTTTGTTTAATACCTGGCCGGTTATTACCTTTGGGAAAAAATAGGTTGCTTTTCGCGGCATAATAAGGCCGGCTTCGGCAATATCGCGAACCTGCTGAATTTTTGTAGGATTCAGAATAAAGGTAATATCGTGCCGGCCG
>JAUWLP010000019.1 GCA_030613575.1 Desulfobacteraceae bacterium
TCTGCGACCGATTCTTAATCAAACATACATGGTCATGCTTCAGAAATACAGCATGGAATCGGTGATTGCCGATCCGCTTGATGACCAGTTGATATCCATTGCAAGGGGTGAGCGCCAGGATATCGTTGATTTGATTTACGGTATAATGGACGGCGATGAACCGGATATGGCAAGTCTTTCAAAAGAGATGCAGGATTATGTCAAGACAACCAAGGTGATTCTCGGAAAATCCCTTTATTCGGATTCATGGCTTGAACTCTGATTTTTAATTTTACAAATAACTTATGAAAAAGCCTCTCCTTTCCGGAGGGGCTTTTTTTATTGACTATTGAAGATTGAAAATTATCGGCTGGATGTTGAAATTTATTGCCGTTTTCGAGTTATAGCCTTTCCGAGTTTTTCGGGGCGCGATTCTTGAGGGCCTAAGAGCAACTAACTAATTCTCTTGAAAAAAAACACTGAATCTGGTAGCCTTTAAAATTGAAGGTTGACGATTATTTAAGGTGAATTCTCCGGTTATTCAATTTTCAATCTTCAATCAACAATCTTCAATTATTAGGGGAGTTTGATGATACAGTCAAAAGCACTTGAAGTTAATATAGCAGACTACCATGTCGATGTCACCATCGATGAAAAATATTCAATTCTGCAAGAGGTGATGTCTAAATATTACGGCATATTGGAAGGATTGAATAACCTGCTTAAAGAACTCTCGCATCCGTATAAAAACTGGCAGTTTATTGTTAATGAAGCGAGAGTTTATTCCCTTGATTATTTTCATCTTTTAAAGAGCCACCCAAAGGGACCTGAAGCCACAGAGCTGTTATTGGATATTTTCATACGCGCAATTGAATCAAAAAGCGATGTTGAAGTCAGGGCCGATGCTGTGGACAACTTTCTCCTTTTTATTCAAAAAATTATAAAGGAATCCGGCTCCGACTTTAAAAGATTCAAGCCGGTGATCGATGACTCATTTAATCGTGTTAGAGCTTATGATGATGAAGATTTCTTTTTGTTTGTTAAAAGCTTCTATCAGATAAGGAAACTGGCTGATGCGCTTTTAAATTATTCATCTGAAATTGCAGAAGACTGTAAGGCTGTCAATTTACTTCTCATAAAATACGATGATCGTATCTATAGTTACTGGCTCAATGAAAAAGACCCCTGGACCTGGTTCGAACAGGAGGCCGACAAAATTGATAACCGGGAAAATTTAAAGAAATTTTTTAAGATTATTTCCCATAAACAGATCAAAGAGTATAAAAGCAGACTTGAGAAGATCGCTCAGTCCAAAAACATTGAATCCGAAGATGTTCTGAAAAGACTATTAATGCTTCCCGGTTACGACCAGTTTGTAGAAACGTACCGGAAAATCCCTCAGAGTCTTCTGGATGAAAGTGCTAAAACCGTTTGGGGATACCGGTGGAAGCTTATTTTTCTTTTCCATATAATGAATATTGTCGGACTTTCGATGATCCATGAGGAGGCGTTACGGGATATCAACAGAACATTGAGCTGGCTCATTGCTCATGAGAGCAATTTGAATATTGGAAGCCTGATTCATAAAACCTTTTCCATATTGAAAACCAGAGCCGGTAAATACCCTGCAACCGCATTGAACTGTATTTTGAATATGGGAAAAGGGGTTTATAAAACGGATGACAGCGACCTTGTCGCATTTTTTATCGATTACGTGATTGATTTAGGCTTTCAGTCACCCATGATCAAAGGTGTGGGAAACGACTGGCAAATAGAGTTTAATACCGCCCACATTTTAAACATAAGGACATGGCTTGAGCTGATTGAGCTGAATCCCATGTGGTCAACCCGGCTTCTTTCATACCTTATTATCCATCTTTCTGTCTGCGGGGTATTTATTAAGGATATAGACCTTTTTCCCCGGGATATTACCCGGTTATTAAACAGCGGTATCGGACCGGTTTATAACCTGGCCAAGCAGCTTTGCAGACTTTTTCCCGTGTACTTTAACGATATCGGTGCAGAAGGAAAGCTCAGGGATATTTCTACGGAAATTGATGAAATATCGGGTCGAAGAGATCCGCTTATACATTTTTTGCGTAAGCAGAGTCATGTGGAAAGCAGTAACCGGATCATCGATTTTATGAAAGCAACCTTTAATTTCTGGGGAACCAGAGAAAAAGGTCCTTTGGAGCTCTTTGTTCCGCCGGACATTTACGAAGAAATCGATATCCAGGGACCGCACATCGACGGGGTTCACCAGGTAATTTCACACCTTAAAGAAGAGGGGATCTCTTTACCTGACGGACTTATTACAATTAAAGACGATCAAATAAAGCGCTTTGTTGAAGGGGTATCCGGCGTATCAGAGCAAGATTCGAGGAGGGTGGAACTTGCCATAAACTTTTACAAACTTTTGAACCAGAAATACAACCTCGATTTTATCGAAATAGAAAATTATCTTGCTCAACTCAGGTCGGAAGCCTTTCCTGATTTGGGAAGGCTGCAAAAAGCTCTGGCAGAGCCTGATTTAACTAAAAAGATTTTCGGGCTCCTCGACTACCTGGAAGCGTTGAAAAAAATAATACTTTCAGATCAGACATATGAAATAGAAGAGGATATTTATAAGAAAAGACATATTACCATAGATATCCCTTCCATGTACGGCAGTTATCGCGAAATGAAATTTGACGTACTGGGACTTACATTTCGAATAAAATCTCTGGTCAATGTTTTTTTTGAAGAACTTGTCGAAAATGTTGATCTCAGCCTGATAACAAAAGCCACCTTTCTTCAGATTTACGACCGATTAAAGTTGTTTTTTAAAGCATTACAGCTCGATGGAATCCCATCGGTTGAAATTGAAAGTCAGCTTGACATGTTAGCCCATTCACTTGAAGTCAGAGGATTCACTTTTACCCAGTACCTTGATATTTTTAAGGGGTTTGCCCGGGCGGTAAGAAATATCATCAATGACTATTTTAATAATATTCATGGAGAAAATCTTAGCCAGGTTTTGTCTCAGATATCTTTTGATCAGATTCTGCCGAAATACCTCCCACAGAGCGGTACGATTGACCACGAAAAGCTGAAACACAGGGTCTCGGAAATTTTTTTCCGGGAGCGGATAGCCTTTTCATTGGGACTCCAGCAATTGGATCTGTTTTTGAGCCGAATCTTAAATACCCTTTTTCAGCAATCCAACAAACTGCCCAAGGATAAACTTCAGGATCTTCTCCTTTATGATCCTGAAAAGGCGATGACGTCCATGAACAACATCTCTAAGCGGGTTTCCGGAATTATTTATCTGGGCAATAAAGGGTTGAACCTGGTCAGGATGAAAAATTTAGGCCTGCCGGTACCTCCGGGTTTTATTATAACAACTGAAGCATTCCGATGTAGAAAGATCATAGACAATTATCCGCCGGCAAAACAGAATTTCAGGGAACAGTTAGAGCAACATATCGCTGATCTTGAAAAGGTGACCGGCAAAACCTTTGGCAACTCAAAAAACCCCCTTCTCTTTTCCATTAGAAGCGGATCGTCCATTTCACAACCCGGAATGATGGATACGTTTCTTGATGTTGGGATGAATGAAGAAATTGCAGCCGGCATTGCAGAGCGTACCGGTAATGCCTGGTTTGCCTGGGATAGCTATCGACGGTTTCTGCAATGTTACGGCATGGCTTTTGGCCTGGCAAGGGATGATTTTGATGCAATTATCAGCGAAATGAAGCGAAAGGCGGGTGTCGAGTTTAAAAGAGAATTTGCCGGTACGCAGATGCGGAAAGTGGCAATGACCTATAAGAGTATGATAAAGAATTCAGGGATTGATGTTATTGATGATCTTTTTGAACAGCTTTACGTAACCATTAAAAAGGTTTTCGGTTCCTGGGAGTCTTCCAAAGCAAGAGCCTACCGTAAGATCATAGGGATATCCGATGACTGGGGCACGGCCGCTACGGTTCAAGAAATGGTTTATGGAAACATTTCCAGACAATCGGGCGCCGGTGTCATTTTTACTCATAATCCCAGATGGTCGGAGGACAGCTTGAGGCTGTGGGGTGATTTTACCATCGGAAATCAGGGCGAGGATGTGGCTTCTGGTCTCGTGAATACTCTACCGATATCCATTATACAGCAGGATATTGAAATGAGAGAAACCGATATAATCCTTGAAACCCATTTCCCTGAAATTTATAACGCGTTAAAAGAATGGGCGAATGAGTTGATTCACATGAAGGGATGGAGCCCTCAGGAAATGGAGTTCACTTTTGAGAGTCCCGGTATTGAAGATTTATACTTGCTGCAGTGCCGTGATATGGCCATTCGAGAAAGAAAGAAAGTTTTAACCTTTGACCTTGGAGATATTACGGAGGATAAATTATTAGGGCATGGTATCGGGGTCAGCGGCGGAGCAATGAGCGGGAGGATCGTTTTTGATCTCAAAGAAATCGATCAATGGAGAACCATAGAACCTGAAACACATTTAGTTCTTGTAAGGAATGATACCGTTCCTGATGACATCAGGGAAATATATGCGGCGGACGGCCTTCTTACGGCCCGGGGTGGAGTAACATCCCATGCTGCTGTTGTGGCCTACCAGCTTGGCAAAACGTGTATCGTGGGATGTGGCAATCTTATCTGCAAGGAAAAGGAAAAAAGCTGCCGATTTAATGAATTGGTTCTTAAATCCGGGGACCATATCAGTATTGACGGCCGTGAAGGGTCGGTTTATCAAGACTTAATAAAGGTAAAAGAAGCGTAAATAATTAAAGATTGACGATTAGAATATTGACGGCTTGGTAAACGGTCGCTTTTCCGACTTCCTACAAATTCATTAATCTTCAATCTTCAATCGCAAATTGTCAATTTAAAGGGGGGGTATGGGCATGCAAACGGAAACTAACAGCGGAATAAAGCTCGGTATAAACGGATTCGGCAGAATCGGCAAGCTTTCTATGTGGCACCATGTCGCACGAAAACATTTTAGTGAAATTATCGTTAATATCGGACGTGAAGCCGGAACATCGCTGGAAGATATTGCCCATTATGCGGAAAGAGATTCAACCTACGGTTTGCTCCGTGGGTTTTTGTATGGCCAAAAAGCAGAGCCGTTAATCAGTGATCTGGATGAAACAAGCGGCGCCATGACTATTGACGGTGTCAGGGTTTGTTTTCTAAGGTCATTCAGGAATCCGGCTGAAATAAACTGGAGAGAATATGGTGTAAAACTTGTTGTAGATACTACCGGACAATTTCTTGACCCGACCGTTCCTCCTGATCATCCAAAAGGGGCTGTTCGCGGACATCTTGAAGCAGGCGCCGAAAAAGTGATTATCTCTGCGCCCTTTAAAATAAAAGACAAAGGCAAACCCATGCCGGACTATGCGGTAACCACGGTGATGGGTATCAATGACAATGTTTATGACCCCAGGCGCCATAACATTATTTCCACTGCATCCTGCACCACCACCTGTCTGGCTCATATGATAAAACCCCTTCTCAATGCTTTGGGTCCTAAAAAGATACTTTCCGCTTCCATGGCAACCGTACATGCCGTCACCGGATCACAAGAGGTATTGGACAGACTTCCAAAAGCCGGAGCCGCCGATTTAAGGAAAAACAGGAGCATTATGAACAACATTATCCTCACAACCACAGGTGCTGCCAATGCGCTTAGACTTGTGATTCCGGAAATGGAAGAGATCGGATTCATTGCGGAATCTGTAAGAGTGCCAATCTCCACAGGTTCTCTGATTATACTCGTGCTGAATTTACAGGAGGAACTGTCCGGTGAACCCACAAGCAGGGAGTTGCTCAACGATATATACCGGCAGGCGGCATCCCATGATCCTTATGGTTACCTCCACTATTCTGAAAAACAGAATGTTTCGGGGGATATCATTGGTTTGCCGAGGGCTGCTGCCGTGATTGAGGGTCATGAAACCCATACCCGTACTGCCGATCAGACCGTTGACCTGGAAAAAGTACCGGGATTGGAAAAAGAAATTTTAGGTTTATTAAAAGATGTAACGATCAGAATACCGATAACACAGGCTGTAATATACGGCTGGTACGATAATGAAATGGGAAGTTATGTTAATATTCTCGGCGACAGGACTGTTTCAGTGGCCGAAAACATGTAATCGTATCAAATCATTTCCATAAACAATACCTTTTTCTTCATAGAAACTCCCCTTCATTTTTATATTCCACTCTCTAGGTCTTCACAACCAACCTCTTGCATACGTATAACGCAAAATGAGAATGATTTTCCCTTGACAAAAAATAGATTTGCAGATACAAAGCCGCAAGTTATTACCCCATTCAGGAACGAAAGTTCATTTTAATAACGGAGATCTTATGAGTGCTTTGGATAATAATGCTAAAGAGATTGCGGAAGATGCCGGCGGCGAGGAACTTGCAACATCGTCCCCGGAAATAAATCAAAAAGAACAGGATAACCGGTCTGCGGGGCCGGTTATCCTGTTCTTTATTATCGGACTGTTTGCAAGTCTTATTTTGGGATGGATTATTTTCCCGAAGCTTCTTTATTCGAAAAAAAAACAACCGATCGATTTTAACCATGTGCTGCATGTGGCGGAAGTTGAAGACGGGTGTGAAAGTTGCCATTTCTTTCGTGAAGACGGTACCTATTCCGGTGTTCCGAAACTTGAACAGTGCATCGATTGTCATGAAGAGATTCAGGGAGATAGTCCGGATGAGATCAAATTCGTTGAGGAGTATGTCTCTAAAGGAAGAGAGGTTCCGTGGTTAATATACTCGCGGCAGCCTGATTGTGTATTCTTTTCCCATGCCGCCCATGTCAAAGGTGCCGGAATGGACTGTGTTACCTGTCACGGCCATATTGGGGAATCAGAAAGCTTAAAAATTTATGAGGAAAACCGGATTACGGGCTACAGCCGTGATATCTGGGGAAAAAGCATCGGTGGTTTCAAAAAGAATACCTGGGACCGGATGAAAATGGACGACTGTGCTGAATGTCATAGAGAAAAGACCGCCAACATTGAAAGAACAGATGTCAAAACTCCCACAAACAGGCTGATCGACCATCTCATAGACATGGTCTATCCTGGCACATCAAAGTCTGGCAAGGGGGGTAGTATTCAGACAGAAAGAGATGCATGTTTTGTATGTCATAAATAAATTGTAACTGTTCACGGGTTCAATTGTTCAACTGTTAAGGTGGTTAAAATCTTTGATTTTGAATCTAATGCAGAATTCCTTCGGGCCTTAGAATTTACCGAAAATTTAAGGGGTAGAATAGATGAAAATTGACAGAAGAAGTTTTTTGTCGTTTTTAATTGGTGGTGCGGCGGGAACAACCCTTTCGCCATTGACATGGAAGTTGATGGATGACAGTGCGATATGGACCCAGATGTGGCCATGGACTCCTGTTCCGGAGGATGGTGAAGCCAGTTATGTCAATTCTGCCTGCAGCCTCTGCTCCGGTGGTTGCGGTATTACTGTCCGTAAAATCGATGATCGGGCGGTTAAAATAGAGGGAATGAAAGGGCATCCTTTAAATAACGGTGGGTTGTGCATTCTGGGATTGTCAGGCCTTCAGCTTCTATATGGCCCCACGAGAGTCTGGACACCTTTGAAAAGAGTGGGGAAAAGAGGCCGGGGAAGATGGGAAAAAATCTCATGGAAAGGTGCCGTATCAGAGGTTGCGGAAACCCTCGGTGACTTAAGAAAAAAAGGTCAATCCCATACCGCAGGCATAATTTCTGGTTCAGATCGCGGGACCGTACCTAGATTATTTGACAGGTTTCTGACGGTTTACGGTTCTCCCAATTTGATGCGCACATCATCAATTATCGATTCCTATGAGCTTACTCTTCACCTTATGCAGGGTGTTCAGGCTTTGCCCGGATTCGATTTTGAAAATGCCGATTTTATTTTAAGCTTTGGAAGCGGAATAGTAGATGGCTGGGGATCGCCGGTACGGATGTTCCGGGCCAACAGCACTTGGTGTAATACCGGCGGCAAAGTGGTTCAGATCGAACCCCGCCTGTCCAATACCGCAGCCAAATCAGATAAATGGATTCCCATTAATCCCGGGACCGAAACGGCGCTTGCCCTGGGAATTGCCCATGTAATTATTAAAGAATCATTGTACGATGCCGAGTTTATTAATTATTATTCTGAGGGATTTGAGGATTGGAAGCGTTTTGTGCTCGATGAATACGGTCCGGATAGCGTTGCAACAATTACGGGAATCGATAGTGCAACAATCATTGCTCTTGCCAGCAGCTTTGCCCGTGCATCCAAACCTTTGGCAATTTGCGGCCGTGGTCAGGGAACCACACCGGGCAGTCTTAATGAATGCACAGCGGTGCACGCATTAAACGCTCTTGTCGGAAATATCAACAAAAAGGGAGGGATTTTTGCTGTTGCAGAACCTGATTATATCAACTGGCCTGAAGTAGAGATGGATGCTAGGGCAGCAGTCGGAATGCAAAAAGATCGATTGGATGGTGCCGGGAGTAAAAAGTATCCATTTTCCCGTCACCTGTTAAATCGTCTCCCCCAAGCCATCAACTCAGGAGAAAAATATCCCCTGAAAGCGCTTTTTGTTGCCGGTGCAAACCCGTTATACACAATGTCCGACAGCAAAGCAGTGAAAAAGGCCTTTGACAAGGTACCGTTTGTGGTAAGTTTCTCTTCTTATATGGATGAAACGGCTCAAAACGCTGATCTGATCCTTCCGAATCATGCCTATCTTGAACGCTACGAAGATATACCCACGCCCGCAGGAATGCCCAAGCCTGTTATCGGCCTTTCAAGGCCGGTGGTTAAGCCCCTGTTTAATACCAAACATACCGGAGATGTCATAATTCTGTTAGCAAAAGCCATGGGAGGAAATATAGCGGACGCTTTTGCGTGGAACAGTTATGATGAGTGTCTTAAGGAAACTCTGGGTTATAAATGGCGGGTTATGGTTGAAAAAGGATTCTGGTCTCATCCTGATTTTTTTGTTCAAACCCATGAAGAATCGTTTGATACGGTTTCCGGGAAATTCGAATTTGCTCCCAAAGAAACCGGATCCTTGAAACAATTTAAACCGGTTAAAATTGAAGGTGACAAAACGAATTATCCTCTTTTGCTTATCCCTTATGATTCCATCAGATTAGCCAACGGTGTCGTCGGTGATCCGCCGTTTGTTATGAAATCTGTTGATGATACGGTTCTCAAAGGCACGGATGTTTTTATTGAGCTTAATCCGAAAACAGCCGGGGAGCATGGCCTGCGCGAGGGCCAGCTTGCCATGTTAAGCACTCCTGTGGGCAAAGCACGAGTTAAGGTACATCTTTTTGACGGTATCATGCCCGGGCTTGTTGCCCTGCCCAGAGGACTGGGTCATACGGCATTCGACGATTATTTGGCAGGTAAGGGAATAAATTTTAATGAACTCATCGGTCCGGTTGAAGATTCTGTTTCAGGTTTGGATGCTGCCTGGGGAATCAGGGTCAAACTGGCCAAAGCCTGATTATATTGAAGATTGACTATTGAAAATGTTTTGGTTCATCATGTTATCAATAATTGTCAATCCAAAGAGGTTCTGATGAAACACAAGAAAGCCAAAAAGTATGGAATGGTTATAAACCTGGATAAATGTACCGGTTGCGGCAGTTGCATGGTTGCCTGCATGGCCGAAAATAACGTGCCTTTTAGGAAGGATGAATCGGACAAACTTCTCAGCATAACATGGATGCGTGTCTACAAGTTGACCAACGGGAAACCGTTTCCAAATACGGATATATGCTATCTCCCGAGACCGTGTATGCATTGTGAAGGACAACATGAAGGTCATTCTCCCTGTGTAACGGTTTGCCCGGCGGTTGCGACTGATTACAACATTGAAACCGGGATTGTCAGCCAGATTTATACGCGCTGTTTCGGATGCAGGTACTGTATGGCTTCTTGCCCGTATAAAGCTCGCTATTTTAACTGGTGGGATCCGGTCTGGCCGGATGGCATGGAAAAATATTTGAGCCCCAATGTTTCACCCCGCATGCGAGGCGTGGTTGAAAAATGCAGCTTCTGCTTCCACAGGTACCAGATGGCAAAGGAAAAGGCATTTATGGAAGGAAGGCGCAAACTCAAAGAGGATGAATATCAGACGGCTTGCACCCAGGCATGCCCTGCCGGCGCCATTACATTCGGTGATCTGAACAATCCGAATCATGCCGTATACCGGATGGTAAAACCCGACCCTAAACACCACGGTCGGCCGACCAATCCCAATGCATTCCGTTTGCTGGAAAGGCTGGGTACCAACCCCAAGGTCTACTATCTTTCGAGCCGAGAGTGGGTCAGGCGGGTCGGTGATAATTATCTTAAAAATGAGAGTATAGCTAAAAAGACGGTGCACCAGGGTTAAAAAGTAAAAATGATATATTCAAGGAGTACATAACATATGGATTCTGCATTAATACCCAGGGGAGTTAAGCGCTGCTCATTATGGCAATTTCTTCTATTTATCAGTGTAGTCGGCGCGGTCCTGTTATGGGGCGTTTATGCCATGCTGCTTTGCTGGATTAAGGGCCTCAACCAGACCAATATGAACGATTACTATGGTTTTGCTATATGGATTTGGGCTGACCTTGCGGTGATCGCTGTTGGCGGCGGCGCCTTTTTTACCGGTTTATTAAGATATATCTTTGGCAAAGATGAGCTGAAGAGTATCATCAACTACGCGGTTCTAATTGGCTTCATCTGTTATAGCTCGGCGCTGCTCATTTTG
Source organism: Desulfobacteraceae bacterium (assembly GCA_030613575.1). Classification (GTDB taxonomy): domain Bacteria; phylum Desulfobacterota; class Desulfobacteria; order Desulfobacterales; family UBA11574; genus S5133MH16. Next base: position 10,754 of record JAUWLP010000019.1, read on the forward strand.
GCCTACGATATCGGGCAGCCCCTGAGGGGTTGGTTTATTTTTTGGCATGCAAATGTTCACTCTATGCTGACTGAAGTGGCATTCTGCCTTTCCTGCTACTTCGGTGTTCTGACCATTGAATTTATTCCGCTTATTCTTGAAAATCGCCAGATCGACAGGGTGCCGTTCTTTCATCATCTCAGCCACAACATGCATGAAATCATGGCGGTATTTGCAGCTACAGGGGTGTTCCTCTCCTTTTTCCACCAGGGATCCCTGGGCGGCGTTGCCGGTGTCCTATTCGGACGACCCTTCGCCTTTCGGGAAGGGATCTTGATCTGGCCCTGGACCTTCTTTCTTTTTACCTGGTCAGCCGCGGCCTGTGGACCATGTTTTACAATTCTGATTACTAAAATTACCGAAACAGTTACACGCAAAAAGCTGGTTAAGGATAGCGCCATCGAGCTTTTAGCCAAAATTTCAGGGTGGATGATTCTGACTTACATTATTGCCAAGACTATAGATACCTGGTACTGGGCAACCGTTACAGCACCTTCCTTGGGACAAACGCTGATGGATTTTTATTCCAATAACCCCTTATACGGAATCTGGATCCTGTTTGCGGAAATAGTAATTTGCGGTTTTGTTCCGGCGGCGATTCTGATTACTAAAAAAGGACGAAAAAATTCTGTGGCACTTTGGATTGCCGTGATCCTGGCTGTTGTCGGAGTTTGTATTAATCGTTGGGTAATGGTGCTCCAGGTCATGGCCGTGCCGGTGATGAGCTTTGATTATTGGGCAATGTATTTCCCGAGCTGGCAGGAAATTGCCACCACAATACTTCCGGTGGCATATGGTATTATTCTGGTAGGGCTGGCACACCGTTATTTGCCGGTATTTCCAGATGAGTCGGAACTGAATCCCATTGAAACGTTGCCGGCTGAGGAAGAGGAAACGGTTGAACCGCCAGTTGATTTAGAACAGGAATTAAAGCCGGCTGGAGCTTAAAGAGGTTAGGAGGATCAATTATGTTTCCATTTAGTTTTGAATGGATCTGGGATATGGACCATGTGGTTTTCATGGGTGGTCTCTGGTACGCACTCACCATTTTAGGCATTGGCATGACCTACTGTATTATCAAGGCCGCCATCGACGCATGCAGGGGGAATGACGAGCATCACCATTAAGATGCCAAAATCTTTCAAGGTTAAAAGCGCTTGCCTCATCATGAAACCGGGGAAGCGCTTTTTTGTTTGTGCGGGGTTTATATGGATAAAATCGTAATTCAAGGGGGACGTGCTCTAAAAGGAGGGGTTAGAATAAGTGGCGCAAAAAATGCCGCCCTTCCAATTCTTATTTCTTCGCTCCTTACGGATGGATGGAATACGTATTCCAACGTCCCGGACCTGAAAGACATACAAAGCACAAAACTTTTGCTTTCGAGTCTTGGGGCCAGTATAGAATCAGATGGAGATATTATTAAAATAAACGGCGGCGGCATGTGCAATCACGAGGCGTCCTATGATCTGGTCAGGAGAATGCGGGCCTCTATTCTGGTCCTGGGCCCGCTTGTGGCAAGGCTTAAAAAGGCCAGGGTATCTCTGCCGGGAGGATGTGCCATCGGCGCACGCCCCATTAATCTGCATCTAAAAGGACTTGCCCGTCTCGGCGTTTTGATTGAATTAAAACACGGATACGTGGAAGCTTCCGCCGACCGTCTTATAGGGAACGAAATTTATTTGGACATACCCACCGTAACCGGTACGGAAAATCTTATGATGGCGGCTGTTCTGGCCAAAGGGATTACCGTGCTTCGAAATGCGGCCCTTGAACCGGAGGTCGTTGCACTTGCCGACGTTTTGATAAAAATGGGCGCAAAGATAAAGGGAACCGGCACGTCGGTCATTACCATAGAAGGGGTCTCTTCCTTAAAACCGGTATCCGTTTCCATAATACCAGACCGGATAGAAGCCGGCACGTTTATGGTTTCGGCAGCCCTGACCAGAGGAGATGTAACTATTTTAAATTGTGAACCCAACCATCTTGAAGCGGTTATCCACAAACTAAAGCTTACCGGAGCCCAAGTAACTATCGAGGATAAAAATGTAAGGATTCAGGGAGCTGATGAAATTTCAAGTGTTGATATAAAAACTCTGCCTTACCCGGGATTTCCCACCGACATGCAGGCCCAGTTCATGGTGCTGATGTCGGTTGCAAGGGGGTTTAGTATTATTTCTGAAACCATTTTTGAGAACCGTTTTATCCATGTCAGCGAGCTCAAACGGATGGGGGCCGATATTAAAATAACAGGGAATACCGCAATGATCACAGGGATACCGGCACTCTCTGGTGCTCCTGTAATGGCGACGGATCTAAGGGCCAGCGCTTCACTGATTCTGGCCGGTCTGGCTGCTGTGGGTACAACGGAAATCAATCGCGTGTATCACCTGGATCGCGGATATGAATCGATCGAGAAAAAATTCGCGAAACTTGGGGCTGCCATTAAACGGGTAAAAGCCTGAAGAAAGGAACAGCCATGCGACCTGTATGCCTGATAATTCGTGATGGGTGGGGGTATAGCGAAAAAAAAGAAGGCAACGCCGTTATTGCAGCAAAAACCCAGAATATAGACAGATACAAAGACAATTATCCGTGGACACTTCTGGAATGTGCGGGTGAGCCTGTGGGACTCCCGGACGGCTATCAGGGTTCATCCGAAGTGGGCCACCTCAACATGGGGGCCGGACGGATCGTGATCCAGGAACTCAAGCGAATCGATGACGGGTTGCGCACCGGCGAACTTTTTGAAGTAGAGCACTGGAAGAAGCTCGTTGCTAATTGGAAGGAGCACAAGAGCCGTCTTCACCTCATTGGTCTGCTGCAGGACGAGGGGGTACACGCCCACCAGGAACATCTCTTCAAAATTATGCGCCGGGCGCGGCAAGAATTTCCCAGGGGCTTGATCATCATCCATCCTTTTTTAGACGGACGCGACACCCCGCCCCGCAGCTGCATGGAATACCTGGCAAAGCTTAAAACCGTGATGGAGGACGTCGGCGGCTGCTTTATCGGAACGGTTATGGGCCGGTACTATGGCATGGACCGTTCCAGGAACTGGAACCTTACCGACATGGCCTATCATTGTATTGTTGCCTGTGAAGGTCGCAAATCCACCGACGCAGAAACTGCGGTTAGAGAGTCGTATAACCGGGACAAAACCCCGGATGGTGTTGAAATGTTCGACGAATATGTCCCTCCCTATGTGATCGGTGACTATGACGGTGTCAGGGACGGTGATTCCATTTTGCACACGAATTACCGCCAGGATCGTGCCATCCAGCTTTCTATGGCATTTGTCGATCCAAATTATGCGGGCAAACTCAAGACAAAGCGGACGGTGACTTACGTGGGGCTGACACGTTATTGGGATGAGTTTGCAGAATATATGCTGGGGGCCATGGACGAAGTCGGTGGCATGGAGAACCTGCTCGGCGAGGTCATCTCCAATGCCGGCATGCGTCAACTGCGCATTGCCGAGACGCAGAAGTTTCGGCACGTAACCAGCTTTTTTAACGGTAAAGCAACAACGCCATACAAATACGAAGATCAGGTTGAAGTTCCAAGCCGCTTTGATCCGGCCACCTTTGCCAGCCACCCGGAGATGGAGGCGTACCATGTGACGGAAGAACTCCTGAGTCGTCTCCGGAACAATCCTTACCGGTTCATTGTCGTAAACTACGCTAATGGTGACATGGTCGGCCATACCGGGGACATGAATGCGGCGATCAAAGCAATCGAAATCGTGGACGAGTGCGTGGGTAAGGTTATCAATCGTCTGCTCGAACTTGATGCGCATATCCTGATCACCGCCGACCACGGCAACTCCGAGCAAATGATCGATCATCAGACCGGCATGACCAAGACCAGCCATACTCTCAATCCTGTGGAGTTGATCTACGTGGCCGGCGATTCACAGGACAAGAAGCTTCTCGATCGCGGCAAGCTTTCGGATATAGCGCCCACGGCTCTGTCTTTACTGGAACTGGATATACCAGTGGAAATGACCGCCCAAAACCTGATCATATACGATGATGACGGCCGGTGAAATCGTCCGGACTAAAATGTTTCATGACAGATAATGTTTACTTTCGCCCCGTTGTTCCCCTGCTGTTATCGATGATATCGGGCATCGCCGCAGGCTCCTGGTTTTCGGGTCATGCGGTCTGTGCTTATCTTGTAACTTGCGTATTTATATGCTTGATTCTTAATTCCATATACAGAAACAAAAATGTTGTTTTTCTTCCCCTAATCCTTTTTTTTGCCCTGGGATACCTCTCCATACAATCATGGGTTGTGCCGAATTTCCCCCCAAACCATGTAATACATTATTTTGATACTCATTCATGGAAAGTTGCCGGTGTTATTGACACACCGGTTGCAACATATTCCCATCGACAAAAATTCATTCTGCGCACCGAGACTCTTGAGTGGAATAAGAAGTCTTTTCCTGTGACCGGAAAGATTCGTGTAACCGTCTCGGGGCGTGGTTTTAAGCTCTCTATGGGAGACCGGATTGTTTTTTCCGGCAGGATGAAATCGATCAAAAATTTCAATAACCCCGGAGGATTTGATTATAAGAGATATATGGCTTTTAGGAAAGTTTTTGGAACTGCCTATGTTTCGACGCAAAAGCTTACCCTGTTCAAAAGAAATTCAGAAACAGGGATCAGCATGATTATAGCGAACGCACGCCGGAAAATTTCTGATCTCATCGACCAAACAGGGCAGGGACAGGAGCAAGGTGTATTAAAAGCACTTATCGTCGGGAACAGAAACTCAATTTCTAAAGATTTAAGAGAAGCATTTAACCGGGCAGGGATCGGTCATCTTCTGGCCATTTCAGGACTTCATATCGGCATTGTGGCGACCGCTGCTTTTTTATTTTTCAAGTATCTCCTTTCTCATATTAAACTTTTATTGTGGCATGCATGGACTAAAAAGGGGGCCGTAATCTTATCTGTCATTCCTGTATTTGTATACGGTATGCTTTCAGGGATGTCGCCTTCCACCCAGAGAGCGGTCATCATGGTTACAGTGTTTTTAATGGCATTTTTGTTTGAAAGAGAACATGACCCCATGAACACCCTTGCAGTGGCGGCACTGCTGATTCTTGTTGTTCATCCACCGTCGCTATTTTCAATTTCATTTCAGCTTTCATTTACAGCTGTTCTTGCAATAATATACGGTCTTTCAAGAGTACAATCCCCATGGGTATCTGAATCAGGCGGGATTAAGAAGCCGAAACGTATTAAAGTTGCAACAAAACTGTTTTACTTTTTCATGGCTTCTTTCTTTGCTATCCTCGGCACCATGCCCCTTGCCATGTTTTACTTTAACCAGATTTCTCTGGTAGGACTTCTCGCAAACTTTATTATCGTTCCCCTGATCGGTTTTGTGGTGGTTCCTCTGGGATTGCTGGCCGTGTTTTTATATCCGCTGACTGTTTCGGTAGCTTTAGGGTGCCTCAAGACAGGTGCTTTTGTTCTATCACAGGCCATCGGTGTTATTAATTTTTTTGCCGATCTGCCTTTTGCGGCTGTAAAAACCGTAACCCCGAGTTATTTTGAGATCTGCTGTTTTTATGTCCTGTTTTGGGCTATTTTAAACCTAAGATATGTTTCATTAAAAACCCCGGCAGGACAAGATAAAGTGCCGGGCAAAAGTTTTATACAAAAACCGGCAGCAATCATTGTCCTGCTGGCTATGCTGGCTTTGAGCGCCGACGCCTGTTTTTGGTTGAATAACCGGTTCTGGCATGATGATCTCAGGGTAACGATGATAGATGTGGGGCATGGTAGTGCGGCCCTTCTGGAACTTCCGAAAGGTTATAACATTCTAATAGATGGTGGTGGTTTTTCCGATAACAGCGTTTTTGATATAGGGGCCAGGATCATTGCCCCGTTTTTATGGCAAAAAAAGATCAAAACCGTTGACACCCTTGTGCTTTCCCATCCCAACAGTGATCACTTAAACGGGCTCATATATATTGCCGAACATTTTAATGTAAAAAATGTATGGACGAATAATGAAACAGCAAACACTTTAGGATATAAAAAATTCATGGAAGCTGTTAAAAAAAATAGAATTCATATGCCCGAATATAAAGAGGTAGCCGGCATCCACGACATTAACGGAGTCCGTCTTGACATATGCTATCCGTCCCTCGATTTCATTAAGAAAAGAAAGCTGGAAAGGTGGCGCAATGTAAATAACAATTCCCTGGTCTTAAAAGCATCGTTTGGAGCAGAATCCTTCCTGTTTCCAGGGGATATCGAGACCAGAGCGGAATATGAACTGGCTGCAATTGCCGGTGACAAGCTAAAAAGTACAGTCCTTTTAGCGCCGCACCATGGCAGCAAAACATCGAGCAGTAAAATGTTCATAGAAAAGGTCAACCCTGAAGTAATCATTATTTCATCCGGAAGGAAAAGCAGATTTGGATTTCCACACCCATCGGTTTTAAAAAGGTATAAGGAGAAGGGATGCCGCATACTCGGCACCGCCCGTAACGGCGCCGTATCCATGTCCACTGACGGGCAAACGCTTATGATCAAGCCCACTATCACGGGAATATGACATTTCTTGACAATTTTCAGATTGTGGATTAATTGTTTTCAAAATATTTGAGATAGAAAAACGCATAATTTCATGACTATTCCGGCATACGTCCCGGATTATTGATGAGGGGTTAAGGCAGGTTCAGCATGAACGTGCCCAAAGACAATGAACGTCACATACAAAGTACGGACATTAAGAAGAATTTGGAGGCTTAATTATGAAAAAGTCCATTGGTGCAAAAACAATAATCTATCCTGCTCCTGTCCTTATTGTTGGAACATATGACAAAACAGGAAAACCAAATGCTATGACCGCTGCCTGGGGAGGGATTTGCTGCTCTAAGCCACCATGTGTTACGGTATCGTTGAGAAAAGCAACATACAGCTATGGTAATATTGTAGTAAACAAAGCATATACTATAAATATCCCTTCTGAAAAGTATATAAAAGAATGTGATTATTTTGGATCGGCATCAGGTAAAACAGCGGATAAATTTTCAGCGACCGGTCTTACACCCATAGAAAGTGATTTGGTAAAAGCGCCATATATAAAGGAATTCCCTTTTATTTTGGAATGTAAACTCCTCCATACATTTGAAATCGGATTACATACCCAATTTATTGGTGAAATTGTTGACGTCAAGGTTGATGAGAGTGTAATGGATGCAAATGGAAATCCTGATATAGAAAAGGTCAAACCGATTATATATGCGACTTCATCGAAATCTTATCATGGCATCGGGAAAAATATTGGGAATGCATGGTCAATTGGAAAAAACATCCGTGACATAAAAAAGTAAATAGCTTTGCAATAAGTTCTGGCGTATTAAATGATAAGCAAATTCCTTCCAAAGCGTGAATATATTATAGAAAAATCCCGGAAAAGTAATCATGACGGTGATCCTATCCAAGGGTTGCAGGCTGCGCTGGACGTCTTTCTCGGATCCGATGAGTTGACTGCCGAAACAGCGCTGATCATCAACAACGCATGTGAGAACGGTAGAATATCCTTTGCGAAAGTTGAAGAAATAAGCGGGGGCAACGCGGAAGATGTGTTGCTCCTTTGCTGGGAATGGAGGCTGCTCGTACCGGTCAGATCATCGAAATGCGGGGAATGGGATGATCGCCTGCTGGTTTTGGACCACGGTGAAATTTATGAATTGCCAAACGTGGTCAAATACCTCATAAAATCCGCTCGTCGAACCGGTCAGTGGGATCCGGACCTTGCATTGACTGAACTCTTCTCAGATACCGATGAAACCTTACGGCGTAGCATGCCCGATCTTCTGAAGAAGATGAGCGGACTCGCGCATTCCAATATTATCAACGCCTTTCAGATAAGGCGGGCATGTGCTGAGGCCAACATAAAGCAAAGCGTAGATACCTTAATAGCCCTTCTAAAGGCTGGTGGAGTAATCAGCCCCAAACTGAGGGCCCTGGCTGATGTAGCGAAGGCGGGCTCGCCCATTTATGAGATTAACCCGTGTGTACTTGCTTAACCGAGTCGGGTCTTCCCCAGCGTTCTATTATTCTCCTGCCATGGCGGGATGAGCAAAGCTAATTGGAACTTTTTAAAAGGCCTCTCGTTGTTTACAAATTGACTGTCTGGTTTATTTCTGATATCTGAATAGCAATTATAGCCGGTTATAGCCTATTTCCGTATTTATGCAAAACAGATTCTTTGGGGACTCAGTATTGTGAAGCTGACTATTTATAAAAAGATGATGCTCGGTTTCGGCGCCATTATCATAATAATGATCATTACCAGCACCTATATTCTGTTCGAGCTGAATACTGTTTCAAATGAGGCTAAAATCACCCTTACTTCTAACGTCCAGGTGGTGGATCTTGCCAAGCAACTGTATGCCATACTCCAAGATGAAAACGGCTATGCCCAGAAATATCTTATCTCCCGTGATGAAACCTATTTTTCCCTATTCGTTACAACGAGCCGGCGATTTGACCAATACTTGAGTTCGTTGCTGAAGGCTCAGTTAGACGAGATAGAGCGTTCCCTTATCAGGAACATGCGCCAGGCCCATGAATCATTTGTTGCCAGTATGCAAAGCGAGAGAGATATTCAAGATTCCAGCTACAATCCGGTGCGTGACAACCTGAGGTCGGACAGCCTGAAAACCCTGTCCAGATCTATTGATCATCTGATCAGCACCAATCAGGTTTCCATTGGGAATGCCATGTCCAGGATTGAAACATCGACAGACCGTTCCGCCAAAATTGCTCTGTTGTTAATTATCGGGAGCCTGCTGACCGCTATTTTAGCCGCCTTGATTATTACCCGCACCATCACCAGCCCTATAGATGACCTTATACGAGGGACTGAGCAGATTGCACGGGGTAAATTTGAGAAGGTCAAAGTTTCTTCCAATGATGAAATTGCCTTGCTTGCCCATGCAGTTAATGACATGAGCGTCAAAATCAAGAATATAAATAAACATAGAACTCAAATGATGCAGCAGATTTCGCACGAGCTTCAAACCCCCTTACAGGTGATGCTCTCTACATACGACATTTTAAAAAGCCAAACTTCGGGCCCGCTGAATAATGAACAGATCCAGATGCTTGACACTATTCGCGGGGGAATCAAAAAACTGGCAAGCTTCAGCAAACAATATCTTGATCTTGCAAAGATTGATTCCGGCATGATGAAATACTATATGGAATGGACAGATCTTCTCCAGATCATTAAACCTATTGTTGAAGATGCAAAGCTCGTTGCTGCACGTAAGAATATAACTGTAGAATTGACTTCACTCGATGCCCCTAAAGTCATGGTGGATGCAAAAAAAATATCTATCGTTGTCAGCAACCTTCTCAGTAACGCAATCAAATACACACGAAACGATGGGAAAGTAAGGGCGAAAGTAGGCCCATGCACCATGGGTGCACGTGTAGAGATTCAGGACTCGGGAATCGGGATCACTCCAGAGGAACTCCCCAAGATATTTACAAGATTTTATCAGGCCAGCGATACAGGCAGAATAAGGAGCGGGGGAATCGGAGTGGGTTTAGCTCTTGTCAAGGCATTTACAGAAGGACACAGCGGCAAAATTTATGCCGAAAGTACCGTTGACGGCGGTTCGACATTTACGGTTGAACTGCCGGTCTCGCCTGAGGAGTTCCAAGGTCCGGTAATACCCGCGTTGACTCAGGAATAAGGACTTGCTCATGGAAGGCCGTAATGTAATCGTTATCATTTTATGCTTTCTCCTTGCCGGTTGTTTGCCACAATTCCGCGGTTTCAGGCTTGAATCGCAGGCCCGGAGTCACATGGAACGCGCTGCTGCACTGGAGGATTCATCATCGTATCACCAAGCCGCGCAGGAGTATGCGATTGTGGCCGAGCGTTATCCTTCAACAAGTTATTATAAAGGCGCGGTTTGGAAGGCTGCATTGCTCAATATTCATCCGGCCAACTCAAAAATCGACACCAGCGCAGCACTTTTTTGGATGAAAGTCTATCTCGGATTGTCGGTATCTTCTAAGGAGAAAGAGGATGCAACATTATACGTTGCCATGCTGGAACGCATTAATGGTTTGCAAACCGAAATTTCTTCTCTTGCTTCAGAAAAGGAAAAACTCCTTGCAGTTACTCGGAAACAGTCCAGCGATATAGTGACCGGCACCCGGCGGCTGGAGGAATTGGAAGCTGAACTGGCACAAGCCCGGGATGAGCTTAAGAAAATGAAAGAAGTGGATGTGCGGATGCAACGGAGCAGAGATAAAACTCACAGCATCAAATCCCTGGAATTGGCTCAAAAGGCTTCGGAACTTAACAATGATCAAGACAACACCCAGCAATTAAACACAAACAATGCCCTTAAACCTCAAGATTTTTATCCCTATACGATTCAAGTCACCTCTCGTAAGAATAAGGACGCATCTATTCGGGAAGCAATGGAATCAAGAAACAAAGGTAATTCCGTCTT
>JAUWLP010000115.1 GCA_030613575.1 Desulfobacteraceae bacterium
GTGGAAACAGGGACGGATACGTGAGATTATCGATTATTGTAGGGCTGATGTAGAAATCACAAAAGATCTTTTTCTGTACGGCAAAAAGAATGGTTATCTTCTTTTTAAAAATAAAGCCAAAAAGACTGTTCGGGTACCTGTAAAGTGGTAATATACTTTCAACGGTTACAACTTGAACTTTTTAATATTCACCAGACGCAGAGACCGCAGAGAAAATTATCTTTTCTTTTACCGTTGACCCCAGAGGAATAGGCTCCGCATTCCACGAGGCAGGGAGGACGGCAAAAGAAAAACACTCATAAAACAGGTAAATTATAGCCGTGCGCAGTACAAACAATTATGACGGCCTCGTAAAAAGTCACGAATTCGACTATAGATGGCTAAGTAAAAAGGTTCATATACAAGGCGCAGTATTTTTTCAGGAACGAGGCCATACATATAGTATGCCGAGTGTCTGAAAAAATACTACAACGCAGTAGATGGGACTTTTTACAACGCCATCAATATTGCCTTCATTCCGTATTTAATGTGTCTGGCTTTTCGGTTGTCTACCCTCAACACGGAGTAAGAATCCGTGGTTCTGAAGATTTTGCCGCAGACAGTCTCTTCTGAAGATAAATAAATACAGACTTTGGCCCCAACGATAAATCCCGCTGGTTTTCCTTTATTAACATAGACATGTCCTTCGCTTGGATTAACCCTTGTAACTTCGGCCGCAACAGCAACCTGGCCGACCAGGGCGACTGCGATTACAATAACAATCAGGCGAACGAAAAACGGTTTCATCTTATCCTCCTTTTTCAATTCTGCCACTAAGGCACCAAGACACTAAGAAAGAATAACAAAATAAAATCCTTTGTGTCTTTGTTTCTTGGTGGCAAATAAATCTAAACTTAAAAAAAGTGTGAAGTGATCTAAAGTGATCTAAAATGCCTAAAATTATGGAATTCTACCAATTTTATATGGATGGAGCGAAGCGACACCTTAACTTTAGGCACTTCAAACTTTAGTTCACTTTAGTCACTTTTCCGGTTTGTCCGGGTTAGGATGAATATAACTCAACTATTAGAAATTTTCAATAAGGCAAATTATGTACTTTTAACCTGATATCTTTATAGCTTGTGGATATTTTATTTTGCCCTGAAAAAACTGGTCCTTTGGGCCAGATCAGAGTTCTCTGGCTCTGCCTGAAGAATTGCTGCAAGAGTTTGAAGTGAACTAAAGTTTAAAGTGAGCTAAAGCCTGCCCTGGTGCGACTCGTCATATATATTGATGGCCCATGCATTATTCCAAACCTGACTTTTTAAGTATAGAGTATTGGTGATCGGTCTGGGCCAGGGTTAAGGAATTCTGTCAATTATATAAAAACAGCGGAGCGAAGCGACACCATAACTTTAGGCACTTTAGATCACTTTAGACACTTTTAACTTGTACGGCTTTAAGTAAAACAGCCCCTTTCAGGGGCGAACCAAAGCCTGGTTCTTTGGGACAGGATTCTTTACATGTATTGTAGAATGTTTTATATGTATTGTAGAATGTTATTTAGTGCCCGAACGAAAAGTAGGATTTTTCGTTTTGCTGCTGGTACCTTCATCTGAACGTGGAGGAGTGATGATAACTTATGATCATGTGACAAAGATTTTTGGAGAAGGAGCCAACGCCGTTACCGCACTGGAAGACATCACCTTGACCATAGAAAAAGGTGAGACCGTGGTCTTCCTTGGACCATCAGGGTGCGGAAAGACAACGATCCTGCGCCTAACCAACAGGCTCGAAAGCATTACCAGGGGCAACATTTTTGTCAATGGAAAAAATATCAGGGAACAGGATGAGGTAAAATTAAGGCAACAGATGGGGTATGTTATCCAGGACATCGGACTCTTTCCAAACAAGACCATTGCAGATAATATTGGAGTTGTTCCCAGGCTTTTAGGGTGGAGCAAGGAAAGGATCACAAAAAGGGTCGACGAACTTTTGACTATGTGTCGTCTTGACCCGGATGTTTTCCGATCAAGGTATCCGGCCGAACTTTCCGGAGGTCAGCAGCAGCGTATCGGCGTTGCCCGAGGACTTGCCGCCGATCCTGAAATATTGCTCATGGATGAACCTTTTGGCGCCATCGATCCAATCAATCGGGAGCAGATCCAGGATGAGTTTTTAAAGCTCCAGGAAAAATTGCAAAAAACCATAGCCTTTGTCTCTCATGATATTCATGAAGCCATCAAGATGGGTGATAAGATTGCGCTCTTTGAGCAAGGCAGGCTTGTCCAGTACGCCAGCCCGGCGTTCATGCTCACCCATCCCAAGAATAAGTATGTGGCTGACTTTGTCGGGGCTGACCGGGCCCTCAAAGTGCTGGGCATCATTTTTGTCAGGGACGTATTTAATCCTTGCCCGGAAAATATAGTGCAGGGGTTGGCTACAGCTAAGGAGACTCTTGCTTTTATAGAGAAGGAAGATATCAATTATGCTATTGTCATTGATGACGACAAACCTGTTGGCTATGTGACCCCCAAGATACTCAAATATGAACAGAGTCCGGTCAGGGACCTTGTGAAGGCTTTTCCCGATCATGTCAGGAAAAGAACCTCGGCCAGGGATGTTTTATCTTTTATGCTCATGCATGATATTCTAACCCTTTGTGTTGTGGACGACAACGGTAATTTTGCCGGGACAGTAAGCTACAACGATATTCAAAAGAAAATCAGGGAGACTTACACCGGTGAGATGAAAAAGGATAAAGGGGATCGGCTGTGAGTGTTCTCCAATTTATTATTGCTAATTATAAACAGGTTCTGTTTCTTACCTGGGAGCATATCTACATGGTGGGTTTATCCCTGATCATCGCCACCGCACTGGGGGTACCCCTTGGGATCATCATCACAAAACACGAAGAGCTGGCCAAGCGGGTCATCAACGGAGCCAACGTAATAATGACCGTCCCCTCCATCGCCCTCTTTGGCCTGATGCTTCCTGTTCTCGCTATCATCGGGCACGGACTGGGCAAAGTACCTGCGGTCATAGCTCTTGTTTTGTACAGTCAACTTCCTATCATCCGGAACACATATGTGGCCATTAAAAATGTCCCCCCGTCAATTCGTGATGCCGGTAAAGGCATGGGCATGAACAAATGGGAACTTCTCAGGGAAGTGGAGATACCCATTGCTGTTCCGGTTATCATTGCCGGTTTGCGTACTGCCGCGGTTATGAATATCGGGATCGCCGCCATTGCTGCCTATGTGGGGGCAGGGGGGCTTGGTGTCTATATCCAGCAGGGTATTGACAGGGTATATCCGGAAATGATCATCAGCGGCGCTGTTCTTGTATCACTCTTTGCTATTATTGTCGACGGTGCAATGGCTCTTGTAGAACGAATTGTCACACCCACAGGGCTTAAAGTCCAGAAAAGGCTGGTTCAATGACACAGTTACCCCGGAAATTGTATAAAGCCGTCCTGCTAATCCTTCTCCTCACAGTGGCTGTCGGTCTGAAACGAACCGGAACAATAGCCTATTTTAGAGACCCTTATGTGTATGCCGATCTGGTCAGGCTGATGTGGCAGCACATCCATATGGTTGTTTACAGTATGTTTATAGCCACTGTAGTGGGAGTAAGTGTGGGCATTATTTTGACACGACCGCGGTTAAAGGCATATTCAGGGTTTGTAATGTATATTGTGAGCCTGGGGCAGACTATCCCATCTCTGGCAGTCCTGGCCCTGGTAATGAGTGTTTTGGGCATTGGCTCCAAGCCGGCTATCTTTGCCCTGACCATTTATTCCATCCTTCCTATAGCCAGAAATACACTTGCCGGGATCAATGCCGTCCCTCCGCCTACAATTGATGCAGCCAGGGGAATGGGGATGGGCACCTGGCGGATCTTGCTTGAAGTCGAAATACCCATGGCCATGCAGGTTATCCTCACAGGTTTCCGGATAGCCCTTGTTATAAATATCGGAACCGCTGCTCTGGCCTATCTTATAGGGGCAGGAGGAATGGGGGATTGGATTTTTTCCGGTATCTATCTCATGAAAACAGACAAGCTTCTTGCAGGTTCTATTCCGGTAACCCTGTTGGCCCTTTTTGCGGATTTTCTCGTAGATCTCCTGGGAATGGTTCTCGTTTCCAAGGGATTGAGAATCACCGATAGATGACTTTTTACGAGTACATTAAGAATAAGCGGAATCTGAAATAGTGAGCCCTAAGGTGGAAAAGATGAAAGGTATGATTAAAAGCATTCTTTGTCTGACTGTACTATTCACAATATTTGCCTTTTTAGGGGCAAGTATGGCCAAGGACAAAAAGGTGACTATCGGAGGAAAAAACTTTACCGAACAATACCTTTTATCCGAATTGGCAAAGGCATTGCTTGAAAAGAATGGATTTCAGGTTGAACTGAGGACAGGACTGCCCACTAATATAGCAAGAAAATCCCTTGAACAGGGGGAGATTGATCTTTATTACGAGTATACGGGAACTGCTTATACGGTCTTTTACAAAGAGAAGGATTCTGGGGTAATGAGTAAACCGCAGAAAGTATACAACTGGGTAAAGAAAAAAGATATGGAAAAAGGCCTGATATGGTTATATCCGGTCAAGTTCAATAACACCTATACCTTGATGATGCGAAAAGCAGATGCCCAAAAAACAGGTGTAAATTCCATTTCTGATCTGGCAAAGCATTTCCATAAAAAACCCCGGGACCTCATAGTAGGCGTCGGAACGGAATTCTGGGAACGACCCGACGGGTTTATAAAACTCATGCAAGTCTATGATTTTAAAGTGCCCCCGAGCAATATAAAGAAGATGTCTCTCGGATTGGCCTATAAAGCCCTTAAAGATGGTCAGTTGGATGTTGGGATGGGATTTGCAACAGACGGTCGCATTGCCGCCTTTAATTTTATGACTCTCGAAGATGATAAAAACTTCTTCCCTGTATACAATCCTTCACCGGTAGTCCGTAAAGAGGTTCTGGATAACTATCCAGAGATAGAGTCAATACTCAAACCACTGTCCGAAAAGCTCAGCACAACTGAAATGCAAAAGCTGAACAAGAATGTTGATGTGCAGCGCAAACCCGAAACCGAGGTGGCGCGAGCATGGTTGAAAGAGAAGGGACTGTTATAGTTAGTGCCTGAACAAAAGCTGTCTCTTCCGCTACCAGAGATTCTCCTGGGGAAAATTCAGGTTTTCAATAAAATACTGGTTGAAGTCAAGATGGGAGGACAGTTCAACATGTTCTATGGATTTAGACAGTTCATTGGCCTTTTGCCAGTGAGGCCTGGATAAGAGGACCATCACGGCGCCTTTGCTGGCAGCGTTGCCAAGGGATTTGATTTTATCCGGATCAACTTTGGGAAGCAGGCCAATTCGCATGGCACTGAATGGGTTAACAAAATTACCCAGCGCGCCTGCCAGGCATATCTGGTCAAGATCCTGGATTTCGATACCCATTTTATCCATAAGCGTCTGGATACCGGCCGCCACGGCGCCCTTTGCAAGCTGAAGTTCGCGTACGTCTTTCTGGGTGAGATATATCGGTTTGTTGCCGGAGCTTTCTTCTTTGGAAGCCACAAGAAAGGCTTGCACCTCTGATTTTTTGATAACCCTCGAACTCAGATAATCATCAGCATTTTTCCCTGGCGGCAAAATCAATCCTTGGGAATCGATAATGCCGCAATGCAGAAGCACGGCCACCAGGTCTACCAGTCCGCTTCCGCAAATCCCCTTTGGTAAAATATTACCGATCGTCTGATAGTGAAGTTCCCCTTCATTAAAACGAACGCTTTCAATAGCACCGCTGCTGGCGATCATTCCCTGGGATATTTGTGCACCTTCCAGGGCCGGGCCGGCCGCTGCAGAGCAGGTCAACAGCTTTTGCCGGTTACCTAAGAAAATTTCTCCATTGGTGCCAAGGTCCAGGCCTAGAATAATTTTATCATCCTGTTCTGCAGCCGAGGATGCGAGGATGGTGCTGATCATGTCGCCGCCGATATAGCCGGATTTGGTCGGCATTACATACAACCTGGCTTCCGGATGCAGTCTTAGGCCGGCATCTTTTGCACTGAGAATCAATCCATCGGTTAAAACAGGAGAAAAGGGCGCACCCGCGATCCCCAGGGGATCCAGGTTAAGAAAAATGTGCTGCATGGTAGTGTTTCCGGCTGCAACGGCAATAAAAATATCCTCCGGGGAAAGCCCTTCCACTTCTAAAAGGCGTTGGATAATCGAGTTCAAATCCTTAACAAGAAGATCGGTAAGCGTGAAAAGGCCGTTTCGATTTTCCTTGATGTACTGCAGACGACTAATTACGTTTGATCCGTATTTGCTTTGGCTATTGAGCCTGGAGATTGTTGCCACCTCACTTCCGTTCAGCAGATTTACGAGTTTGCCGACCAACGTGCTGGTTCCCAGATCAAAAACAAGTCCGAAAACCCGCCTTGCTTGTTCCCGATTTTGCCATGCCATCAAATAGTTTTCGTGAAGTACGGCCGTTCCGTGGTTTTCCGTTTTTTTCATCGTTTCGGTCAGAAAACGAAGACAGTGAAGGGATGCTTTCAGGTCGCTATATTCTATACCCATGGCGCCTTTGATGCGGTCCAGATCTGACAATCCGTTATGGCCGGATTCAGGTGACAACTCAACCGGTTGTTTATTTATAAGAGGATTGATATCAACCGTGGGTCTGTGGCCGGTTTTAAGTATCTGGTAGAACGTCGAATCATCATCCGATTCTCCGGTATGGATGACAAGGTCCTTTCTGATTTTGACACGACAGGCAAGACGAACACCGTTTTTCAGCTCCTCCGGGTCGAGAAGCTCTTTTTCTTCTGCGACGGGAGGTCTTACCGAAGAAATAACTCGTATTTTACATTTCCCGCATTTGCCCAGCCCCCCGCAATCACTTTCAAGCTCCACGTCGGTCTTTTGCAGGGCCTCCCATATGGTTGTTCCTTTACGCAGTTTCAACCACAGATCATCGGGAAGCACATTTAACATGACATATTTACTTTTTTGCTTTTTGAGTGGCAAAGACCCGGTAGCGCTGCGTCTTTTTTTTGAGGGTTTTTTCTTTTTTTTCGGCTTTTTCACGTGTTTTGATCCTACCTGGCACCTGGTTCGAAAATATTTTATTTTGCCCTGAAAAACCTGGTCCTTTGGGCCAGGTCAGAGTTCTCCGGCTTTGCTTGAAGAATTGCTGCAAGAGTTTGAAGTGAACTAAAGTTTAAAGTGAGCTAAAGCCCGCCCTGGTGCGACTCGTCATATATATTGATGGCCCATGCATTATTCCAAACCTGACTTTTTAAGTATAGAGTATTGGTGATCGGTCTGGGCCAGGGTTAAGGAATTCTGTCAATTATATAAAATCAGCGGAGCGAAGCGACACCATAACTTTAGGCACTTTAGATCACTTTAGACACTTTTAACTTGTACGGCTTTAAGTAAAACAGCCCCTTTCAGGGGCAAACCAAAGCCTGGTCCTTTGGACCAGGATTCTTTACTTATGTCAGGTAACATTTGCCTGTATCAAATGGTTCAGTCTTTTTTCCAGATGCGAATAGTCCGCATCTATAATCTCCAGGGACAGGTTTAAAAATTCGGCCAGTTTACCGGCTGTGGCCTCTAAATCCGGATCAGAGGGTTGTCTCACATACATCAGTTTTTTATAGTGCTTGAAAAAAGACTTTCGGATTTCACTGTCGTAAAGCTCCAGAGGGTCAAGACAGTAATCCCTGAAGTTAACAATAAGCTCACTTTCTAAAAAATAGGTGCCGGCTGTTTTTGCCATGATTTGCTCATAGCTGTCGCTCCCGAGAAGCATTTCATAACAGTGAAGTCCGGGAACCTTATCCGCGCAATTCCGGGTACATATCTCTTCAATACCTGGAAAACAGTAACCATATAACAATAAGGGCCTTTCATTTTGTTTTCGGGCGGAGATAATTTCTTTAAGCAGGTTTTTTTTCAACGTCCATGGATATAGGTGTAGATTTGACGGCAAAAAGGTTACACGCAATTGCGGATATTTTTCCTCCAGCCGAAGAAATTTAAGGGCGGGCCTGAAAACCCCGCAAGCGATAAGACGTGTTATCGAGCAAATTTTTGCCCCCTTTTTACCCCGTGATCCATGTGAGACCTTTGCAAAACGCCCCCTTTTGCCCAATTCCTGCGTCAGACTCAAATTTTAATCCTCAAAATACTCAATGTATTCCTGTGGTTAAAATTTTCGCCTTCCTTGGCCTTGAACAAAATTGGACATTTTTCAAAGGTCTCATGTTTTTACGAGACCATCATGTTTTAACTTTTAAATATTTTGTATTCCCGGAAAACGAGCTTTTATCTCAGAAATAAGCTCAGGGTCTAAGAGCCCATCCATATTTTCTTTTAAAATTTTTTCAACCCGTTCTTTTGCTCGGCTCAGCATGTTGGGCCGACCCCTTTCTTCCCAGCTGTCGAAGTTACCGCGCACGGCAAGATCGGGGTAGAAAAATTCTTCCCTCATATGTTCGACGGTGTGGTCTGCCATGACATAATTCCCCCCAGGGCCGACTTCTTCAATTACGCCGGAACCGAGCGTCTCCTTGTTCACCCGGATACCGGATAGAATTCTGTAAATCATGCCGACAATTTCATTATCAATAACATACTGTTCGTAGGAAATAGAATTGCCCGAATCGAGCATGCCTGCCGCCAGGTGAATGAGATCCGCTCCGCTCATGGCCACCATTAAATCGGAAAAACTCTTCTCACAGCCCGCCTGAATATC
>JAUWLP010000190.1 GCA_030613575.1 Desulfobacteraceae bacterium
TTTTTTTTACAATAACAAACACAAAATTTGCAACCAAGGAACCCATAACCCGATTTATTACATGGATCTTAATCACAAAAATATTCTTATCGTGGGCCTCGGCATATCAGGGATTGCAGCGGCACGGTTCGCCAAAAAAAAAGGCGCGTCCGTAACCGTAACGGATATGGCCGGTGAAAAAAAGCTGGGATCTTATGCACCCATGGCACACAAACTGGGTGTCAACATGGAACTCGGTAGGCACAATATTGAAACCTTTGAACGCTCTGATCTTATCGTGGTAAGCCCCGGCGTTCCCCATACAATTCTGCCGATAAAACGGGCCATAGCAGAAGGAATTCCAGTATTAGGAGAGCTCGAGCTTGCTTCAAGATTTATCCGGGAACCTGTTATTGCCGTATCCGGCACCAACGGCAAGACCACAACAGCAACGCTTTTGGGCAGCATGCTCGAAAGCTCGGGTTTCAAGGTCTTCGTTGGCGGCAATATCGGCAACCCATTGATCGATTACGCAGACAAAAGAGGAACAGCAGACATTGTTGTGGCTGAAGTAAGCAGTTTCCAGCTCGATACAATCGATACGTTCAGGCCTCGTGTCGGTGTTCTGCTAAATATCACTGCCGATCATCTGGACCGTTATCCGAATTTTAAGTCCTATGCCAGGTCAAAAGGCCGGCTCTTTGAAAATCAGCGACAAAGCGACATCGCGGTTTTAAACGGTTCTGATCCGATCATCAGTTCGGTAACCAAAGACCTTAACGCCCGAAAACTCCTCTTCCGTCATCAGGAGAATTCTCAGGCTAAAGACAGGGAAAATGCGCTCATCAGCCGGGGTAATTCGTCAACCCCTGCCAACATAACGATTCGTATGAAAGGACACCAAAAAATATCCTTCGACCTTTCCGGGACAAATTTTCCGGGCCGGCACAATCTTGAAAATGCTGCCGCGGCATCACTGGCGGCCATTGCTGTTGGCGGGACCCCGGAAGGAGTACAATCGGCACTGAAAAATTTTAAGGGGCTTCCCCATCGAATAGAATATATCGAAACCATAAACCATGTGCGTTTTTTCGACGATTCAAAGGCAACAAATGTTGATGCGGTAATAAGAGCACTTGAAACCTTCGGTGAACCCATCATCCTCATAATGGGCGGCCGTGATAAGGGGGGAGATTTTCGCAAACTTTTGGAACCGGTTCGACAACACATTAAAAAACTGATCGTCATGGGAGAAGCAAGGGATAATATAAAATCTGTTCTTGAAGACATTTGTAGGGAAGGAGCGCAAACCGCATCCACAATGGAAGATGCGGTATTTTCGGCATATCGTGCGGCATCGCCCGGTGATATTGTGCTTTTGTCTCCAGGCTGTTCAAGCTTTGACATGTATAGCAGTTATGTTGAGCGGGGAGAAGATTTCTGCCGGGCGATCGGCAATCTTAAAGAAGTCAAAAGAAAAAAAGCATGACCAAAAATAATCAAAATAGCCGGAAGGTTCGTGAACAGCCCTTCTATTATGATGTCAGGCTTTTGTTCCCTGTTCTTTTCCTGGTGGGGATAGGGATTGTAATGGTCTATAGCGCAAGTTCCGCCCTGGCCTTTAAAAAGTTTGGAACCGACTATTATTTTTTAAAAAAACAGTTGCTTTTCGCTCTGTTAGGGATAGTTGCCCTGATAATTTGTAGCCATTTTCCATACAGGCTTTATCGTTCTTTGACATATCCGCTCCTTATTCTGGCTCTGATTTTTCTTACTGCAACTCTAATTACCGAGCTCGGACATTCTGTAGGAGGTGCAAAACGGTGGTTCCGTCTTGGCTCTTTTTCATTTCAGCCCTCTGAATTTGCCCGCTTTGCACTGGTAATCTATCTTGCTTACTCAATGAATAAAAAAAAGGATGAGCTCAAGGATTTCTATGTCGGTTTTCTGCCACATATTATGGTCCTTTGTATGTTTACAGTTCTGATCATTTTTCAGCCTGACTTCGGTTCAGTGGTTATTCTTGTGGTTCTTACATGGGTTATGCTTTTTGTGGGCGGAGTTCGCATTTCGCATTTAATAACGTCATTGGTTTTGATAATCCCCATGGCATATTTTTTTATGATCAGTGCTGATTATCGCTTAAAACGGATCATGAGTTTTCTGGACCCGTGGCAGTATTCTGCGGACTACAGTTACCAGATTGTACACTCCCTCATGGCTTTTGGAACAGGAGGAATATGGGGCACAGGTATCGGAAAAGGCTATCAGAAGCTGTTTTACCTCCCTGAACCCCATACCGATTTTATCTTTTCTGTGATCGGAGAGGAACTCGGCCTTTTGGGCGTCCTGATTATCCTGGGTCTTTATATACTGATTTTCTGGAGGGGGATCTTTATTGCCAAAAATTGTAAGGATTCTTTCGGATCATTCGTAGCAATCGGGCTGACAACGGCAATAGGCCTCCAGGTTTGTGT
The DNA here is from genome assembly GCA_030613575.1 of Desulfobacteraceae bacterium. Taxonomy (GTDB): domain Bacteria; phylum Desulfobacterota; class Desulfobacteria; order Desulfobacterales; family UBA11574; genus S5133MH16. The sequence continues at coordinate 2,457 of JAUWLP010000190.1, forward strand.
TAACATGGGGGTTGCCCTTGGGCTCCTCCCTACCAAGGGACTCACCCTCCCCTTTTTGAGTTACGGCGGCACATCCCTATTATTAAATATGGCATCCATAGGGATACTGATGAATATAGGAACAGTTGAAAAAGTGTTTCAAAAGTCTAAAGTTGAGAAGGCCTGAGGAGGACAGTAGTCACAGGTCATCAGTCATTTGTGGCAATTTGTTAAGAACAAGGTTGAGTTGTTTGAAGGTTTGAATTCGGTTCATATGACGAATAACGAATGACAAGTGCTAAACGACAATTATGGGACTAAGCGACAAAAAAACAGGGACAGCAAAAAACTTTCGTTCATTGCGGCAGTCTTCAGATCCCTTGCGCATTGTCATCGCCGGCGGAGGAACAGGCGGCCATCTTTTTCCAGGCATCGCCATAGCCCAAGAATTTATGGCCAGAAATCCGAACAGCAGTCTATTATTTGTCGGTACCGGGAAGCCCTTTGAAACTACGGTTTTATCAGAAGCAGATTTTGCCAATAAACGTATTACAGCAGAAGGAATCAAGGGTCGGGGGTTATGGAACCAGGCCAAGTCTATCCTGAAAATACCAAAGGGGATATTTGAATCTATAATGATCCTGAAACGTTTCAGGCCGGATATAGTTGTTGGTTTGGGGGGGTATTCCGCGGGCCCTTTGGTTGCTGGAGCATGGATTCTGGGCATTAAAATAGTTCTTCATGAGCAGAATATTCTGCCGGGGATTACAAACCGAATTTTATCCCGTCTTGCCGACCGGATATATGTTTCGTTTGATGATATGCAAACCGGTTTAAACCCCAAAAAAGTTCTTTATACTGGAAACCCTGTACGCAAAGAAATTCTGCAATACGCAAAAAATCAAAAAGGCTTCGGGATTGACGATTCAAAACAAAAGCACCATTTTACGATCCTGATATTAGGTGGAAGCCAGGGGGCTCACAGCATAAATATGGCTCTTTTGGAAGCCATAAATAAGATCAAAGAGAAAGATAAATTTTTCTTTATACATCAGACCGGACTTAATGATGAAACAAGAGTAAGAAATGCATACGAGATCTACAGTATGTCCTGCAGAGTTCAGACATTTTTCAATGATATGGCCCGGCAATATCAAAAAGCCGATCTTGTAATATGCAGGGCAGGAGCAACAACAGTGGCGGAAATCAAAGCCATTGGAAAGGGCGTTATTTTCATACCGTTTCCTTTTGCTGCTGATAATCACCAGGTTTTAAACGCCCGTTCGCTGGAAAAAGCCGGAGCCGCTGAAATGATCCTTGAAAAAGATCTCAATGGCAAAGC
>JAUWLP010000157.1 GCA_030613575.1 Desulfobacteraceae bacterium
ATAGCGGATCAATTCAATAGTATTGTGAAGGCCGAGCTTGTTCATAATGTTGGCACGATGATTTTCAACGGTCTTGGGGCTGATAAAAAGCTTTTCAGCAACTTTTTTGCTGGACAATCCCTCTGCCAAAAGGCGCATAACCTCCTGCTCCCGTGGCGTTAACGTATTGTAATTTGCATCCGTAATTTTTGCCTCTTTTAAAGGAGATTTCAAAAGATTTTCAACCACCGTATGGGAAACCGAGCTGTCAAGAAAATAATCGCCTCTTGCAACAGATTCAAGCCCCTGCACAAGCCTTTCCGAGGCAGACTCTTTGACCACATATCCGGTTGCTCCGGCCTGAAATGCCTCGGCAATATAATCAATTTTAGAATGCATGCTGACAATCAAAATGCGTGTTGTGGAAAAAAGAGTTCGTATTTCCCTGGTCAGTTGAATGCCGCTTTGATCCGGCAGGGATATATCCACTATAATCATATCCGGTTTAAGTTTTTTTGTCATTTGAAGCCCTTCTCGTCCATTTCCGGCTTCACCAACCACCTCGAAACGAGAATCGCGCTCTATAATCGCCTTAAGCCCTTCCCTGAAAAGTGGGTGATCATCAATGATCAATATGCTATTCTTTTCGGACACAATTTTTCTCCTTATAGGGAACTTCAATAAAAATTTTTGTTCCTTCTGTTGGGCAAGATTGAATTTTTATTTTTCCGTTCAAAAGGCTGACCCTTTCCTCCATACTTCGAAGTCCCATTCGTTTCTCTTTGATAGCCGATACCATTCGCTCCTCGATATCAAATCCTTTACCATCATCCTCAATGCGCAGGATGATGTATGGAAAAGAAGCGACCATTTTTAGGGTTACACTGTTGGCATCGGCATGCTTTTTAATATTCCATAGAGCTTCCTGTATAAGGCGGTACAGGTTGATTTCCGTGTCAAAAGGAATTGTTAGATCATCCATGCCGGCAGCGAAAAAATCAATATTTATCTGCTTTTTCTCGGCAAATTCTTCACAATATTGATAAACCGTTCGAACCAACCCCAATTGGTCCAGCCCGGGAGGATGTAAATCATAAGCAAAATCTCTGACAGCCGATATCGATCTTTTGAGTATTTTTGACAATTCCGAAGATTTTTGTTTTATCTTAACGGATACGGAAGGCTGGCCGTCAAAAAGCGTTTCCAAACCAATTTTCAGCAGGGAAAGGTCTTGTGCCACGCTGTCATGCAGATAACGGGAAATTCGCTGGCGCTCATTTTCCTGGACCTTCATCAGTTGTTGAGTGAGGGTGTGAACATGTTCTTCCGCCTGTTTTCGCTTGGTGATGTTCACTATATTTGCCATTATAGCAGGCTTTCCCCTATATTCGATGGCAGCTACAATCATTTCGCACCAAATGGTTCCCCCATCCTTTTTGAGCCTTTGAACCTCGTAATGATAGGGAACAGATTCACCCTTCAATCTTTTGGACACTCTTTCTGCTATAACCTCCCTGTAATCAGGATGAATCAGAGCCTTATATTCCTTTCCCAGTAATTCTTCCTCCGTATACCCATGAACCTTGGCGAATCTATCATTAACAAATACAAACCTCCCGTCCTGGTGAATGAAAATACCGGTAAGGGAGCTCGTTGTAAGTGTTTTATACTTTTCCTCACTTCTCCTCAGCTCCTCCTCCACCTGCTTGCATCCGATGGCTTCTTTTTCTAACTTTTTTACCTTTTGTTCCAATTCCTCATAGGTTGGCTTTTTGGGCATTTGAATATACTCCTATAAACCATTATTCCACTATTTCATCATTCCATATATAAGGCAAAAATACAATGACTCAATACCCTGTTCTATTTATCTCGTTTATAGCGGGATAGAAATTCGGAGATGCTTACCTCTTAGTGCAGGCTTGTTCGATTAAAGAAAAAAGGGGGTGCCATTATTGACACCCCCTTTAAAAAAGTTATTAGCTGATCTTTCTCTATTATTTCCAAAATTATTGTCATTCAGAGGGTATCTCGACAAATCAGGAACCTTGGTATTTAAAAGAAAGCGATACTCTGGCACGATAGGATACGACCTTACCATTATCAATTGTCATATCCAGTTTTGTGATTTCCGCAATTCTTAAATCGCGTAGACTTTCAGTTGCTCTTGCTACTGCATTTTCCGCAGCTTTCTCCCAGGAAGTTTCACTTGTCCCCACCAGTTCGATGATCTTGTAAACACTGCCATTCATGTCTGCCTCCTTCCATTAAATTTTGTAAATGTTAATTGCCAAACAGCCTAACCCGGATAAAACGGAAATCCGAACCACAAATTACGATACATTATTAAAAATTTAATGTACATAGTTTTAAACTTTAAGCAGAATTATTGATCTCAAATGTATTGGAATGATTTAAAAGGTAAGGTAATTAAAAGAGTGGTTCTTCATAATTGAAGAACCACCCCACACAAGCGCAGAAAATGTAGCCTCCCGCGCTTTTAGATTATATTTTGGTTTATTATTAAATTTTCCGCAAAATATGTCCATAAGAAAAAAGGTTCATTTTAATAGGGAAAATTCCCGATCTCTAGGTAATTCTCCCAGGCATTATCACAAATGATTTCAATCTTTTATTATATTTTTTGTTGACATTTCCTGGTATAGAGGTAGAAAAAGATAAAAATGATTATTGTCTTATAAAATGAGGTTAATGATGACTGATAAATCACAGGAAAAGATAGGGCCGGAAACTTTTTTTGCGGACTGGATGAAGATGACCACAGAATTATGGGACCCGATGGCTTGGATGTGGAGCGCTTTCCATAAGACAACCGGTATGATGCCAGATTCAATAAAATATGGAAAAAGGCCACGGATGCAGGAATCATGGGACACCGCCCAAAAGACCTGGCAAGCATTTTCACAGGTTATGAGTGAACCGGAAACCATGGAAACCTTCTTGAAAGGAGCCGGTATGCTGCCGGAAATTTTCTCGAAAATGGCCCAAACAGGTTCGAAAACTTTCGTGAATTTTCAGAAGCAGTGGTTGGAACGTACCGGTAAGTTACAGGAATCCACCAAAACCTATAACTATGAGGACCTGAAAGAAGATGCATTCAAGGCATGGACTGAACTTTACGAAAAAGAATTCAGCAAACTTTTCCATATTCCTCAATTGGGGTTGACCCGATTTTATCAGGAGAAAATGCTCCGGTCGATGGACAATTTTAACATTTATCAGGCAACTTTAGCTGAATTTTTGCGTCTTTTATTTTCACCCATGGAAAAGTCTTTTCAGGTCTTGCAGGAAAAATTGGCTGAATTAGTCGATGAGGGGCAACTGCCTGAGGATTCCAAGGCATATTACCAGATGTGGATAAAAATACTGGAGGGGCATTACATGACTCTGCTCCAATCGCCTGAATACACCCTGGCACTTAACAAGACCCTTAATGCAATGTCGGAATTTTCAGAAGCAAAAAAAGAGGTTCTCCAGGATTTTCTGAATATGCTTCATGTTCCCACCCATAAAGAAATGGATGAACTATATAAGGAAATTTACCTTTTAAAAAAGCGAATAAAAGATCTTGAAAAGAAAAATAAAAATCCTGTGTAATTTGCTTTATTTACATTAAAACAGCATGGAGTATGATTCCGAATTCAAGAATCCAAAATCGAATTGGGGGGTGATTTTATGACTCAACCCAAAATAGCCATTGATCTGATTCTTTCAAAACTGGCCGAGGATGCGGAAAAGGCCCGAACGCGTGCTGAAAAGGCCTCAGAAGTATTGCTCGGACCTCTTGAAACAGAAATCGCCACCACGCCTTGCGATGTTGTTTATGAAGAAGACCGGGTAAAACTGAAGCATTATAAGCCGGCAACCAAAATTCAGCTTAAAAGGCCGCTGCTTTTGGTTTATGCCCTGATCAACCGGGAAACAATGCTTGACCTCCAGCCGGGCAAGAGCGTTGTGCAAAATTTTTTGCAGGAAGGAATTGACCTTTATATGATCGACTGGGGCTACCCCACTCGCAAAGACAGGTATCTCACAATTGATGATCATGTTAACGGGTATATAGACAACGCTGTCGATTTTATCCTCAAAAAACACAATCTGGACAAGATCAACCTGATGGGAATCTGCATGGGCGGTACCTTTTGTGTCATTTATTCGGCCCTTCATCCCGAAAAGGTTCAAAACCTGGTTACAACGGTCACGCCGACCCAATTCGATACGGATCAGGGGCTTTTGCATATCTGGATGAAGGATATGGATGTGAATCAGATTGTGGACACCTATGGCAATATCCCCGGAGATATAATGAATTTAGCGTTTTTGCTCCTTAATCCCGCCCGATTGATGATCGACAAATACGTAGGGTTTTTAGAAAACATGGACAATAAAAAATTCGTGGAAAACTTTGTCCGCATGGAAAAATGGATCTTTGACAGTCCGGATGTGCCGGGGGAGACATTCCGGCAGTTTGTCCAGGATTGTTACCAAAAGAACCTGCTCATCCAGAATAAGATGGAAATTGGCGGACAATGTGTGGATCTCAAGAAAATCACCATGCCGCTTTTGAACTATTACGGCAAATACGACCATCTTGTACCCCCGGAAGCCTGTGAGGCCATTACAAGTAAAGTGGGCAGCAAAGATACCGAGAACGTTTGTCTTGATACGGGCCATATCGGTATTTACGTTAGTTCCAAATGTCAAAAAGAATTTGTACCCAGGATCGCCCAGTGGCTCAAGGAAAGGACGGCAGATAAAAAGAAGCGCAAAACAAAAAAGACATCTCGGAAAAAAAGTGTTGCAAAAAAGACAGCGACCAAAACTAAACCGGCATTGAAAACTAAAAAGAATAAATAAGGAATTTTCAATACGTTGAATTTAGGGCTTCGCCCCAATTGGAATGCTGGAATATTAAGAAATTATGAAATCGAGGAGAGAATATGCTGGAAGAATACCCCAAAGAGATCACCTTGCAGGACGGTTTTATTTGTATCCTGAGACCAATGACCAGGGACGATCAAGATGCGCTTTACAGGTTTTTCATTTCGCTTCCTGAAGAGGACAGAAGATACTTGAGAAACGATGCGACAAACAGAATTCTCATTGAAAAATGGTGCCGTGAACTAAACTACAATAAGGTTTTGCCGATACTGGCAGAACACGAAAACAGGATACTTGCAAACGCAACCCTTCACAGGGAGACATTTGGGTGGGGTATGCATATCGGCGAAATCAGGACCACCGTTGCCGCAGATTTTCAACAGCGTGGTCTGGGCTCTCTTCTCTTAGAAGAGCTCTCAAAATTGGCTCTTAAGTTCAATCTCGATAAACTCTGCGCAAAGGTCGTTGCTTCCCGGACCTATGTGACCAGGGCCTTTGAAAAAAATGGTTTCGTCCGGGAAGCGACTTTGAAAAACTTTGTGAAAATTCTCTATGATAAAAACTATGAAGACATTGCCGTTCTTGTTAAGGATTTAAACCAGAAGTCAGGATAGTATCTTGCAAAGCTTTACTTCAAAACCACGAACTGATGATACCGATATCCAATTGAATAGGGCAAAGCGATGCTGGATACTGGATGCTCGATATGAATATAATAATTCTTTTTAAAATCCAGTATCTCTCTGAGGCGTAGGCTTTACGAGCCGGAGGCCAGAGACCAGCATCCAGTATCATACGACAACTTTCTGGAATCATGTAATTTTATATAAACTTGACACAAATTTTAAAATCTTGGGCTATTAAGACAAATAGATAAAGGAGATTTTATGCGTGAAGTGGTGATTGCGAGCGCTGTTCGCACGGCTGTGGGTTCCTTCGGGTGTACGTTGAAAGATGTAACTGCTGTTGAGTTGGGCAGAATTGTCATAAAAGAGGCCCTTGTCAGAGCCAAGATTCGACCGGAAAAGATTGATGAGGTGATCATGGGTAATGTCCTGCAGGCCGGGTTGGGTCAAAATCCGGCACGCCAAGCCGCCCAAAGGGCGGGTATAAGCCAATATATCCCTTCGACCACTGTTAACAAAGTTTGCGGATCGGGTATGAAAACGGTAATCATGGCTGCCCAGGCCATAAAATCCGGGGATGCGGATATTATTGTTGCCGGGGGCATGGAAAACATGAGCGAGGCCCCTTTCGTACTGCCCCATAGCAGATGGGGTCATAGAATGGGCCATGACCAGGTCATTGATGTCATGATCCAGGACGGGCTGTGGTGCTCTTTTGGGGATACCCATATGGGTATTACCGC
>JAUWLP010000031.1 GCA_030613575.1 Desulfobacteraceae bacterium
AAAACGCTCATAAAGTGATTGAAAATAATCTACCATTTTCTGTCTCAGTAGTTACCTACATAGAGCTAATTCAAGGGATGAGAAATAAAAATGAATTAAATTGCTTACGAAAAACTCTAAAAGATTGGGGGGCGGAAGTTCTTTATTTGTCTGAAGAGATCTCTGTTAAAGCAATGTTTTTTGTGGAGCAACATTATTTGAGTCATTCTTTAAAGCTTGCTGATGCTCTAATAGGTGCTACCGCTGTATCCTATGGGCGGCCTATTTTGACAGGAAATGATAAGCATTACAAAGTCATCAAAGATGTTCAAATAAAGAAATTCCGTCCATAATAGGTTGAAAATGAATTGCAGCAAAATCGTATGCTGTTTAACTCCGCAATCCCAAATCTGAAATCCAAAACACCATAATTATACCCCTCTTTTTCTGTCAGGCCATATGATTTTATGTAGTTGGAGATGCAGTCTGACATTCAGGTTATCTTCAAGTATCCATTTCGCAAGTTGGGCCGGCGCTATTCCTTCTGACATCGGAGAAAAAAGGATCTGGTCCTCGGGGAAATCAGGGCAGTTTGAATCGATGGTCTCTTTTGCATATTCATAATCCATGCGGTTTTCGATGACAAATTTTACCTGGTCTTTAGGCCCTAGTCTTTTTAGATTTTCCATATCATTTTTGTCAGATTCACCGCTTGTGGGGCATTTGATATCGACAATTTTTATACACCGTCCGTCAACACCGCTGATGTCAAGGCTTCCGTTTGTTTCCATCAAAACTTCATAACCATTTTCAAGTAGCCTGTAAATTAAAGTGGGGGTATCGCTTTGAAGCAAGGGTTCTCCACCTGTTATTTCAACCAGCGGGCATTTGTAGTTTGCAATACGGCTCACTATTTCGGTGAGTTCCATCTTTACCCCTTGTTCGTAAGCATACCTGGTATCGCAGTATGAGCATCTTAAATTGCAGCCGGTGAGTCTTACAAATATGCAGGGGCGGCCGCTATAGATGGATTCACCCTGAATGCTGTAAAATATTTCGTTCACTAAAAGGGACACTTGAATACCTTTAACTATCGTCAATTATTACAAAAACATCTTAATATCACTCTAAAATAGAGAAGTAAACCTTAACATCTATTTTAGTTTGTAATAATATTAATATTTTGGTAAAAGATGACAAGTTTTTTTAATGAATCTTGCTTGAAGTTGAGGAGAGGAATGAAGAGAATAAGTCTAATGAGAAATACCGTTCAGGAATATGCATGGGGGTCTTATACCGCTATTGCTGAACTTTTGGGCAATGTATCTCCTGCAAAAGTGCCACAGGCGGAACTATGGATGGGGGCTCATCCCAAAGCGCCTTCCATGGTAAAATGTGACGGTAATTGGAAGTCCTTGTTGGAATTGATTGAGAAAAACCCTCAGGATATTCTTGGAGAAAAAGTTGCGGAAAAGTTTGACAACAGCTTGCCGTACCTGTTCAAGGTACTGGCCGCAGCAAAGCCGCTATCCATTCAGGCTCACCCCAGTCGAGATCAGGCCAAACAAGGTTTTGAAAGGGAAAACAGACAAGGTATTCCGATAGATGCTTACAACAGGAATTATAAGGATGATAATCACAAGCCAGAGTGCATCTGCGCTTTGACTCTTTTCTGGGCTTTGAACGGTTTTCGGAAAATTTCCGGCATACTTACTCTTATGGAAAAGATTTGCCCACAGGGTTTGAGAAAGGAGCTTGATAACCTTCGTGGGCAGCCGAATTCTATCGGATTAAAAAATTTATTCCAGTCCCTGATGACTATGAATCGTAAACGGCAGAAGCAGGTCATCGCCGATGCCATATCAAATGCACAAAAGTTTACAGATGATGATAAGGCCTATAAATGGATGATTGATCTTCATAAGAAATACCCGGCTGATATCGGGGTTTTTTCTCCCATACTCTTAAACCTGATATGTCTTGAGCCGTGTCAGGCAATGTTCCTTACGGCCGGAGAACCTCATGCTTATCTTGACGGCGTAGGGATTGAATTAATGGCAAACTCAGACAATGTGCTCAGGGGCGGTCTGACCCCGAAGTATATTGATGTGCCGGAGCTATTGAATGTCCTTAATTTTAAGGAACGTGAGCTAAATATTCTTGGGACAGAACAGATCAACGAATGTGAATGTTTATATGCAAGTCATGCCGAGGAGTTTGTTCTATCCATTATCTCTGTAAAAGAAGATATAATCTATAATAGTTCCTCCGACAGAAGCATTGAAATACTCCTCTGCACAGACGGAAAAGCAACTATTATCGATCTTGGGAAAAATGATAAGGTTGTTGTTGACAGGGGAAAATCGATTATAATACCTGCAATTGTAAAAAAATACAGTATCCAGGGAAATGCCATCTTTTACAAAGCAGCAGTCCCGTTTTAGGGTATGAAAAAAGTCTTGACATAAAAAAGTTGATACTATAATTATTGTATAAAATATTTATATAACGTAAGGAAAATAAATGGTGCATAATAAATCAGGCAGGTATCATTTTTATTATTGGTATTTTTTTAATACCGGTCTGCCTGGGGTGCGCTGATACAAGAACAACTTGCAAAGCGAAAAATACCGTGGGTAGACGAAAATCCCCGCGGTATTTTATTTTCAAAGGCCGTGGAGAAAAGAACTTCACGGCCTTTTTTGTTTAACCTGAATCCTGTAGGTTTTAGGTTTAAAAGGAGGAACGAATTATGACGTATTTAGGCAAACGAATCCGGATAGAGCGAATACAAAACCGAAATACAGGTAGAACTGTAATTGTTCCAATGGATCACGGCATTTCAATGGGGCCCATCAACGGACTGAAGGATATGAAGGATGCAATCCACAAGGTGGTGGAAGGGGGTGCAAATGCTATCGTGGAACATAAGGGACTTGTGGGTGAGGGCCATCGCGGGGAAGGCAAGGATATCGGCCTGATAATCCATTTGTCTGCCTCTACGAGTCTTTCGCCTTATCCCAATGTCAAAACCCTTGTATGTACAGTTGAAGAGGCGATTAAACTCGGTGCTGATGCTGTATCCATACATATAAATTTAGGAAACGGCCAGGAAAAAGAGATGCTGAATGATTTTGGCCGGGTAAGCAATGAGGCCCGCATATGGGGTATGCCGCTGCTTGCCATGATCTATCCCAGAGGCGAGCAGATCAAGGACGAGTATGATGTAAATGTTGTAAAACATGCCGCACGTGTTGGAAACGAGATGGGTGCAGACATTGTCAAGGTTTCATATACCGGTTCTGTGGAAACATTTAAGGAAGTCGTGTCGGGTTGTTCGGTTCCTGTTGTAATTGCCGGTGGCCCTAAAATGGATTCAGACCGGGAGATACTCGAAATGGTAAAAGGTTCCATTGACGCAGGGGGTGCAGGTGTTTCCATAGGCAGAAATGTATTCCAGCATAAAGATCCTACGCGTATGGTACGGGCGATTTCAGCTATTGTTCATGAAGGCAGTAACGTTGAAGATGCACTTAGGATTCTGGGATAGTTTAAGGGTTTATAGGGGAGTAATATTATGAAAAAGATCTGGGTAAGGGTGGATCCCTGGGACAAGAAAATGGTGACCACAGCGCTTGAAGGTGGTGCGGATGGTATAATGGTGCCCAAAGGGTTTTCCGAAAAAGTAAAAGAGCTTGGAAGGATTCAGACCATTTCTGAAGACGGTGACCTAAAGCTTGGGAAAGACGCGGTTTTTTTCACCATAAAAAGCGGCGAGGACGAAGAAAAAATAGTTAAGCTCTGTCAAACAAAGCGAGTAATTCTTGAGTGCAGTGACTGGACAGTCATTCCTCTTGAGAACCTTATCGCAAAAGGCGCAAAGGTTATTGCACAGGTTCGTGATCTAAAAGAGGCGCAAACCGCTTTCGGCATTCTTGAAAAAGGTGTGGATCATGTTCTTTTCCATACAGACGATGTGATAGAGCTTAAGAAGGTACTTTCCTGGTTTGCTTCAGAAGGGGATAAAATATCTCTTCAAGCGGCCGAAATAATAGAAATAAGGTCAGTCGGGATGGGAGACAGGGTCTGTGTGGATACCTGCACATCAATGGACATGGGCCAGGGGATGCTGGTTGGAAACAGCAGCAGTGCTCTTTTTCTAATCCATTCCGAAAGCATTTCCAATCCTTATGTTTCTCCCAGGCCCTTCAGGGTTAATGCAGGACCAGTGCATTCATACACAAGAATCCCGGGCGGAAAAACAAGGTATCTTTCAGAGCTTTCAGCCGGAGATCAGGTTCTAATCGTCGATTTTAGAGGCGATACAACAACCGGCATTGTGGGTCGTTTGAAAATCGAAAAACGTCCATTGATGCTGGTGAAGGCTGTTTTTAAAGGTAAAGAGATTACAAGCATTGTTCAAAACGCTGAAACTATCCGGCTGACCGATCCCGAAGGCAAGGCGGTATCGGTTGTGAATCTATCGCCCGGTGACAAAGTTCTGGTGGCGATGGAAGAGGGGGGCAGGCATTTTGGTATGAAGATAGAAGAGTCGATCACGGAAAAATAAATCGGACTTTTTACGAGTTCATCAAGGTTGCGATGTTAAATTCCGATACAGTCCTTTTTGCAGTATTAGGAAATCCGGTATCACACAGCTTGAGTCCTGTGATGCACAATACAGCCTTGTCCGAGGTGGGTTATAACGGCGTATATCATGCTTTCAAAGTGAAAGATATCGGTGAGGCTGTATCAGGTATAAAAGCCCTCGGTATCAGGGGCGTCAGCATCACTATTCCTCACAAGATTTCTGTAATAGAGTTTCTGGATGAACTTGATGATACTGCAGAAAAGATTGGGGCTGTGAATACGGTCATTAATCGGCATGGTGTTTTAACCGGTTATAATTCAGACTGTCTTGGAGCCATAAAGGCCATTTTAGAAAAGACAGCCATAAAAGATAAGAATGTTGTTATCATCGGTGCCGGAGGAGCTGCACGTGCGATTGGATTTGGAATAATATCCCAAGGCGGCAGGATAACGATTTTAAACCGCACTGCGGCAAAAGGCGAGAGACTGGCAAGACATCTGGGAGCAGAATTTCAGCCTATTTCAAACCTTAAAAAGACCGGATGCCAAATATTGATCAACACAACGCCAGTTGGTATGATACCTGATACCAATGTGATGCCGGTTCAAAGAGAAGACCTGGACAAAACCATGGTTGTCATGGATGTTGTTTACAACCCGTTAAAGACGCGTCTTTTAAGAGAGGCGGAAAATATTGGATGCCGGACTGTCAATGGCGTTTCAATGTTCGTATATCAGGGGGCTTTTCAGTTTGAATTGTGGACCGGGAAGAGAGCACCTGTTGAGGTTATGAAAAAGGCGGTGCTGAACGCCCTTGGGAAGGGCGACGAAAGAAGGTAATAATAACGGATAAAGGCTAAATGATAGAGATAAAACCACAGAAAATAAATAATTGTGAGGTTACCGTCCCTGGTTCAAAGAGCTACACTCACAGGATTCTTATCGCTGCAGCTCTGTCCGACGGTATTTGCAACATATACAATGGGCTCAAAAGCGAAGATACACTCCTTACCCTGGGTGCTTTAAAGCAGATGGGTGTAGACATTGATGTAATGGATGACAGATTTGTGGTGCACGGCGCAAAAGGATCATTTAAGCCTTGTGCTGTTCCGGTTTATCTTGGAAATTCCGGGACTTCAATGCGTCTTTTAACGGCAGTGGCGTCTTTGGGACAAGGGGGCTATACGCTTACAGGAACAAAGCGTATGGGAGAGCGGCCAATCCAGGATCTGCTGGATGGTCTCATTCAAATAGGAGTGAAGGCACGCTCGACAAAAAACAATGGATGCCCACCGGTTGAATTAGTCGGAGGTAAAGTTACGGGCGGCAGCGTTGATCTGAAGTGTGGCGTCAGCAGCCAATTTCTATCTGCACTGCTTCTCATTGCGCCTTGCACAAAAAAAGGAATTGAAATAAATGTCACCGAGGGGCCTGTATCAAAGCCCTATGTGGATATGACTGTGGATGTCATGAAAGAACTGGGGGTTGAGGTCGATCGTGACGGTTACGACCGATTCAGGGTCCCTGGGGGGCAGACATACAGGGCCGGGTCGTATATAGTGGAGCCCGACTGCTCTCAGGCAGGATATTTCTGGGCAGCTGCCGCAATATCCGGTGTAAAGATTAAGGTAAAGGGAACCACAAAAAAATCTCGTCAGGGTGATGTGCGTTTTACGGAACTCCTTGAGAACATGGGATGTAAAATCCTGTATGAAAAGGACGGCATTTCAGTCTCCGGCAGACCACTTTCGGCTATAACGGTTGACATGGCCGATATGCCGGACATGGTTCCCACCCTGGCTGTGGTTGCGTCATTTGCCAAAGGAACCACTGTGATTAAAAATGTGGCGCACCTCAAAGCAAAGGAGAGTGATCGCTTAAGTTCTGTGGTTCAAGAGCTTTCCAAAATAGGAATCCAAGCAAGTTGCAGTCATTCCGGCATGATGATCAAGGGCGGCACTCCACGCGTTTCTGAGATTGATACATACGGGGACCACCGTATGGCCATGAGTTTTGCGCTTGTCGGGTTAAAAGTCCCAGGGATTATTATCAGAGATGAAAAGTGTGTTGAAAAGTCGTTTCCGGATTTCTGGAATGTGTTTCAAGGGCTGTATCAATGAACATATTTTTAATCGGATACCGCTGTTCGGGCAAAACTTCCGTGGGCAAATCTCTTGCAAAAAAACTCGGAATCTCCTTTTTTGATGTTGATTCGGAACTGGTGAAAGAACAGGGCATGAACATATCCGAAATTGTAAGTAGACAGGGTTGGAACATTTTTCGTGAAATGGAAAAAGCTGTCATAAAACGATCATGTTCTTTTGATGATCACGTGGTTGCCACTGGTGGCGGTGCTGTTCTGGATATCGAAAACGTCAGACATATGAAAAAAAGCGGAGTACTCGTATGGTTAAAGGCAACTCCGGAAACCATTAAAAAAAGGATTTTGCAGGACAAAAACACAAAAGATTTCCGCCCCGCCTTGACATCAAAAGGTTTTGTTGAGGAGATTGAAGGAACGCTTTTAAGCCGGAATCAGCATTATGAGAACGCAATGGATTTTTACATTGATGCTAATAGCATCGGCATTGATGAAGTTTGCAATGCGATAGTAAATAAACTAGCAGACTCATAGATCAAGATCTTAACATTTATGTCAAATGTTTTTAAAAATGCATAGTTCCAGATAGTTAACACGTTTAAAGCCAAGTTTGATGAACTCGTCAAGCTTCGTTGGGGAATAAACATGCCTGGAAACACATTCGGAACATTGTTTAAAATAACAACGTGGGGTGAGTCGCACGGAAAAGGGATCGGCGTTGTCATTGACGGCTGTCCGCCAGGGATACCACTTGATGAGAGCATGATCCAATCAATGCTGAACCGCAGGCGACCTGGAAAATCAGTGTCAAGCACTACCAGGAGGGAACCTGATCAGGCTGTTATCATGTCCGGTGTTTTTGAAAATAAAACAACCGGTACTCCTATTATGATCATGGTGTACAACAAAGACGCAGATTCCAAGGCGTATGAGCCCTATGCAGATCTTTTTCGACCGGGGCATGGTGATATAACTTACATGGCAAAGTACGGGATACGAGACTGGCGCGGAGGAGGGCGGGCATCTGCACGGGAAACCGTGGCACGGGTGGCTGCAGGTGCTGTGGCAAAAGCAATTCTTGATAGAGAAAGCATAGAGATTTTTGCATACACAATGGAACTCGGTGGTATAAGGGCAAAAAAGTGTGATCTTGATGTGATTGATACTAACATGTTCTATTGTTCGGATATGGAAGCCGCTGAAAAGATGGAAGAACGTGTTTTACAGGTAAAAAAAATGGGAGATTCAATCGGCGGTATAGTGGAGATTCTGGCAAGAGGAGTTCCACCCGGATTGGGAGATCCGGTATTTGATAAAATCGATGCAGACCTGGCAAAAGCGCTTATGAGTATCGGCGCCGTCAAGGGGGTTGAGATCGGCTCTGGATTTGAAGCTGCGGCCAAGCTTGGTTCTGAAAACAATGATCCCATAACTTCTAAGGGTTATTCCAGCAATAATGCCGGCGGAATTTTAGCCGGAATATCTAACGGAGATGATATCGTGATCCGCGTGGCGGTTAAACCGATTCCTTCAATTTTGATCGAGCAAAAAACAATCGACCGATCAAGAAAACCGGCCACAATTTCAACCAGAGGACGTCATGATATTTCGGCCATACCACGAATCAATGTTGTGTGCGAGGCCATGGTCGGTATAGTTCTTGCTGATCATCTATTAAGACAGCGGGCGATTCAATAGCCTGTACTCTTTTTACGAAGCCGTCAATTTTAAAGTCTGTTACCTTTGACTTACTTTGATTGATACACCGGTACTTCTTGGCTCAAAAACAACAAAGAACAGATAGACTGAAAGTAATAGAAAAGATGCATCCCATAACACATACCATATATTAATAGAACTTTCCGTGGAGGTTGAAAAACAACCACAGCTTATATCCAGCCCTCGTGCAACGTTAAACAGCAAAGCACCTAAATAAGATAAAAGCAGTATATTGCTTAGTACAACTGTTCCGGGCATCCAGAAACCGATGATAAAAAAGATTCCCATAATAAACTCGAGCCAGGGAAGGACAACGGCTGTTGAATTAATGAGCCCATCAGGCAGTATCTGATAGTTGTAGACAATTTTTGCGAATAACGCCGGATGCAGGATTTTGTCAAAGCTGGCATAGATAAATACCACCCCCAGTATTAATCGTGCGCCATAATATATAATCTGAGAAAGGTTTTTACCCATTTTTGCTTATTTTTGAGTGAGCCCTAAGGGTCGCTATGCTTGTGATTATCTGAATACTACACGGATGTTACCTTGTGACGCGGTCGAATCGCCGGGTTCTAGCGGAAGATCGGCTTTTTGCCATAGGGTCCAGCCGTTAATAAGCACCCGGACGTTATTAAAACCCATATCCAGAAGAAACATTGTCAGATCATGGCTAAGGCTGCAGGTTTCTCCGTCGCAATATGTGATGATCGGTATATCCGGAGACAGATCTTTTGTAACTTCAATAAACTGCTGGTCAACATCGTGCCAGGGAAGGCTACGTGCGCCTTTGATATGTCCTTTTTCATAATCGTTATTTGGGCGGGCATCAATAAAAACGACAGCCTGTCTCAAAAACAGTTTTTTCGCTTCAGCCAGAGATATCCCAAATTGTGTGTCAGAGGGTGTAACCAACCGGCTTTCTATAGTCCAGTTGCCAAACAGCGGCAACCGGCTGTTTCTAAACTGATTGATCGAAAACCCGAGAAAAACGGCCATGGCAAAAATAGCGCCGCACTGCCAGATTGCCTGTAAGTATTTTTGTTTGTTTATTCTCAATCTTTTATTCTGGATTGATCTGAATATGTTAAATTTTTCCTTAGCTTAATGGCCTTTGGTGAAGTCACTTTTTGTTTGTGGTTTCGGCCATTTCGTTCAATATTTTTTCCAGGATTTCCAGTTCCCTTCCGTATCCTGTCCAATTGCCCCGGTGCAGGTAGGCTTTTGCTTTGTCAAAGTGTTCCAGAGCCAGGCTTGCTGAGCCGGCGGAACCGGGATGTTGGGCAATCGCCGGAGAAGCCAATTCTTTGGTTAGTATTTCTTTTCCCAGCAAATCGAGCAGGGCGCTTTCTATGTCTTCTTTCATTACCACCTTGTTACCGAAAGCAACAATGACCCTTTTCAGCTCCGGCAGGGAGGCACTGCCCGATTTTAGTGATTTATAAGTAACTTCGGCACCCTTTGATTTGGATTTCCTAAGGCCTTTTGTGTTGGGGGATGCGGCCGGGGACAATTCCGCTTCCGATTGCTTGGCTTCCAGGTAAATAGGTTCCACATAAATGAAGGTCTTGCGTATGGGGATGACCAAAAGATTTCCCCTGATGACCGTGGAACCTCTCTGACCCCACAATGTCATCTCCTTGGAGATTTCAGTTTGTTGATCCACCCTGGCTTCAATCTGCATGGGGCCGAAGACCAGCTTTTCTTTGGGCAGTTTGTAGACTATCAAATTGCCGTAGTTAGGGAGGTCACACCTTGCTGCCAGCCAGGCAATCATATTATCCTTCTTGGAAGGGACGAAAGGAAGCATCAGCACATACTCTTCTTTTTCCTCTTCAGGCAGTCGAATGATAATGTGATAAGACTCCATTTCCTGTCGGTTGTTTCCATAGATCTCATCCGGGATTTCCCAGAGATCCTCCTGGTTATAAAAGACCTGGACGTCTTTCATGTGATAAGTCCTGTAGATGCCGGCCTGAATTCTAAAAAGATCTTTAGGGTAGCGGATGTGCCTTTTCATGTCAGAAGACATTTCATTAAAAGGTTTGAACAAGCCGGGGAATATTTGTGAATAGGTCTTGATAATCGGGTCCTTTTCATCAATCATATAGAATGACACATTTCCATTGTAGGCATCGATAACAACCTTGACTGAATTGCGGATATAGTTCAACCCCTTGCCGAAATAACCGTATGAACGGCTGGAATAGGGATAAACGTTGGAGGTTGTGTAGGCGTCTTGAAGCCAATATATTCTTCCACCTGAGATAACCAGATAGGGATCGCCGTCATAATTAAGAAAAGGGGCAATCATGCGGACCCGTCTATCAATACTGCGATTGTACATGATCCTGCTTTCGGATTCTATATAGCTGGTAAAAAGTATTTGGGAATCAAGAAATGACAGCGAAAACAGGGCTTTTCTGAGAAAGGATCCAATAGAGACCCCTCCCGTTCCCTGATAGCGGGTGTAGACATTCTTGTCACCCTTGGGGTAATCGAATTCCTTTATCTTAGTCTTGACAAAGACGTACTCGTCCGTCTTCTCCCCGTAATATATTTCCGGACGATCTATTTTTATGTCAACGTCAACGTCAATGGAGGGAGGTAGGTCTTTGATTATTAGGTTGGGGAGACCTTCGCTGGTAACATCATTGACCGGGCTCAATGCCAATCCATAACCATGGGTATATATCAGATGTCTGTTGACCCATGTGTTCGCCTGGGGAGGAAGCTGGTCTACTGCAAGCTCCCGGGCAGACAACATCACCTGTCGATATGTATTTTTGAAGTGATATCGGTCCACGTCCACATCGTTAAAATCGTAATACATCCGTATCGATTGAAGCTGACTGTAAGTTCGCAGTAAAGGGCGTTTGTCCCAGATCCTGATATTTTGAATCGTCGTATTATGAGAAATTATGTCCTGAACGGTCAGCTTGTCAATTACGGGAAAGCTTACCTCCTTTATTTTGTTCAGATTATATGCGTCACGGGTGTAATGTATGTTATAAGCAATGTAAGGCGATTCCTTTGCCAGTTCATTGGGCGTGACCACAATTTTTTGCACGAGTGCAGGAATAATAGTAGAAAAAAGTAGAATAGCTCCTATCCAGACCCCCCCACTTATCCAAATTAGCTTAATTCTGGACCGAAAGATGTTCGAGAACAACACTAATGCGAAAACCAGTGACACAAAGACCAGGGCCCAAAAGGCGAGAAGTCTGACATGAATATCCGTATAGCCTGCCCCAAAGGCAGCCCCTTGTGTTGAATAAAGAAGGGTGAACATTTTCAGACGGTAACCCCAGGCAAGGAGTAAGACGATAATGCATCCAAAGAAGACAAGCTGTTTTGCGGCCCCTGGAGCTATCGTTATTTTGGGTATAACAATCTGTTTGCGCTCGGCCTGGATAAATTCGTTTACGTTTGTTATTTGAATGGCACCGTTTTTTAGCTGCCATAGGATGGTTAAGAGGCCGGAGAAGACGAACAAGGCGATCAAGCCGTTTTGAACAAACATGTAGAAGGGGAGAGAAAAGACAAAAAAGCCGATGTCTTTGTCGAAAATGGGGTCTTTGCTGCCGAAAGGTTGTTGGTGAAAATACCGAAGGATCAGGTCCCATTGTGAAGAACCCTTTAAGGCGATGCCGATACTGAGAATCAGTGCAAAAGCTATGAAAAGGAAACCAACAGATTTTCCTGAAAGGCCGAGTTGAGAAAGATAATCATTTCCAGTATTATGGCTCTGTTTTGATCCAAATTCGGCCTTTGAGCGTCTGACCCAATAGAGGCTAAGAGAAGTGATAATCAACAAAATTAGCCAGATTGTAAGGCCGAGCAGAAACTTGCTCAAGAGAATAGTCCAGAAGACCGACAAATAGTTAAGCTTCCCAAGCCAGAGCCAGTCAGGATAGATGGAGATTATCCACCAGGCCAATATCATGGCCAGGAGCGCAGCACCGATTACCAGTTTGCTTTTCATTTCCGAGAACCTCCCTAAATTTTGATGCTCTCGTAAAAAGTCACGAATTCAACTATAGATGGCTAAGTAAAAAGGTTCATATACAAGGCGTAGTATTTTTTCAGGAACGAGGCCATACATGCAGTATGCCGAGTGTCTGCAAAAATACTACAACGCAGTAGATGGGACTTTTTACGACGCCATCAATCTTACGGCTTTCATCGTATTTGTGCAAGCTCTTTTTCAAACACCACAAAATCCAGAAAATCGTTCATAATAGGGGACATCATAGATATTGGGGAACTTCAATCGGGCAGCTGAAAAAGAGCAGTAGTGCAACCCAGGCGTTCAATGTCGTGGATCGTTGTCAGGAAGCTCGGTCATATCACGCAAATCATCAACGGTCTGGTCAAATTTTTGTCTGAAATCCCCTCTGGCGTGATAGACATTGGGATCAGCCGCCAATCTAACGAATGTATGCTGATAGGTGGCAGCTGCTTTGCCTATATCAAATTCGCGGCTCAGCGTTTTTCCATGCCAGGCTTTAATATTGATTTTTTTATCGTTGGTCAAATCATAACGGACATAATTTTTTGATTCCGATACAAGAGCTGTCAATGTCAATTTTTCAACTACGTTAATCATGTTTTTAACCTTTGCAGAATCAGCGGGGTATGCCTTTGACCCGATATACCAGGTGTTGTCATTTTTATTCAAAACAATGGTTTTGCCTGCCTTGGCGACTTCCAGCTTTGAAATCTGCTTCCCGGAAACCGCGGGGATTTTGGGAAGTCTATAATGTGTCCGGTTCGATTTGTGCAAAAAAAGATACAGTATCAATGCAACCATGACACCCGCCAGAATAAAATATTCTTTTTTAAGTTTCATCTTAACCTCTTTCTATTTCAACATAGGAATCTTGGCCATTTTTGCCAGGTCAGAGTTTTCCGGCTCTGCCTGAAGAATCGCTGCAAGAGTTTGAAGTGAGCTAAAGTTGATGAACTCGTAAAAAGTCGAAAAGTTCTCTTTTCCGTCATTCCGGCGAAAGCCGGAATCCAGTCTTTTCAACAAGTTGCAGACCATCTGGACTCCGGTTTTCACCGGAGTGACGACTTTTTACGAAGCCATCAATCTTCAATTTTCAATCCTGTGTGGTTTGGGTTTGTTCGGGGTAGAATATGGCCACAATAATTACTAAAGAGCAACGAGACCCTAATGTCTGTCGCCTGTTTGTGGGCACCAGCGGCTTTTCATACACAGAGTGGGTTGAAGCCGGATTTTATCCACCCGGCACAAAGTCGGGTGAAATGTTGCCGCTGTATGCCCGGCAGTTTTCCATCACCGAACTCAACTACACCTGGTATCAGATGCCCAGGGCTGAAGCCATTGAGCGCCAGCGCCAGCAAACTCCACAGGAATTTTTATTCGCTGCCAAATTGACTCGCAGCCTGACTCACGAAATCGATCCCCGGCACTGGTCGGACCAGGCGGTTAACTACAGGGAGGGCATGGCGCCACTCGTTCAGGCCGGACAATTAATAGCCGTGTTGATCCAGCTTCCCCCCTGGTTTCACCGTACGCCGCCTAACCGCAAATACCTGGCAGCCTTGCTCGATAAACTCCACGGTCTGCCTCTGGCAATAGAATTCCGTCATCGCTCCTGGGCTAACGATCGTGTGTTTGCCGAATTGGAACGTCGCCGTGTTACGCTTGTGGGAGTCGATGAACCGGATCTGCCGGGCCTGTTTCCGGCTCTGGATATAGTGACCCACCCGGATCTGTTTTACGTACGCTTTCACGGTCGCAATGCCAAAGGCTGGCGTTCGGGGAATATGCAGCTTCAATTTGATTACAATTATTCCGATGATGAACTGCACGAATGGATCGAAAATAAAATTGAGCCCATGAGTAAACGGGCTCACAGAGGCATCATTTTTTTCAACAATCATGTCCGCGCCCAAGCACCGGAAAACGCCCGGAGGATGGTAGAGTTGCTCAAGGAGCAAAACTTGATGGTATAGGAATTCCTTGTCGCATTCAGATAATCCGATTTTTAACGACTCAAACTCGTGTATAAGTGAGCGTAAAGAAAGAACTGTTATGGACCGCCTGGAATTTGCAATGATCTTGTAAGCCTCTGGCTTAAAGGGCACAAAATCACAAGGTTGACTTTGAACCACGATAATGCTTAAAAAGGGCAAGGTCATCCAAGCCCATATTCATAAGCCTCCGGTTTGTTTTGTTAAACAACCGGGCCAGAACCGCAAGTTTCGTTTATGATTTTAATATCATTTGAAAAATGACGCTTTTCGAAAAAAATAGTGAGGATTCAAAGTACATACCGGGTATTTATAATTACTGTGATCGATGGTGTGAACGCTGTTCCTTTACTTCTCGCTGTTTGAACTTTGAAATGAGTGAAGAAAAATTCGGTGATCTTCAATCGATAGATATAACCAACGAGGCTTTCTGGAAGAAACTGAGTGAAACGTTTCAGGAAACGCTAAACATACTGAAAGAAATGGCGGAAGAACAAGGGATTGATCTTGATTCTCTTGATGTTGAAGACGATGAAAAACTTCAAACGGGTTTTGATGAAAAAACAGTGGTGCACATTCTGTCTCACATGTCAAAAGCATATATTACGATGGTTGATGACTGGTTTGATTTAAATGAATATCTATTTGAGCATAATGAAGACGAAGTCGATACGAACTCAGGTCTTTATGAAATCCAATCTCCACCACAAAAAGCTGAGGTGACGTTGATAGACTCCATAGATGTGATCAGATGGTATCAGCACCAGATTTATGTAAAACTCAAAAGGGCGCTTCACAGCGCCCAAGATGAATACTTTGAAATATCGAATGATTTCCCCAAAGATTCTGATGGCTCCACAAAGGTTGCATTGATAGGCATGGATCGCTCCATCAGCGCATGGGGCGAAATTTTGAAATATTTCTCAGATCAGAAAATAAATATTCTGGGTAATATTGCTCACCTTGAACGTCTTCGCAAGAGAACCGAAAACGAATTTCCTGAAGCAAGAGCCTTTGTAAGACCCGGCTTTGACGAAATTAAATCCAACAGATAGCCACTAACGTCTCGGAAATTCTACAACTTATTGAAACTATAGATATTTACTGAGGCCTGACAGTCTTGCCTCACACATGGAATAATGGAATGATGGAATAATGGAATGATGGAATAATGTAAATTCGTCTTCTACCGAATGGATTAGATCCGAATTTTTCATTTCTCTCATGCTTTGTCAACTTGATTTTCCCAATAAACCATTCCGTCAATCTCCCAAAACCCATTATTCCAGTGTTCCAACATTCCAATTGGGGCGAAGCCCCTAAGTTCAGGCTCTTCAAGCCAGCTCGTTCTTGGAATCTTTCATCAGAAAGCGTTGATATTCAAACATTTTGGCGAAGGATTTAACGGCTCGTTCCGGTGTTTCAAAAAATATTCCTTTAAACGATCTGCCCTTAACCCTGTAAACAGTATGATCTTTTTCATCTGTCATCAGGCTTACACCATACACGGGTTTATTGTGCTTTTCCATCAGCCTGACAATGTGATCAATATATTTTTTCTCAAACTCGGAAAAACCACGGTTTATTGAATCGATAAAGTCAGGAGAATAGCCGGGATCTACTTTGAGGACAGAGTCCCCAAGACTTTTTAGCATGATCCTTCGGCCTAAAATTCCCAGATTGATCACTCCATCACAGCCATCCCATTTCAGAAGTTCCTGGATCACAATCATGGGTAATTTATTGTCGTTTTCGCCAACCATGTCTATGGGGTTTGATCTGCTCCAGTAGTGGGGAAGTAATCTGTCCAGGCGCTTTACGATCTCCGGAGAGAGTTCTGGCACTTTGAGCCCGTATTCCGAACACAGGTCCGCTGTTACAACACCCCACCCCCCTCCAAGAGTCATAATGGCAACACGATTCCCTTTGGGTAAAGGCAGAGATGAAAACGATGCTGCCAGATCGAGCAAATCCATGGGCTGTTCCACTTTAATTATACCGGCCTGGCGGCATACCGCATTAAAAAGCTTTGAGTCTGAAGTTAATGCACCTGTGTGGCTGGATGCTGCTCGATTACCAGCCTTGCTCTGTCCTCCTTTTAAAAGAACAATTGGTTTCTTTTTTCCTACACGGCAGGCGCTTTCAAAAAAACGGCGACCGTTTTTAACGCTTTCAACATACAGCATCACTGTTCTGGTCAAAGAATCGGTCTCAAAGGCGTCAAGATAATCTTCGATTGTGATCATGGCTTCGTTGCCGGAGCCACAGAAGCCCCGTATTCCAATGTTTTGTTTCTCGGCAAATGCCATAAGCTGCATTCCCATATTTCCTGACTGAGCAACCATCGCGGTTGAACCGGCCCTGGGCCGGACATTGCTTCCGGTGCAGTAAAAATTGATATGAGGGTTGCAGATTCCCATTGTATTGGGGCCCAGAACCAGTATCCCTGCTTCTCTTGCTTGTTTTACGAGGCTTTTCTCGACTTTTTTTCCGGCAGTACCGATTTCTCCGAATCCAGATGCTATAAGGAGCATATTCCGGATACCTTTTTCCTTAAACTGGGGGATCAGGTCTATCACCTTTGAAGCCGGTATTGTAACAACAGCCAAATCGACCTTTCCGGGAATTTCAATAACCGATCTGTAGACCGGCCGTCCCGCAATTGAACCGCCTTTGCGGTTTACCAGATATATCTCACCTTCAAATCCACCGCTGATGGTTGTCGTAAAAAGTATATGCCCCCATTTACCCAATTGAGAAGAGGCGCCCACAAATGCGATCTGTTTTGGATAGAAAAAATTAGTCAATGATACGGGGTCCACCGGTGGCAACAAAACCTCTGCATCAGTTTTATTGGCCACGATCACAAGGGCATCAACCGCACATACATTGCCGGTCGGCGTTATAAGCAGGGGATTAATATCAATTTCCGCAATATCCGGATGTTCTGTTCCGATACGGGAAAGGCCAAGCAGTGTATTTACTAATTGATTACGATCTGCACCGTTTTCACCTCTGAAATTTCCGAGAAGCGATTTTGCCCTGATTTCATCAAGCATATTTGCTGCGTCTGTTTGAGTTAACGGTGCAATCCGGAAAGAAACATCAGAAAGCGCTTCGGTAAATATACCCCCGACACCAAACATGACCACAGGTCCGAACTGTTCATCACGAAACAGACCGGCAACAAACTCCCTTTTGCCTTGAATCTGTGGCTGTACAAGCAGGCCCTGGAGTTCATCACCTGCCCGGTCAATAATTGAAAGGGCAGCTTTGCTGACCGCTTGAGCATCTGCGAGATTAAGGTGAACCAGATCTCGTTCGGTCTTATGCAATAGAGTTGAACCCAACCCTTTGAGCACCACCGGAAACCCGATTTTACTTGCGGCTTTCACAGCTTCATCCTTATTCATGGCAACAATTTCATTGACAACCGGTACGCCGTATTCTTTAAGAAGCTGTTTTGATTCATTTTCGTTAAGAGTGGTTTTTCCTGTGTTTTTAATTTGTTCTAATAGCATTTTGATGCTCACTTTTTTATACTCCAAGTGCGATGTTTTGACTTACGATCTATTCTGCCCTCAAGGGCGGCACGTATTCGATTTCGTTCGGCTTTTATTTTACGAAGCTTATCTTTAATTTCTTCTTGTTTCTCCATGGGCGCATTTTTGAACTGCTTTTCGATTTTTTCGACCTCTTGCAAAATGCGATAAAGTTCCTGTGCAACCATTCGGATGGACATGACTTTTTCCTGCAGTTCCTAACCCGGACAAGCCGGAACCAAAAAATATTTGTCACAAAAAGCACAAAAATCACAATTGAGAAACTAATAGAAAAGATTGACTCAAAACTCAATTAAGATGATATAGCCTTTAAGAAAATGTTTTTGGTTTTTAATTAAATATGGCTATGTTTTTATTGATCTTTCCAATCAACAATCGCCAATCAAAAATCATAAATCCTATAGTAATCACTGATATAGCTATCGACCGGTGTTGCGTCAAGAATTTATATAGGTTATATAGAGGTGAAAATCTATAGTCATGTTATGATTATAATCGGAAATGGTTCAATAAACAATGGAGATTACAATGCGCATCGGTATAGGATGTGATGTTCATCGGCTTACTGCAGGGCGGAAACTTGTTCTGGGCGGGGTCACAATTCCTTTTGAAAAGGGGCTGTTAGGACATTCAGACGCCGATGTACTTGTTCATGCGGTGTGTGACGCACTGTTGGGAGCTGCCGGTCTTGGCGATATCGGTTTGCATTTTCCGGATACTGACCCGGAGTATAAAGACATTTCCAGCATAAAAATTCTTGCCAAAACTTATGAACTGGTCAACAGCAAGAACTTTAAAATCACGAATTTAGATTCGACCATCTTTGCCGATGCTCCAAAACTTTCATCGTACAAAGAAACAATGGAAAAAAACATTGCCCGAACAATTGAAATCGAACCGGAGTGTGTTAATGTTAAAGCAACAACCTTCGAAGGTCTTGGAATGATCGGAAAAGGGGAGGGGATCGGGGCCATGTGCGT
>JAUWLP010000192.1 GCA_030613575.1 Desulfobacteraceae bacterium
ATTCTGTAATTTGTGACATTACATAACATATAATGATAAAATTTATGAATATATAGGAATTATTATGGGGAAACCAATGGGACATGTCAAGGAACTATTGGGATATAAAGATGATTCAACAACAATGAGTTATACGCATATTTTAAGGGAGCAAGACGCACAAAGAGTGGGAAACCCGTTAAAATTTTAGGTTCTTAAACGGTGTTGATCAACTGTTTACCAGTTTTTTGATTTCATCCAGCAGCGGCGGCTTTAATGTTCGCCATTTTGGCTGTATGGCCTTGTTCCCGATCCATGTAAATTCAACGGCATCAAATTTTTCCGAAATGATATATTTGTCATCAACACCATATTTATGCTCCGGATAATATTCTATCCAGAGCATGCGGTTTGGATCGAGGTTAAACTCCTCTGCAACCAGGGTGGCAACATGGCTGGTGGCGCTCCTTACGTCCATTTTACTGTCCGGGACATCTGAAACCACCACGATAATTGGTCTTAAATGCATCAAACCCTTTTTGTCATCCTTTTTAAGATCATAGATACGGAGCCGGCACTTTCCGCGCCCCAGCATGAGTTTGCCGCCCCATCCGCTCCATGAAAATATATCATCGTATATAAGCACAGTTCTTCCAGAAAAAGCGCTTACCGCGTGTGCCCGGGTACTTCATAGGTAGTGCAGCTGCCGCTTGGGCAGGTCCTGGTCTGAGATTTCACCCCCGTGCCTGCCCCGGAACCATAGCCCATAGTGTAGCTGGTGGTACTCAGAACCCGTTCCAGTTCCTCGCCGCCGCATTTAGGGCATTTAAGTTCAATTTCTTCATCTTGACTCATGACAAGCATCTCAATAAATTCTTCGCATTTTAAACATTTGAACTCATATATCGGCATGGTTATACTCCTTTAACCACCTTAGTAAAAAAACCTGAACCAAAGGGCCAGATTTTGGTTTCACCCTAAAAGGGTCTATTATCCTACAAGCCGGACAAGTTAAAAGTGATAAGTGACCTAAAGTGCCTAAAGTTATGGAGTCGCTACGCTCCGGTGATTTTATATAATTGACAAAATTCCTTAACTTTAGCTCACTTTAAACTTTAGTTCACTTCAAACTCTTTCGGCGTTTCTTCAGGAAGAGTCGGCTAACTCTGACGTGACCCAGAGAACAGAGATTTCAATGTTAGATTAAATATCTTTTATCATCTTTTCGAAATTGTCAAGATTGACGTTCTCGAAAAAAGTCAGATTTTTACGAAGCCATCAAGATTTACCATCTATGGGCAACTTTACCTCAAATACCGCACCCGGTCCATCACTGTCTCTGAGCTTTAACGTGCCGCCGTGTTTCCGGACAATTTCATGACAGATGTATAATCCAAGGCCGGTTCCCCTGCCCACCTCTTTGGTTGTAAAAAAGGGTTTGAAAATGTCCTTCCGGATAGATTCGGGAATGCCGGGTCCGGTATCTTTGCAGGAAAAAACCACCTGGCTTTTATCAGAGTCAAACCATGTATCAAGGTATATGACTCCCTTGTTATGGACAACAGACTGAATGGCATTTTGAATAATATTCAGCGCCACCTGACCCAAATTGGCAAAATTTCCCTGAATATCCGGGAGGTCCCGGTCATAATTTTCCACGATTTCAAGACCGTGATGTTTGTACTGGTTGTGCATAATCCGTAACGCATCTTTTACAACCGAATTGATGCTCACCGCTTCCGAATAGGTCTGGGTCTGCCGGGAGAGCCCTAAAAGACTTGCCACAATCGACTTGGCCCTGCCAAGTTCCTTATCGGCAAACTTTAGATCGTCTATCAATTCCGGGTCGAAAGGCTGCTGTTTATCCCATTGATCAATATCTTCTATGGTAGCCTGTACCAGGCTTGTAACCGTTGTCAACGGATTGTTCAGTTCATGGGCAACGCCGGCAACCAATTGTCCGATTGCGGCAAGGCTTTCCGAGCGGATTAACATTTCCTGGGTTCGCTCCTTTTCAGACAGAGCGTATTTCAGATCTGTGGTCCTTTCTTCGACCTTTTTTTCAAGATTCTCGTTTAGATCATTGAGCAACTTATAGGAACGCGCATTCTCAACAGCAAGTGAGCTCTGTCCGGCAAGTGTCTCAAGAAGATCCATATCTTCACGCGTGAAAAGATCCCCGGACAGTTTCTCCCCCAGAACAATAAATCCGTTCAGATTTTCTTCAAAGATCATCGGAAGAACAATTTCTGCGCCCAACCCATCCATATCTTTGAGCACATCCTTTATTTCAGGCGATGAAATCTTTTGCTTAAGATTTTTTATCATAACGGGCTGACGGTGATTTTTCATGAATTTGATCACACAAGTGTCTTTGTTCATCAAAATGGAGCGCTCCCGATCGGTCTGTTCCCCACGGATGGATAAATTTATAAAACTCGATCCCGATGTATCCCTCAAAAAAAGAGCGCAATGACGAACCTTCATGGTATCAACAACCGTATCCATCAGAAGTTTGCCGATTTCCTCATAATCGAGCACGGATACGATCAACTGGCTGACCCGTTTGATGGTTTTCTGATAATCATACTTGCCTTTGTAGAAGATGCCGTCGATAAAGACCTGTATTTTTGATTTTAGCGGTCCGAAAACAAAAGCGATTAAAAGAAAAAAGCATATGGGAAAATAGATGGAATCTGAAAAATTAAAATTCTTAATGACCTTATTCGCCATAATGATGATTAGAGCATATAAGCAGGTCAGAAATGCGGTCAAAAGTGAATAGACGAGGCTTTTTTTGATTAATATTCCCATGTCAAGAAGATCATGCTTAAAAAGTCCCACAGCAAAAATAATAAGGGGAACAAAACTTAAATTGCCGGGTGGATATACGGAATACCCATAGACCGGAAAGACATTCAATCCGTTCATGAGGCCCATAAAGCCAAATCCGGCAAACAGATATTTAAGCCGGTTTTTGTGGGAACTGTTTGTCTCTTTACGGATGGCATTCAACAACAGCACCAGAACATATAGGGTTACGAAGAGCGCGGCCAGGCCGAAAAAGGGATAAAAGATTCCGCCCTTTGCAAAATAACCGAAATAATGTTTCTGCATGGATTCGATATAATAAGGCGTGGGCGTAACGCACATCAGAATAAATGCATAGGCGTATGCACTCCGGATAAGCCATTTTCGACCCGAAATATTGAGATAAGCATGAAAAAAATGAATGTATACGGGAAATACATACACAATAAAAAAATGATCCGTACGACTGACCCAAAGAGCGATTTTTTCCGATTTGACATTGAAGGCGAAAAGTATGTCGATATAGAGAAAAGAGCCGAGTATGCAAATCGTAAAAAAAAGAAAGTTGGTTTTTGTCCTGGAACCACGGAAAATAGTCAGAACGGCAAGGCCGAAAAAGCAGCACAATGTCAATAATGGCGGAATGCTATAAAAAGTCATCGAATTTTAAATTATATTATCCAGTGTCCATCCATAAATGAGGATTTTTGTTCAAGATCAAGGCATGTGAAAAAAATAACCACAGGCATATGTTTAATATTCCGAGGATTATTTTTTGAACATAACGCAGAGATTGGGCAAAAAGACCATTTATGGATGGACA
>JAUWLP010000167.1 GCA_030613575.1 Desulfobacteraceae bacterium
ATGAGGCCAGAAAGGCAAAGAACTGGGAAAAGGCAGATAATATCAGAAAACAACTTGATGATATGAACATAATTTTAGAAGATCGAGCCGAAGGAACAATTTGGAAATTTAATGATTAAAAGAATGCCTAAAATGCCTAAAATGAGCTAAAGTTTGAAGTGAGCTAAAGTTAAGGAGTCGCTACGCTCCGGCTTCTATACAAATTGGCAGAATTCCTTAACTTTAGGCACTTTAGATCACTTTAGTCACTTCACACTTAATTGGCTAAGCATTTTTTTTGCCAAAAAATACACAAAAATTGCCATATCCAAGCTCATGCCTTCCTTTAAGTTAGTCTCAGATTTTACACCCAAAGGCGACCAGTATAACGCAATCCAAGCTTTGAGTAAATGGATTTTGGCCGGCAAAAAACACCATGTTCTCTTGGGGGTCACGGGATCCGGCAAAACTTTTACCATGGCACATGTAATTGCAAAGGTCGAGAAACCTACCCTTGTAATCGCCCCGAACAAAACCCTTGCCGCCCAGCTTTACAATGAGTTCAGAATACTATTTCCGGAAAATGCCGTTGAATATTTCGTCAGTTATTATGATTACTACCAGCCTGAAGCATATATTCCTTCAAGCGATACATATATTCAGAAAGATTCCTCAATCAACGAAATGATCGACAAGCTTCGCCATTCTGCAACACGATCTGTATTGTCCCGAAGGGATGTGATCGTTGTGGCCAGCGTATCGTGCATATTCGGGCTCGGCGCTCCTGAAGATTATCTGGATATGCGTGTTGACATTGAAAAAGATATGGAGCTGGTTCGTGACGGGCTCATTTCAGATCTGGTTGCCATTCATTACGAGCGGAATGATATCGATTTTCACAGAGGGGTCTTCCGGGTAAGGGGCGACAGGGTTGAAATCTTTCCGTCCTATGAAGAAGACAGGGCGCTCCGTATCGATTTTTTTGGGGATGTGATAGAAAGTATTGCAGAGATTGACCCTCTAAGAGGCATTGTTAAAAAACGCTTGAAACGCACCACCATTTATCCTGCAAGCCATTATGTTACTGAAAAAAGTATTCTGCAAAAAGCCACAAAGACGATTATTACCGAATTAAAGCAAAGGATCGATTATTTCAGAGCTGAGAACAAGCTGATTGAAGCACAGCGTATTCAAGAACGGACAGATTTTGACCTGGAAATGATGCAGGAACTTGGATACTGCAACGGAATAGAAAATTATTCACGCCATTTAACACAGAGGACACCCGGTGAACCACCACCAACACTTCTCGATTATTTTCCGGACGATATTTTGGTATTTACTGATGAAAGTCATATTGCCATCCCCCAACTTCGAGCAATGTACAAAGGTGACAGATCCCGCAAGGAGACGCTTGTTGAATATGGATTCAGGTTGCCGTCTGCTTTGGATAACAGGCCTTTGGCGTTCCATGAGTTTGAATCAAAAACACCACAGGTGGTCTACGTGTCGGCAACTCCTGCTGACTACGAAATTGAAAAAGCAAAAAACGAACTTGTAGAGCAGATCGTAAGGCCGACCGGCCTTATTGACCCTAAAATAGATGTCAGGAGAGCTGAAAACCAGGTTGATGATCTTTTTGAGGAAATTCTGATACGCCGGGAAAGGGATGAAAGGGTCCTGGTAACCACACTTACAAAGCGTATGGCTGAAGATCTTACAGAATATTATTCTGATTTGGGGATAAGGGTGCGGTATCTTCATGCTGATATCAGCACTCTGGAACGGATGGATATTATTTACGATCTCAGAAAGGGGAAATTCGACGTTCTCATCGGTATTAATCTTCTTCGAGAAGGTCTCGACATTCCGGAGGTCTCACTTGTGGCCATACTCGATGCAGACAAGGAGGGTTTCCTGCGCTCTAAAAGATCACTTATACAGACCTGCGGCCGTGCTTCCAGAAATGTCCGGGGACAGGTCATAATGTATGCCGATGTTGTGACACGATCCATGAAGCAAGCCATAGATGAAACTGACCGGCGAAGAAAAATTCAAAAATCTTACAATGAAAAGCATTCAATTACACCGGAAAGCATAGAAAAAGATATCACGTCAATATTTGCCAAGATGTATGAACAGAAAGATGAACTGGCAGACAGGGTGTCGGAAGCCGTGGCCCAATACGATTCTTTAGAAAATTTAGATGAGATCATTAAAAATTTGGAAGAACAGATGGAACTGGCAGCAAAAGAGCTTGCGTTTGAAAGGGCTTCAGAACTGCGAGATCAGATTAAAGCGTTAAAAAAGATGATTGTGTTTGAACTGTAACCTAACCCGGACAGACCGGAAAAGTGACTAAAGTGAACTAAAGTTTGAAGTGATCTAAAGTTAAGGAGTCGCTACGCTCCAACTTTTATATAAATTGGCAATATTCCCTAACTTTAGGCACTTTAGATCACTTTAGACACTTCACATTTATTTGCCAAGCAATGCAATCTACCAACCCGCATTCAGCATCACGTATCCAGGACAAACTGGCCATGGTTCCAGCCGGGCCGGGTGTCTATGTTATGAAGGATGCCGAGGACAGGGTGATTTATGTGGGTAAAGCCCGGAATCTGAAAAAACGACTATCTTCATACTTTGCAATATCTCGGACCGGCTCGTTGCACCAGGACATAAAAACAGGAATTCTTGTTAAAAAAATATCATACTTTGAGACCATTATCACCGGCACAGAGAAAGAAGCCCTGATTCTTGAATCTAACCTTATTAAACGTTACCGGCCACGCTATAACGTTATATTAAAAGATGATAAACGGTATCCTTGTTTGCGCCTGAATTTAACAAATCCATATCCCAATCTTACCGTTGTCAGGAAAATAAAAAAAGACGGGGATCTCTATTTTGGTCCATTTGCATCTTCTGCTGCTGTTCGGAAAACGCTCAAAATAATCCATAAAACATTCAAGCTTCGAAAGTGTACAATAAAAGATTTTAAAAACCGGTCACGGCCGTGCATTAACCATCAGATGGGAGCATGTCTTGCTCCCTGCTGTCTTGATATTGACAAAAACGAATACAACAAAATCGTAAAAGAGGTGATCCTCTTTTTGAAAGGGAGAACCCCCGATCTTATTCAAAAAATAAAAAAAGAGATGATATCGGCCGCAAATAAGCAAGACTATGAAAAGGCAGCAGTTTTGAGGGACAAGATGTTTGCACTTGAACAAGTCATTGAAAAGCAGGTGGCGGTCACAAATGATTTTAAGGATCGGGATGTAATAGGATTTGCCGGGTCTTATGAATATTCTATGATTACAGTTTTTTTTGTTCGCAGTGGCTTTTTATTGGGGACAAGGCATTTCAATTTTTCAGAGATCATGTCGACCGAGGAGGAAATGATTGGAGCA
This sequence comes from Desulfobacteraceae bacterium, assembly GCA_030613575.1. GTDB lineage: Bacteria > Desulfobacterota > Desulfobacteria > Desulfobacterales > UBA11574 > S5133MH16. Next base: position 3,396 of record JAUWLP010000167.1, read on the forward strand.
TTTATCCGGCAATATTATGAAAAAGCTCCCTTTGTTCCCAAAGAGGTTCTTATCCCGACTCCACTTGATGACGCATTTTTGCTGGAAGAACTTTTGAGCAGCATTAAGGGGAATAAAGTGAGTATTCTGGAACCGAAAAAGGGTGAAAAACTCCGTCTTGTTAAGTTGGCATCCCGGAACGCAGAAAACAGTCTGAAAGAATTTAGAGATTCGGCCGCCACCGACACGGAGATTCTTATTAAGCTACAGAAACGACTGAGAATGGATAAAATACCACAGCGAATTGAGTGCTTTGACATTTCCAGTATTTCAGGGACAGAGGCCGTAGCCGGAATGGTTGTATTTGAAAATGGCAAACCGAACAAATCTTTATATAGAAAGTACAGGCTAAAATCGGTTGAAGCACAAGACGATTATACCTGTATGGCTGAAGTCCTGAAAAGACGGTATGTTAAAGGCGACAAATCAAAGCCGTATCCTGATATGCTGATGGTGGACGGTGGTAAAGGACAGCTCAATATTGCGGTATCGGTAATAGAGTCGCTGAAACTGGAGCAAACATTTCAAATCATCAGCATCGCAAAGAAAAATGAAAGCAAAGGGGAAACACAAGATAAGATTTATAAACCCGGACAGGTTAATCCGGTAAATATGGGGAGGGGAGGGGAAGCTCTCCTTTTTTTAGAAAAAATAAGGGACAAATCCCATGGTTTCACAATATCTTTTCACCGTAAGCGTCGCGGAAAGAGATTTATCCGTTCTGCTCTTGATTCAATTCCGGGAGTCGGTAAAAAAAGAAAGACAACGCTTTTAAAGCATTTTAAAAGCATTAAAAAGATCCGGGCAGCAACACTCGAAGAACTTAGTACGCTGCCCGGGATTAATCGTAGAGTTGCAGAAGCGGTGAAGAAAACACTTAACCAGAATTCCTAACCCGGATAAACCGGTATCTGTCTATGCCAATTTTTTCAATGCTTCCTTGAGTTCTCTGACTGCATCGGCCGATTTCTCAAGGGCTGCCTTCTCTTCAGCAGTGAGGGTAATTTCAATGATCTCCTCCACACCATTTGCTCCAAGTTTTACAGGCACACCTATAAAAAGTTCGTTAAATCCATATTCACCCTCAAGGTATGCTGCGCATGGCAGGATTTTCTTCTTATCTTTGAGAATAGATTCAGCCATTTCCACCGCGGCTGAAGCCGGTGCATAAAAGGCACTACCTGTTTTTAAAAGTCCGACAATTTCAGCTCCGCCATTAGCGGTTCTTTCTACCAGAGCGTCTATCCGTTCTTTTGGCAGCAGTTCTGTAATAGGTATGCCTGCTACAGTGGAATAGCGAGGCAGCGGCACCATTGTGTCGCCATGCCCGCCAAGGACAAATGCAGTTGTATTTTCCACGGAAACATTGAGCTCCATGGCAATAAAAGACCTGAAACGTGCTGAGTCGAGCACACCGGCCATGCCGATAACTCTGTTTTTTGGGAAACCACTGGTTTCATATGCAACGTGACACATGGCATCAAGGGGATTGCTAACAACGATAATTACAGCATCAGGAGATAGTTTTGCTACCTCTTTGGTAACATTATCCATGATTCCTGCATTGATATTGAGAAGGTCGTCCCGGCTCATCCCCGGCTTTCTGGGTATGCCGGCAGTAATGATGACGATATCAGAGTTTGCTGACTCTGCATAATCGTTTGAACCCATAAGACGGGCATCATGCTTTTCAATCGGCGCAGCCTCAGCAAGATCGAGGGCTTTGCCCTGGGGAAACCCTTCAATGATATCAATCAAGACCACATCGCATAACTCTTTTTCTGCCAGTCTTTGAGCTGCGGTTGCCCCCACATTGCCGGCGCCGACTACGGTAACTTTTTTGTCCATAATAATCTCCTTTTGTTATTAAAAGATTGACGGCTTCGTAAAAAGTCCAACTTCTGCGTTGCGCTGCATCCTTCGTCATTGCAGCGTACTATAAGTACGCCTCATTCCTCAGGATTTGCGCGCCTTGAATTTGGAGCTTTTTACTTTGCCGTCTAATTTCGACTTTTTACGAGATTGTCAAAGATTAGCATAATAATATTAATCATAAATGAAGCTCATTTGAAATAGATTTATT
>JAUWLP010000117.1 GCA_030613575.1 Desulfobacteraceae bacterium
GGAAAATATGGCATTTGACCCTAATAAAGACAAAATGTTAAAGAAGTGGAAATGTGAAGAAACCGGACTTGTTGTTTCGATAAATCAATATGGTGAAGGTGAGCCTAAACTCCAGATCGGACCAAGGATATTAATGAAAAAAGATGGTACGGAAAGAGCGCCGATGAAGACGGGCCGCCTTTCAATAGAGGATCTGATGTGGTTCTACGATATTATTGATGAAGTGAAAGATGAGCTTGCGAGATTGGCGAGACCGGTCTGATTAAGGTATACTATGCATGGCCTTAAATGTGCTTCTTTATCAATTACAGGATTTAGAAAGCTCAAATTATGACCTTCTAAAGTATATGCCTAAATTTATGGAAAATATAGATCCCGCTGTAATAAGAAAAGTTGATGACTTAAAGCAAGCGCTTCACAGGCATAATTATCGATACTATGTGCTGGATGACCCTGAAATATCCGATTCCGAATACGACCGGATGATGCAGGAGTTGATAAGGCTGGAGACGGACTATCCTGAGCTTTCGAGTCCGGACTCGCCCACTTTGCGGGTTGGGGCTCCACCCCTTGACAAATTCGAAACCATTGAGCATTCCATTCCCATGCTGAGTCTGGATAATGGATTTAAAGATTCGGACATCATTGATTTTGACCTTCGCATAAAAAGAAATCTCGATACGAGCAGTGAAATTATCTATACTGCCGAACCCAAGTTAGACGGTGTTGCAATTGAGCTTGTTTATGAAGACGGCCGGCTTGTCACTGCGTCCACCCGCGGTGATGGGTTCAACGGTGAGTTGATTACATCAAACGCCCGGACCATACGATCGGCACCCATGGTCCTTGAAAGCGGAGAAGATAAAAACATTCCATCACACCTTGAGGTAAGGGGGGAGGTTTTTATCAGAAAGGAAGAGTTTGAGAGGTTAAACGATGAACGTCTCCAACAAAATCTGCCTCCATTTGCCAATCCCAGAAATGCAGCAGCCGGATCTTTAAGGCAGCTCGATTCCAGAATTACGGCCAAGCGTCCTTTAGAAATATTTTTCTACGGGATAGGGGTTGTAACCGATCTTGTTGTGGAATCGCACTGGGATACACTGTATGCCTTGCAGGATCTCGGATTCAGAATTAATCCGCATATCAGACCAAAAATCACCATCAGTGAGGTCCTTGAATATTACAGGGAACTTATTGAAAAGCGGCATCTTTTGCCCTATGATATTGATGGTGTTGTGATTAAAGTCGACGATATTCGATTGCAGCAGCTTTTAGGAGCAACATCCAGGAGCCCGCGATGGGCCATAGCCTATAAGTTTAAGGCACTTCAAGAGACAACCCGGGTGACCGGCATAGAAGTGCAGGTCGGAAGAACAGGTGTGCTGACTCCTGTGGCTCATCTTACTCCAGTAAATATTGGCGGAGCCATGGTCAGCCGCGCAACGCTTCACAACGAAGATGAAATAACAAGAAAAGATATAAGAATAGGCGACACGGTTCTGGTCCAGCGGGCCGGGGACGTGATACCCGAAGTTGTTAAAGTGATATCTTCAAAAAGGACGGGGAAAGAAAGAAGATTCAAAATGCCGCAAAATTGTCCTGTATGCAATTCTTATGTTGTTCGTGCTGAAGATGAGGCGGCTTTAAGGTGCATTAACATTGCCTGTTCCGCCCAGGTAAAAGAACGGATTAAGCATTTCGCATCAAAGGGTGCTTTCGACATAGAAGGCATGGGGGATAAACTGGTCGAGCAGCTGGTAGACAGGGGATTGCTCTTTTCATATGCTGATATCTTTCGGATGCATGAGGATACGCTTAAAAACCTGGAACGGATGGGAGCGAAATCAGCCGCAAACATTATAGACGCAATTGCAAAAAGCAAACAGATCACTCTGGCCTGTTTTATATACTCTCTCGGAATCCGGCATGTGGGAGAACATGTGGCCGGCATCCTTGCAAAAACCTTTGGAAGTCTGGAAAAACTTATTAGTGCAACAATGGATGATCTTATAGCGATTGAAGGAGTGGGGCCTGTTGTTGCTGAAAGTATAGCAGGCTTTTTTGAACAGTATGAAAACCGGAATGCAGTAAATGATATTATTGCCGGCGGAGTCCGAATTCTTGGTGAAAATATCCGAGAAGAAGGTAGGCTGGAAGGTAAGGTGTTTGTTCTTACAGGCACACTTGAAACCCTGACAAGAAGCCAGGCCAAAAAGATCATCGAAATGACAGGAGGAAAGGTAACCGGTTCTGTGAGCCGGAACACGGATTATCTTGTGGCCGGCACTTCACCGGGTTCCAAGCTCGAACGGGCAAACGATTTGGGAGTTGAAATAATTGATGAGGAAACCCTGAAAAGATTGACGATTGAAGATTGACAATTAAAAATCTTCAATCGTCAATTAAAAAGGGGGTGGGCATGGAAAACAAAGTAAGAGTTCGTGCTGTCATCAGTGGCAGAGTTCAAGGAGTCTTTTTCAGGTTGGAGACAAAGAAAGCTGCGGACAGATACGGTGTTTTCGGATGGGTGAAAAATCAAAGGGATGGAAACGTTGCAGCCGTGTTTGAAGGCCCTAAAGAAAATGTCGATTCAATGCTTGCCTGGTGCAACCATGGACCGCCCATTGCAAAAGTCCTTGATGTGGATGTAATATGGGAAGAATATAAAGGTGAGTTTAATGGCTTCGAGATAACCTATTGAAGCGGCTTATCTATTCGGGTGCTTATAAATAAACCGCTTCAACCGATTAGTTATATGGCATCTTTGAGTTTCTTGCCGGGTCGAAACTTTACTACATTGCGAGCTTTAATTTTAATGGGATCACCGGTTTGAGGATTCCGTCCTTTTCGAGCTTTTCGACGAATTTTTGCAAAAGTGCCAAATCCGACCAACGTTACTTTGCCATCTTTTTTCTTCAGAGTCTTTGTTACATTTGTCATGAAAGAGTCGAGTGCGGTTGAAGCGGCAACCTTGGAGATTTTTGCATCCTTTGCCATCATTGCTACTAATTCTGCTTTTGTCATAATTGTCCCCCCTTTTTGTTGTTGATTAATAGTCAGTTAAGCGGCAATATTAAAAAACTCATACATTAGCAAATTTTCCATGTCAACATAAAACAGCAGTTATCAACACTTTTTTTATATTTAATACCGTTATCGGGCTGTATCATTACATTTGGGGAGAGTAATTCTTCAAAATTTCGGTTTTAACCGGATAAATACCAACCAGGACAAGCCAGAAAAGTTACAAGTGAGCTAAAGTTTGAAGTGAGCTAAAGTTAAGGAGTCGCTACGCTCAGGCTTTTATACAAATTGGCAGTATTCCTTAATTTTAGGAACTTTAGATCACTTTAGGCACTTCACACTTAATTGTCTAAGCACCTAAAATACGGTATAAACGTTTTCCTAAAATAATGCGTTAACAAACTGGACCGAATCAAATTCCTGCAGATCTTCAATTTTTTCACCGACTCCAATATATTTTAACGGGATTTCAAGCGTACTGCATATGCTGACGACGATTCCGCCCCTGGCTGTTCCATCAAGTTTTGTAAGGGCGATTCCTGTGACGTCAAGGGCACCATTAAAAAGCTCGGCCTGTGAAATGGCGTTTTGACCGGTTGTGGCATCAAGAACAAGAAGGATTTCATGGGGTGCTCCAGGAAGTTTCTTTGAAATGGCACGCTTTATTTTTTTAAGCTCTTCCATCAGGTCTTTCCTTGTGTGAAGCCTCCCGGCAGTATCTATAATAACAACATCCGAACCTCTTGCCATCGCCGCTTCAATCCCGTCATATGCAACGGCGGCAGGATCCGACATTTCCTTATGTTTTACAATTTCCACACCGGCTCTTTGGGCCCATATCACAAGCTGTTCAATCGCCGCCGCCCGAAAAGTGTCGGCGGCAGCCATGATAACCTTTTCCCCCGAAGCCACAAATTTCGCTGCCAGCTTCCCGATGGTAGTTGTTTTGCCCACACCGTTTACGCCGATTACCATTATGACGCGAGGTCCGGTTGTAATATTTTGAGGAGCGGGTTTTTTCGAATTCAGCAATGCAAGTATTTTTTCTTTGAGAACTATTTTGAGCTGATCGGCGCCTGATATTTCTGAAGATTTTTTTGAAATGCTCTGTATAAGATCCATGGTAGTCTGGACACCAATGTCCGAAGTGATTAGAAGTTCTTCAAGTTCCTCCAGCAGTTCATCGTCAATCCTTCTATTGCCTGCAAACAGCTCGTTAATATCTGTTGATAAAAGTTTGCGGGTTTTTGAGAGGCCCTTTTTCAGGCGTTTTAAAAGACCAGTCGATTTTTCCGGATCCTCCTCAATGATTCCCTCATCATTCTTTTTTAACCAGGTGAATGCCATAACCAAGTTTATCCTTCTGTCTTCCGCAAGTTTACCGAAACAATCTTGGAAACCCCCTTTTTTTCCATAGTGATTCCGAACAGAGTGTCGGCAAATTCCATAGTCCTTTTATTGTGGGTGATCATAATTATTTGAGATTTATCTCCAATGATCTGGAGCAGATCATTGAAGCGAAAAATATTCGTATCATCAAGAGATGTGTCAATTTCGTCCATGAGACAGAAAAATGCCGGCTTAATTAAAAAGATGGAAAAGATAAATGCAATGGCTGAGAGTGCTTTTTCTCCCCCGGAAAGAAGGCTCATTCTTGTTAGTTTTTTCCCCGGAGGATGAATCACGAACTCTATACCGGTTTCAAGGGGATTGTTCGGCTCTGTCATGATGAGTTTGGCGCTGCCGCCTTCGAAAAGACGGGGGAACACCTCATTCAACTTATCATTAACACTATCGAAGGTTTTGATAAATCGTTCCTGTGTTGTCCGGTTTATCTTTTTGACAACTTTATGAAGGTCGTCGATGGCCTTTGCAAGATCGTCGCTCTGTTCGTTCAGAAAGTCAAAACGATCTTTGAGCTGTTCATACTCCTTTATGGCGCCAAGATTGACATCGTCGATATTTGCAATCTTTTTTCTGAGCCGGAAAAGTTTATCTTCCATGTCATCCATGGATGTGTCCATAGAATTTTCCATATTGTCGAATTCCGACTTAAATACCGATAGGGGACTGTGATAGGTTTCTTCCAGGCGGTTGGCGATATTTTCCCGTTTAATGTGTCGCTCTGATTGTTCAAGCTCAAGCAAGCGAGTTTTTTGCACGGTTTTATCCCGCCGGGTCTGTATGTCCGATATGATACTGTCACTATCTTTCAGCTTTGTATCGATGGCAGTGTAATCCTCCTCATTTTTCTCAAGTGCTTGCTCAAAGCGCTTCATATCTTCATACCTGCCGGAAAGCATCTGTTCATATTCTTCTATTTTTTGTTTAAGAGAGCTCCTTTTTTGTTTTTTTTGGGAAATATCCCGGGAAAGCTGTTCAAGCTGTTTTATCCCATCATTTTGAAATTCTTTAAGCCGCTTTAAGGTGTTATTACTGTTTTCCAGTTTGGCGGTTAACGAGGTCAGTTTGAGCTTCAGATCGACGATTTTCTGATCAAACGCTTCCATTTCAGATGAAACAGCGGCTATCTGTTCCAGCTTTTCAGAGACCATCTCCTGAGCATTTTTAACTTGATTTTCGACGTTCTCAACCGCCTCGTTGTATCTGGTCATTTCTTCATCAATGTCACTTTCTTCGCCCAGGAGACGTTCCTGCTCCAAACGGACGATTTCAAGATGTCGTTGGGCGTGTTTGAAGTCCTCGGTTGCTTTGTAAAGAGCCTTTTCCGCTTCGACTTCGTGGTGCTCTGCTTTGTTCTTTAAAGCCTGAAGTTTTTGCAAGTCGCTTTCAATGACCCGGACTTCAGATTCCAATTCTTTTTGATCATGGCGGGCTGTTTCAAATTTCTGATTTAATCTTTTGATCTCAAGCCTTATCTTTTTAATCTCCTGCTTTTTTGCAAGGATTCCTGATAATTTTTCTTTACTGCCGCCAACCATGATGCCCTGATGGGAAATTAAATCGCCGTCTTTGGTGACAATCGTCTGCCATGCACCATTGCTATTGAATATCTTTATGGCCTCTTCAATATCGGCGGTAACAACGACATGCCCTAAAAGCGCTTCTGTTACCTTTTCAAACCCCTCTTTAACAGAAACATGGTTCAAAAGCCTTTTTTGACGGTCGGGCTTTACCTTGCTGTCGAACCCCATGTCTTTGACAGATGAGACAGGGATAAAGCCTCCACGTCCCTCACCGGTTGTTTGAAGATAGTCGATGGAACCATGGCCTGCTTTTTGATCCTTGACAAGAATGTACTGTAACGATTCTCCAAGAACCGCTTCCACCGCAGTTTCATAGGAAGGTTTCGGTTCGACGATATCAGCCATCAGTCCTAAAATACTATTACCGTCATCGATTTCTAATCCTCCCGGCAGCACACCATCTTTATCGGCTCTGTTCTTTTTCATTATGGCTCGAACGCCATCTTTGTACCACTCGAAATTGTATTCCATTTTCTTTAAAGTCGTATACGATGATCTGGCCCGGCTTCTCTCAAGATCAAGGGTCTGAACACGTTTAACATGTTCTGCAAGAGATTTGCTTTTTTCTTCGAGCTGCTTTTTGATAATATTAAGACTTTCTTTTAAATCATCAATCTCTTTTTTATAGGAATCAAATTTTTCCTGGGTCTTGCTTTTTTTCTCCCGGAGTCTTTCTACTTTCTGGTTGGTTGAGACTTCTTCTTCATCTATGATTTTAAGTCGTCTTTTAAGACTTTCTTTGTTGCTCGTAGCGTTTTGATAGATATTTTTGTATTGTGCTTCCCGGGCTACCATATCCATCAGATTTGCTTTACATGTTTCAAGTTCTTGATTCAACACAGAGACCCGATCTTTTATGTTTTGCGAGGCCGACTGCTCCCGATCGATGGTCGATCTTACAGGCTCTATTTTGCCATGAATGTTTATATTCTGGTTTTCAACCTGAGCGACTTCGGACGTTAAGTCCTTGTTCTTCTCTTCAAGGTTACTGTGAGCAGACTCAAGTTCTCCACATTCGTTTATCAGCCGTTCCACATCTTTACGAAAGTGATCTATATCATTTTCCATGCGGTCTATATTACGCTGTGTTTCAAATATGCGGGACTTTTGGTTCGAAATCTCCTGATTTTTCTCCAAACGCCGGAACTTGATCTTTTCAACTTCGGCATCAAGCTTTTTCAATCTGGATGTATTTTCAATGTCTGTATCCTTTAAATTTGCCAGTACCCCATCGGTTTCATCAATTTTATGAGTGTAGTCATCATAGTAATGCAGGGTAATGCCGATATCGAGTTCTTTGATGCGTTTTTGATACTTTTTATATCGTTCGGCCTTTCCGGCCTGACGTTTAAGGCCGGCCATCTGCCGTTTTATTTCCGCAATGATGTCTTTAACCCGCAAAAGGTTCTGGTTTGTGGCCTGAACTTTACGTAGAGCTTCCTTTTTACGGGTTTTATATCGTGTAATTCCTGCTGCTTCTTCAATAAAAACTCTTTTTTCTTCGGGTCCGGAATCCATAATTATGCCGATATTTCCCTGTTGGATTACGGAATAGGATTTTATCCCCATGCCGCTCCCCATAAAGATATTATGTATATCCTTAAGCCGACATTGTTGTTTGTTGATGAAGTAGGTGCTTTCTCCGGACCGGTAAAGGCGCCGGGTTAACATGATCTCGGAAAAGTCCTTCAGTTCTTCTGGGGCATTGCCGTTTTCATTTGCAAGGGTTAAGGAGACCTCTGCCATATTCAATGCCGGTTTTCCGTTTGTACCTGCAAATATCACGTCTTCCATGGATTTCCCACGGAGCTGCTTCACACTCTGTTCCCCCATAGCCCATTTTATTGCATCTACGATATTGCTTTTTCCGCAACCGTTCGGACCCACAACCGCAGAAATACCTGGAGGAAATTCAATACTGTTTTTTTCAACGAAGGATTTAAATCCGCTTATTTCCAGTTTTTTTAGTTTCATGCGATTAACTCTCCCGTTGTTATATTCTGACTAACCATCCAGTTTGTCCAAGTTAAGATTAATCTTAAAACAGATAACAGGAAATGATCTGCTTGTAAAGGGAAAAGCACAACAGGCGGTATAATTTTAGCTATCTGAGTACAATATGTGGTGGAATATAATTATTTGGCGGTTCGTCCTAAGTTATGAGTCTGTTGATTAATGGTCTTTTCGCACAATCTTTGCGTTATGCTCAAAAAATAATCCTCTGAATATCAAATATATGACTGCCTGCCCCGTAGCTCCGGCAGATGGTACTGGGGTAGGTCCGGCAGATCGTACCGGGGTGGTTATTTTTTTCGCATGTCTTGATCTTGAACGAAAATCCTCATTAATAAACAGATTCAGTTATGTGTAAAGAAAAAGTATTCTTTATGGAATTAATAATTGCAAGCTGCTATATGCAAAAGGAAATTTATTCTGTTTAATGGCGAAGCTTTGCCTTAAACCGACGATTTAAGAGAATAAATATAGTCATAAAATAGCAAATTGCAATAGGGTATGTCACATTGTCCGGCTTAATAAAAAAATACTGGTTCATTGCAGGGCTTGTTCTTGTTTTTATGGTAACTGTTTCCGATACCACCGAAACTGTCTCCGGTATTGGAAGGTGGTTCAAAATGCATCGGGGGCCCGATGCTGTAATTGTTCTGATATTCTTTTTCTCCGGTTTGATATTGAATGCCCGGCAAATAAGATCAGGACT
>JAUWLP010000077.1 GCA_030613575.1 Desulfobacteraceae bacterium
AATATGCTTTTTGAGCCTCCGGCATATCAATCTTTGCAAGTTCCACTGCTTCTTCAGAATTGCGCCGGATAAGATAGATTATGGGTGTTTTTCCCCAGGTATTTACCACAAAATAGTGGGTAACATCTTCTTTTGATCTGATTACGTAATTACCGCTGGCCCAGTTGTTTCCCCATTCAAGATACAGCCGGACGGCTTCTTCCGGAGTCATTTCCCAGTCTATGGCATTTAGTAGATCTGAGTTCTGTTTTAAATCTTTTAATCTCATCATGGCATATTTCCTTTACATGAATGTATATTGTACTTATAAAGAATCATCAAAAATTAGAATAAGCGCTGCTATCCAAATATCATGTCAACCATTCTTATTACAAAGCAATAAACATGCCATCGAAATTTCGGTGAAGAAAAGGGGGGGGGTTCGGAGGTGAGACAAATAGAATCCTACTGTTTTATGAGACACATTTGTGTTAAGATAAAATTTGGATAAATCCGTATCATGACCCTACGTTATCAGTCCATTTTTTCTTTAGCTATGGAATGTCTTGACCGAAATGAAGGATACGTTGATAACACAGCCTACCCACTCATATAGCGGTCTATCCCGCTTAAAACTTTTCTGGGCTCTTTCCAGAACGCCCCATGGACTAATAGATATGGCGATGCCTGCACTTGGGGCTTTACTTTGCCTTGGAGAATTTCCCTCTATTAGGATTGTCCTGCTTGGTTTGATAACCGTATTTTCCGGTTACACGGCAGTCTACGCTTTAAACGATATAGTTGATTATAAATCCGATAAAGAAAAAGTCAGCATAGGCGGCTATGGCGACTCGGATGATTACCTGGATGGTGTTTTGGTTCGTCACCCAATGGCAATGGGTATTTTAAGTTTTAAAGAAGGTTTGATATGGACACTGACCTGGGCGTTTTTGGCATTACTTGGAGCATACCTGCTAAATCCTGTCTGTGCTTTTATTTTCATTACCGCTTGTATCCTTGAAACCGTCTACTGCATCATGTTGAAGGCCAGCCCTTTTCGCACCCTCATCAATGGTGTCGTCAAATCCTGTGGAGCTATCGCTGCGGCTTTTGCAGTCAACCCTAATCCTTCCCCTCTGTTCCTAATTGTTTTATTTTTGTGGATTTTCCTCTGGGAAATCGGTGGTCAGAATATACCTGCAGACTGGACAGACATAGAAGAAGACATGTATTTCCAGGCCCAAACTATACCGGTAAGGCTTGGGGTAGAACGTGCCGGAGTTATTATTATGGTTTCCCTTGTCTTTGCCTTTTTCATGAATTTTGTCCTTTTTTTAATATCTCCTCTCTCTTTTGGATCGTTTTATTTTATTGTCATAATAGCAATAAATCTTTACCTTCTTCTGATTCCGACCCTGGTGCTTAATGAAACCAAAGAACGCGCCAGGGCCATCGCTCTGTTTAATAAAGCCAGTTATTATCCCTTGGCAACTTTTGTGATTGTTCTTATAAAACTTATCTCACAACATGGGTAAATATTGAATGGAACCAGGTTTGACAATCTTTCTAAATTCAGACGAGAGAATTTCTTAGAGATGGACAACAATACATGCGTGTAATTGAGGTAATATACTTTTTGTTGTGTTTGGGGAGTCTAAACTCTATTTTGCCGGCATAAAAAAATAGTTGTCTATCATTTTACTTCTTGATGCCCAAATAAACAACCGCAATTCCGTTGGTCATTTTTTGATGGGTGACGTTTGAAAAGCCTATTTTTTCGAGTATTGCTGTAAGCTCATCAGGCAGCAGAAACATGCGTATGGTTTCTGACAGGCAGGCGTAAGATTCGGCCGAGTCTACAACCAACCTACCTATCACAGGCATGATATTGAACGAGTAAAAATCATAAATCATGCGAAAAACTGAATTGGTAGGTTTGGAAAACTCGAGGCAGAGCAATTTGCCACCAGGTTTGAGAATCCGGTGCATCTCCTGAAATCCCCTTTTCAGATGGGTCAAATTGCGGATACCGAATCCCACCATGGCCGCGTCAAAACTATTGTCCGAAAAGGTTATTTTTTCCGCATCGCCTTGAACCCAAAAGATGCGCTTGGTTAACGGAATCTCAGAAATTTTTCGTTTCCCGACCTCCATCATGGCCCGGTTGATGTCATAGATACCCACTTTGCCTTTCCGGCCGATGCGCGAAGCTGCAAGACGGGCCAGATCTCCTGTACCGCCGCAAACGTCGAGTACCCGGTCACCTGGCTCCAGGGCCAGCATTCGGATTGCTTTTCGTTTCCACACATGCTGGATGCCGAAGCTGAGCAGCGAATTCATGAAATCGTATTTTAGCGCCACCCGGTTAAAATGCCGGGTCACAGCATCCATCTTTTCAGTTTCACCATAAGTTTTTAAACCGTACCTGGCTTGACCTGCCTGTTGGACATGATCATCCATCTGCTCAATTCGTTTTTTGGCATCATACCATTTGAGGTCTTTCCAAAGGGCCATGGAATTAATTCCTTTCTATATTTCACGATTACAAAACTTCACGTAATAAGAAAGGATTTCAGCCTGTTTTAGTAAAGTGCATCATATAGTTCATAGAGGTATTGTGGCACAGAGCACAGTATCCTACAAATGGAATATAGCGCAGACCGGATATGTTCATAAGTGTAAGCTTGGCGTTCTTTCCCCATTTCTCCATTTCAATAGGGCGCACTAATTTCCTGTAGGTGTGAGTGCCTTTACGGACAATGCCAATAATATACTCGGATGCCAGAATTACCAGCAGCAGAGCCACACACGTCCTGTTGATCGTAGCAAAAAACAGATCCCCTCCCGGCCGGACCAGCAAGGCACAGGCCTTGACTATGGAGGCCGGATCGGGTACATGCTCCACAAGTTCCATGCAGGTGACCACATGGAATCGTCCTGCGTGGGTCAGTGCCAGGTGTTCTGCCGTATCTATTCGATAATCGATGTGCAATCCGCTCTGTTGCATGTGTGTCCGCGCGGCTTTCAGAGACGATGCGGCCATATCTATACCTGTAACTCGAGCACCGGCAGCGGCCATAGACTCTGTCAGCAGCCCTCCGCCGCATCCCACATCCAGAACGCTTTTGCCCTTTAAACCGGCACGGGTGCGGATATATTCCAGCCGGACAGGATTGATGTCATGCAGTGACTTGAACACGCCGTTGCGGTCCCACCAATAGTCGGCCATGGCAGCAAACTTGGCGATTTCGGCATTGTCGATATTGGACATTTTCATAGGCAATTATCCGCGTCTGTATCATATAGCCATCAACTCAAGGCCTCGTTCCCTTTTAACCATAAAAAGAGAGTTGCCGAAAACAACGTATAATGTGCCCCTTCAAGATAGGCAACCATTTCTGTATAAATTCTTTACCTTACGGAAAGCCTGGTTCGTCCATTTGTCCCAACAGTGGCGGAACTTAAATCAACCTGTGTGTTAGATGAAAATTCCCAATCCGGCTTGGTGAAAAATAGGGCGCAGGTAATCGAGGCTTTCCCGGCCGGCCGATTCCGGGGTATCCACATATGGGTAGAGCTCCAGGCTGATGTCGCCCTGATAATTCAACCGGATCATGGTTTTAAAAATATCCAGAAACTGAATAACACCGTGCCCGGTAATCAGGTGATTGTGAGCCCTGGTGGCGGCAATATCCTCTAAATGAACGTGCCCTACCCATTCAAAGAGTTCCTCGAATGCCGCTGCCGGGTCCTCGTCCGCGCAAAAAAAGTGGCCGATATCGAAATTCAATCCCACGGCGAGTGATTTTATGTCCCTGATAAAGGATTTGAACTCCGCCGTGTTTTCTATAAACAGGTCCGGTTCCGGTTCCACCAGGATTTTTTCTCCCAGTTGTTCTGCCAGAGGAATGACCTGTTCCATGCCCTGATGAAACAAAACCATGGCTTCCTTCCGTGACATATTATTCAACGGGCCTCCGGGGGGAACGGAAATGTTTTTACATCCCAGTGCGTCCGCAACTTTCAAACAGTCGATGGTATGCCGGATGCGGAGGTCGCGTCTTTCTTTTTCGGGTTCGATCCAGGAAGGAAAATATGTGTCTCCGATAGCAAAAAGGGTAAAACTGTTTATGTTGGTGACCTTCAGGTCATGTTTTTTGAGTGTTTCTTTAACCCGGGCCAGATCCGCCGCCGTAAAGTCGGGCGGATAAAGATGGGGTCTGTCCCCCATGATTTCAACACCTCGAAATCCCAGTTCTGCGATTTTCTCCAAAGATTCAAAAAGTGAAAACTTAACAAAGGCATTGGTGCTGTATGCGAAAATCATGATTTTTTTCCATTTTGTTTACGCGCATTCAGGGTATCACATTCTTTTTCCAGTTCCCGAAGGCTGTAGACCTGATCCTGAAAATTCAGCGGTGGATTCTTGCCAAGGGGTTTTTTGAAATAAAAACCCAGTTCCGGAATCAGTCCGGAGCGGCCCGCCAATTTCAGAACGACCATCCAGCGTGAAAGATCCAGAATCAACGGGGCGGCCAGGATTGAGTCCCGGCCCTGAAGGTTCAAACGGATACTCATGGGCATACCGAACATGCCCTGAAAATCGATGACGTCCCAGGCTTCTTTGGCGTCACCTCGGGGCGGGTAGTAATCGATATGAACTTTGTGACAAGGTTCTCCGTATTTTTCCCCAACAGAGTATCCTAAGATATCATCCAGAAGTAGGGTTTTATTGGCCACTTTGCCCGCGGCCCGCTCAGGGTCCATGAGGTTTTTTCCGTCGGCGTTTCCCAGGATATTCAGGCTATACCATCCATCCACATGGAGACATCGGGCCCTCAGGGCCGAGGCCAGGACCACTTTAAAATAGGTCTGGCCGGTCTTACCGTCATGTCCGCATATGGGGACGTGATGTTTAATTGCTTGTTGAATAATAACGGGAAATTCCAGATGGTTTGGTGAGAAATTCGTTACCGGGATTCCGGACAGAATCGATGCCAGGACATAGGCCAAATCCGGGAAGTCCGCAGGATCAACGTTGGAATAGAGCTGTAACAGACTCGTAAAATTTTCAAGATCTACTTGAATGCCGGCCGGCAGGAGGTTGATCAAAACCGGCAGAGCATTGGAATACTGTTTTTTGATGTCATGGATGTCCTGCATCAGGTGTTGGACCTGTGCTTTGAGATTCAGATCCGGGGGCGGGGCCTGGAATATGCGGATTTCATCGAGATCCGACTGATACGGTTTCCAGAGATTTTCAGGTACCACCCCATAATTTTTAACACAATCTGTAAGTTTTGCCGGTTGAATATCCCAACCTGCCATGTGTATGGCATGGGGCGGTGCCAGGTAGGGAAAACTGTTGCGGGTTGTCAGGCTGGGTAGGAGGGTATCCGGGTCTTTTTGTAATGTCGCCACAGCGACTGCTACGGTGGATGCCACTGCTCCTTTGGCGCCGGCTACCATTAGGAGCAGTGATCGAGATTTGGGATGATCAGAATTTATCATAAGCAATGAGCTTGCTTTTACCTTAATAGGATCCGATGGTTATTTTATTACAACGCTATTTTTAATACATCCATCATTTTATTAACAAAATGGAAATCGATCTCTTTTTTAACCTTTTCGGATATGTCTTCGAGATCTTTTTCGTTCCATTTTGGCATGATGAGGGTCTTAATTCCTGCCCGATGGGCAGCGAGAACTTTTTCCTTTATCCCGCCGACCGGAAGCACCTGGCCCCTCAGGGTTATTTCACCGGTCATGGCAAGGTCCTTTCGGATGGTTTTTTTGGTTAGCAGTGATACCAGGGCGGTGAGCATGGTGACACCGGCGGAAGGCCCATCCTTGGGTATGGCGCCTGCGGGGATGTGCAGGTGAATATCACTGGTTTCAAAAAAATCTTCATCTATTTTGAAAGATGCCGCATTTGTCCGAATAAAGCTTAACGCTGTGGTTGCAGATTCCTTCATAACATCCCCTAACTGACCGGTTAAGGTAAGTCCTTTTTTTCCTTTCATGGAGGTGACTTCAATAAAAAGTAGTTCCCCTCCGGTAGGTGTCCAGGCGAGTCCCAGAGCAATACCGGGTGTTGAGATTCTTGATTTCACGTCGGAAATCAGGCGAATCGGGCCGAGATACTTGGGAATATCATCAATCCTGATTTTAGCAGACGTGGCTTCGCCTTCTGCTATATTGGCCGCAACCCCCCGGCAAACCGATGCGATTTCCCGCTCAAGATTTCTTAATCCCGCTTCCCGGGTATAGCCTGAAATGATTTGCTTTAACGCCCCTTTTGTAAATGATATCTGGTTACTCTTTAGACCATGAGCTTCCCGCTGGCGGGGGATGAGATATCTTGTTGCAATTTTAATCTTTTCGTCAAGGGTATAACCCAAAAGTGTCAGTACTTCCATCCGATCTCTTAAAGCCGGCGGTATGGTGTCAAGAATATTCGCCGTGGTTATGAACATGACTTTAGACAGGTCGAACGGCACATCCAGATAGTGATCTGAAAAAGAAAAGTTTTGTTCAGGATCAAGAACCTCCAGTAGGGCCGATGATGGATCACCGCGAAAATCACTTCCTACCTTGTCTATTTCATCCAACATAAATACCGGGTTGTTCGATCCTGATCGCCGGATCCCCTGAATAATACGGCCCGGAAGGGCGCCCACATAGGTGCGCCGATGGCCTCTTATTTCAGCCTCATCCCTTACACCCCCCAAGGAGATACGGATAAATTTTCTTCCCAAAGCCCGGGCGATGGAGTTGCCAAGAGATGTTTTTCCGGTACCGGGAGGGCCTACAAAGCACAGGATAGGACCCTTTGACTCGGGCTTGAGCTTGCGCACGGCAAGGTATTCGATGACCCGCTTTTTGGGTTTCTTAAGCCCGTAATGATCGTCATCCAAAACCTTTTTCGCCATTTTTATATCCAGGTTGTCTTCCGTACTTTCATGCCATGGCAGCGCAGTCAGCCAGTCCAGATAGGTTGACGCCACGGTATATTCCGCGGAAGACGGGTGCATGCGGGAAAGACGGTTGAGTTCACGTTCAGCCTCTTTGCGGGCTTCTTCGGGAAGATTTTTTTCCTCGATTTTAGCTTTGTAGTCATCAATTTCAACCGAGGCCTCATCCTTTTCGCCCAGCTCTTCCTTGATCTTTTTGAGTTGCTCCCGAAGATAGTATTCCCTTTGCCTTTTATCCATGTCCCCCTTGACTTGGGATTGTATCTTGTTCCCTAATTCCAGAATTTCCAGCTGATAATTAATCAGCCGGGTCACTTGTTTTAACCGTTTTTTGACATTAAAAATTTCCAGAACTCCCTGCTTTTCCTCAAGAGTGGAATTGATGGTAGAGGCAACCATATCAGCCAATATACCGGGTTCCTGTATGGAGTTTGCCATGGTAACGATTTCAGGAGGCAGTCCCGGAGAAAGCTCGGCAACCCGGGTGAACTGGCTTATCATGTTGGACATCAGGGCGGTAATCTCCTTATCCTTCTTATCTTCATCTTTGATATACTCCACCCGGGCCTGGGTGTAGGGCTTGCCTTTTTTAAAATCTTTTACCCTGAACCTCTCCATGCCTTGTGTAAGCAATTGCAATTTGTTGTCTTCGGTTTTTGCCATTTTAAGGATCAAAGCGCTTGTACCCACTTCATGCAGATCTTTTTTCGTATAAGTGCCTTCTTTAATCGGTTCTTTTGCCACAACAAGACCTATAATACGATTCTGGGACATGGCTTCGTCCACCAGTTGAATCGATCTTTCCTGTATGACCAGAAGGGGCAAAACCATTTTGGGGAAAAGGACCGCATCAATCATAGGGAGAATGGAAAGAATTTCAGGCAATTTATCCGTTTCGATTTCAATGGATGACTGAGGCTGTGTCATGGATACCTCCAATTTATATTTTTTTGAAGGATAATAGGATCGACAAGATAACGGCTATCCGTGTGTAATGTCTATCTTGCGTATTTTATCGAGTGAAAGTTTGGCCAGTCGGACCTGGAGAAAACCGTTTGAATATGACGCTGAAACCACTTCAGGATCAATGGGTGCCGGAAGGTATAAGATGCGTTCAAACCTGCCGTACTGGATTTCGGCCAGTCTATATTTTGCGTTTTCTCCGCGAGGAACTTCAGCACGAATCCCATAAATCCTGACAGCTTTGTTGCTTATTTCCAACCCCAGATCCTCTTTTTTGACTCCGGCGATTTCAGCCAGAATAAGGATCTGATCAGGAGTTTCATAAATATCCATTTGAGGCTTCCATTCCCGAGCGGATAGCATGAACATGGGGCTGATCGACCTAAACATGCCATCAATGGTTTTTTCGATCTCGGAATCGAGCTGATCAAAATCGCTAATGAATCGTATTTTGATATAGTCCATTTTTTAGCTCCTGTGTGTTAATGCTGATATCTTTTTTTCAATCCCAAACCCGTATTAAGATTAAGTCTATTATAGTCCGATAAAAATGGTAATAATGTCAAGAAAAGATAGCTTTTTTATTCCTTTTATTTAAAAAGCTTGTTGTACCCACTATATCCTTCTTTTTCTAAATCTTCTTTTGATATGAACAGGAGGGCTGCGGAGTTTATGCAAAAACGAAGTCCCGTGGGCTCAGGGCCGTCCGGGAAGACATGCCCAAGGTGGGAATCCGCGTATTTACTTCTAACTTCGGTTCTTTTCATAAAAAGACTTTTATCTTCTACCTCGGTAATGTGATCCGGTTCGAGAGGTCTTTTAAAACTTGGCCAGCCTGTCCCGGAATCGTATTTGTCAAGAGAGCTGAAAAGGGGTTCACCGGAAACGACATCAACATAAATACCATCTGTTTTATTATTCCAATATTCATTATCAAATGGCCTTTCGGTACCATTTTTCTGCGTTACCTCGTATTGCAAAGGTGTTAATTTTTGACTCAGCTCTTGTTCACCCAATTTTTTATAGTTTTTGTAATGATTTTCACGACTTTCGGTTTTTATTTTATTTTCCCATATTTTCTTCAGATACTGATCACGGCCGGAATTATTTCTATAATATTTATAACGTATGGGATTTTTCTTATGGTAATCCTGATGATAATCTTCAGCTTTATAAAATTTTGAAGCTTTTCTAATTTTTGTTACAATAGGTTTCTTAAATGTCCCGGATTCTTCTAATTCTTCTTTAGATTTTTCAGCTGATACTCTTTGTTCTTCAGTATAATAAAAAATCGCAGTTCCATATTGACCTCCCCTGTCGACAAATTGTCCACCAGGATCTGTCGGATCGATTTGCCTCCAGAAAACGTCAAGAAGTTCTGAATAAGTTATTTTAGACGGATCATATAGAATCTGAATTGCTTCCAAATGACCGGTTCCACCGGCGGAGACCTCTTTATAATTCGGGCTTTCTTTGTGCCCGCCTGTATAGCCGGAGATAACATCTACAACACCTTCCAGTTTTTCAAAAGGATGTTCCATACACCAAAAGCATCCTCCAGAAAAAGTCGCTTTAGTATAATTGTTTTGAGCAAATGAGCTCAGGGGCGCCAAAAGTAAGAAGATAAATAAGCATACAATAAAAACATCTTTTCCCATCATTGCGTTATCTCCTATTATTTATTTTGATCTTGAAAACCTGGTCCTGTGGGCCAGGTCAGAGTTATCCGGCTCTGCCTGAAGAATCGCTGCAAGAGTTTGAAGTGAACTAAAGTTTAAAGTGAGCTAAAGTTAAGGAATTCTGTCAATTATATAAAATCAGCGGAGCGCAGCGACTCCATAACTTTAGGCACTTTAGCTCACTTTAGGCACTTCTAACTTGTCCGGCTTATAGGAGAGCAGTCCCTTTCAGGGGCAAACCAAAGCCTGGTGCTATGGGCCAGGATTCTTTACTTCTTTCTAAACAGAATATCCCCATAAAAGGCCGTGGCGGACTCTTTTGTATTGTCCGAATCAGTCATGATGGCAATCCCCGATATCATGGGTGGTTTTACGCCAAATGCGGCGACATAGTCATCGAACAGATTCCGTTCTTCGGTGATCCAGGTATTCAATGAATCTTTTCCGCTTTCAACAACAATCATCTTTACGCGGTCAGTATAAGGATTCGATACAATGGTACCGACTTGGGCTTTGCTTGCCCAGATATAGGTGATTGCCCTACTGGGAGGATATTCACCATACACTAGTTTGGCCAACTTGAATTTGCCCCTCTCTACAATTGACATTTTTTTGGGATCATATTCAAAGGTTATATATATCCTGGCAGGATAATCATCTCCGTCTTTTTTAGTTACATTTCCATTCCTGTAAATATTTAATGCTTTCCATTGCCACTGAACAATGGGGTATTTTTCAGGATCAATCCTGATTTTACGAGTTAATCCCGAGGCCGATGCTTTGCTTACAGCTTTAATGACTAAAGCATCACCGTCTTTTACCATGGCATAACTGGTATGCGATTTGATCTTATTAAATGTCAGCGGATTCCAACCTGCTGGCAACTTATCACCAGGATTTGCATCCGAAAATTTACCAACATAAAAAATCTCTCCGGTCTGCGAACTAGCTGGGATAAATGCTATAAATATAACTGTTAAAAATATTATACCTCGTTGTAATTGTCTGAAGCTAGTTTCCATCAAGAAATGGCCACTCCCCCGATTAAAGATCCTCCATATCAAACTCTTTGAAGTCAAACCAATAGCCGGTTTTGGTTATATAGTCCAATTCAGCTTGGACGGCAGCAATATGATTTTCTTCTATCTCAAGAAAACGGGCAAACATACGTTGACCTTCATTGGGTAATTCAGCAACCATTTTCTCATAAAAGTTGCTTGTCTCAATTTCAGCCTTAAGTGCTTTACTGAGGATGCCTCTTTCGCCGCTTCGATTTTCCGGTGACATTTGTGCCCTTACTTTTTCCATTTCCCTTTGGATGGTATCAACTGGAGGAATTGTAGATTCCAGCTTCTTATCTGACAATTTGCCTGTCTTTTTCCACGATTCGAGCCTATCCATCAGGTATTCAACATGGTGCTGCTCGTCATCTCTAAGCATTTGAAGGATTCGCTTCCCAGCCGGATCTGAAATTCTATCGGCTGCATCACGGTAGATATCTCGTATTCTTGTTTCATAATCGATTGCTGTTTTGATTGCCTCTTCAATCGTCATTGTATCATTCCTTTTCAGACTAAATTATTCACGGCATCCATTATGGCTTCATAGTCAGGTTCTTCAGTGATTTCCTTAACCATTTGAACATATCGGATGATGCCTTCACGATCCGCGACAAAAACTGACCTGGCCAGTAAACGAAGTTCTTTGATTAAAACTCCATAAGCGGTCCCAAAAGATGCGTTGCGGTGATCGGACAGCGTGACGACTTTATCCACACCGGCTGCTCCGCACCACCGCTTTTGGGCAAAAGGCAGATCCATGCTGATGGTGAGTATCTGAACGTCTGCATTTAATTTGCCCGCCTCTTGGTTAAATTTTCGGGTTTCCATGTCACACACAGGGGTGTCCAAGGAAGGCACTGAAGAAATAACGCAGACCTTTCCCCGAAATGATGAAAGCTTGACCGGTGATAGATCATTGTCAAGAACTTCAAAATCAGGAGCGGAATCTCCCACCTTGACTTCTTTTCCAATAAGAATTAACGGGTTACCTTTCATTGTAACTATTCCAGTACGTTCTTTCATTTTATCTCCTTTCTTTTTCAGGATAAATTTTTATGGAATCACAGCTTCACAAATAAGCTGACCCAGCCGTTCACTTAAAAACATAATTGTTCATCCAGTTCTTTTTGGCAGTTTTCAATCACACCAGCCTCAATATGAGGGCAGTTGCCCAGCGGTAATTTTTCCGATACCACAATGCTGGCAAACGCCAGGCAGGCAGAAAATCCACAGTCTCCACAATTTGTTTTAGGAAGAATATCTCTATAAAGATCTACGACAGACAATGGCATGATATATTTCTCCACTTTGAGATTCTTTTACAACTACATCACTTTTTCTTAAACTAAAATATGATGGCTTCGTAAAAAGTCCAACTTCTGCGTTGCGCTGCATTCCTCGTCACTGCGACGTACTATATGTACGTCTCATTCCTCGGAATTTGCGCGCCTTGAATTTGGAGCTTTTTACTTTGCCATCAAAATCTGACTTTTTACGA
>JAUWLP010000113.1 GCA_030613575.1 Desulfobacteraceae bacterium
AGCCTGGCAAGCCTGGTATGATTCAACTCGTTAGTATTTGACTTCTGTTCTCCATATCAACATTTTTCCAATTTGTCGAGGATGTCTCCTATAGTAAAGGATGTCCCCTGTAGTAATGCTTGATTTTTTGTCACATCTACAATAAATATAAGTCAGTTAGCACAACCGTAATATCCACCATGAAAAAGATAGGGAATAGAACAATGAAAAATAAGATTTATTTGCTTGTTTGGCTGACCGTTTTTTTTACCATCATTTTTGCAATTTTATCCTTTGCAGGAGTGGAAGGAGGAAACATGGAACTAATAAGCTCGGCATTTAATGAAGGCGGGATGATCCCGGGCAAGTATACCTGTGACGGGGCGGATGTGTCTCCACCGCTTAAATGGAGTGCACTCCCAAGGGGTACAAAGAGTCTTGCGATTATCTGTGATGATCCGGATGCTCCGGTGGGCACTTGGGTTCACTGGGTATACTATGATATCCCGGCAGGAGCAGAAGGCCTGCCGGAGAAAGTGGTGCCGGATGAGCACCCGGCAGAGGGCGGCACACAGGGGCTCAATGATTTTCGTAAGATAGGTTATGGTGGTCCCTGCCCACCTGGTGGCACTCACAGGTATTATTTCAAATTATACGCCCTTGATACAACCCTGAATTTATCTCCCGGAACCACAAAAAAACAACTTTTAAAAGCAATGGAAAATCACATAATCGACCAGACACAGCTTGTGGGTAAATACAGGCGGTGATTTTAGCCCTTAATGGTTGCATAAAAATACAATATTAGTTAGACATGGGCAAAAAATCAGAAAGATCGTAACCGTGAACGCTTACAAAATGCCAAAGGAATTGGTTATGAAAAGCCTTTTGTATGTTGTTTTTATTCTGCTCATTATAACCCAGACCGGCTTGGCGGATGATAAAAGTGCTGTCAAAAAATTATTAGAAAGAAAGCTTGACGCGGCAATTGCAGTACTGCAGAAAAAAGATCTTGAACAAAAGGAAAAGAACAAAAAAATTATCGAAATAGTAACACCGATCTTTAATTTTCCGCTTATGGCCAAACTCTCTCTGGGAAGAAAGTACTGGCCTGGCCTGGCCAAAGAAAAGAAAGAAAGATTTACCGATCTTTTTATTAAACGTCTGAAGGAGTCATATGTCGGCAACCTGACTCTTTATACGGATGAAAAGGTCGTCTATAAACCGCCTGTTCATAGTAAAAGAAAAATTAAGATCCTCACCGAACTGATCTCGAAAAACAACAAAATATTGATGCTGTACAAGTTTCATCAATCAAAGCATGGCTGGATGATCTATGATATAGAGGTCCAGGGTGTCAGTATTATTTCGACCTACCGGTCTCAGTTTGACCAGATCCTGAGCAAAGGCACTATCGACGACCTTCTTTTAAAACTGGAAAAACCGGAAAAAAAATAACCACCTTTTAGTACACATATTCTTAAGTACAATGACGTATTTAATTGGATATTTCAGGAGTTCTGAATGACTCCAAGTGCCTTCTGCTGGATTCCCGCCTTCGCGGGAATGATGTTTGGAGCCAGAATCTATTGATAATTTAAAAATATTTCTGTATCAGCATTCAATATGACAAAACCTCACTCTCTGACCGTTCGTTTTTTCGATAAAGTCATATTAAAGCGACCCGGACTCGTCATTATCTGCATTTTGGCGGTGGTCTCTTTCCTGGGTTATAAGGCAAAGGACTTCAAACTTGACGCATCAGCAGAAACTCTGGTTCTTGAAAATGACAAAGATCTGCGTTATTCGCGGCTTATCGATTCACGATATGGTCTGCAAGATTATCTGGTGATGACCTACGCTCCTGATGGCGATCTGTTTTCAGACAAAGTACTGTCAAACCTAACCCGGTTGCGTGATGAATTAAAGCGGATGGCAAGGGTGTCTTCAGTGGTTTCAATACTTGATGTCCCTCTGCTGGAAAGCCCGCCTGTACCGATTAAAGAACTGGCCGCTAATATCCGGACACTTGAATCTCAGACTGTTGACAAAAAATTAGCAAAAATCGAGTTTAAAAACAGTCCTCTTTACCAAAACCTTTTGGTCAGCCCGGATCTTAAAACCACCGCACTTCTTATATACTTTCCGATTGATGATATTTACCTGGACTTACTTGCCCGTCGCAATAGTTTTCAGGAAAAACAGGCAGCCGGTTCCCTTACTGCTGCGGAAGTTGCTGAATTCAAAAAAGTGACCGAACAATTTAGAAAGCACAGGGACAAGATGAGGAATGCCCGGCATCAAGATATTGCTGAAATTCGTGCGATTATGAACAACTTTCGCCAGGATGCCCAACTCTTCCTTGGAGGCGTCAGCATGATCGCAGACGATTTGATCAGCTTTATCAAAAACGATCTTAAAATATTCGGCCTTGGCGTACTGTTTTTTCTAATCCTCACTTTAGGCATTATTTTTAAAAAAATACGCTGGATCTTTTTGCCCATGCTCTGCTGCGCTTTTTCCGCAATATCCATGATGGGACTTCTGGGACTGTTTGACTGGGAG
Source organism: Desulfobacteraceae bacterium (assembly GCA_030613575.1). GTDB lineage: Bacteria > Desulfobacterota > Desulfobacteria > Desulfobacterales > UBA11574 > S5133MH16. The sequence continues at coordinate 2,545 of JAUWLP010000113.1, forward strand.
GTCACGGTCATATCTTCTAATTTTATTTCATTACAACTCATCATTACCATGGCCATAACAATCCACCTGATTGTGCGATACCACGAACTTAGTTTGAAAAATCCTGAGGCCGGGCAAAGAGAACTTATCCTCCATACGGTCAGTTTGATGATGAAGCCGTGCCTGTATGCTGCGCTGACAACAATCGCCGGGTTCGGTTCTCTGTTGCTCTGCAATATCCTGCCTGTTATAACATTTGGCTGGATGATGAGTGCCGGTATTATAGTGTCTCTGGTGATGACATTTCTTTTGTTTCCTTCCGTTTTAATGCTGATGAGTAGAGAGGCTCCTTCGGATAGAAAAAAATCACACTTTTCACTTACACTGTTTTTAGCCGGATTTACGGAGACACATGGTGTAATGATACTGGTAATAAGCTGCATAGCCTTTATGCTCAGCGCAATTGGAATATCAAGGCTGACTGTTGAAAACAGCTTTATCGATTATTTTAAACATACAACAGAAATTTATCAGGGCATGAAAGTCATTGACCAAAGGCTGGGTGGTACCACCCCGCTTGATGTGATTGTTGATTTTGACAAATCTGAAGCATCTGCCCATGCTTCTAAATTAAAAGCCGACATGGAAAATAATAATGAATTCGACGAGTTTGATGAATTTGATGAAGCGGAAAGTGAAGATAAATATTGGTTTACTTCTGACAAAATGGGCCGGGTTGTAAAGATACATGATTATCTTGAAAGTCTGCCGGCAACAGGTAAGGTTCTGTCGGTGGGGACAATGATGAAAATTGCTGAAAAGCTCAACAACGGAAAACCCCTTGATAATTTTCAACTGGCCCTGCTATATAGCGAACTACCGGAAAAGTTTACAAATATGGTACTAAAACCTTACGTATCTGTTGAGAATAATCAGGTCCGTTTTTCAATCCGTGTCAGAGACTCTGAAAAATCTTTAAGACGGAACGAGTTGCTGAAAAAGATCCGGCATGATCTGGTAAGCAAGTTAGGTTTAAAAAAAGAGCATACTCATTTATCCGGGATGCTGGTTTTATACAACAATATGCTGCAAAGCCTGTTCAGATCGCAGATTATGACGCTCGGAGTTGTAATACTGGCGTTAATGGGAATGTTTATGATCCTTTTCAGGTCTTTGAAAATTGCTTTGATCGCCATTTTACCCAATCTGCTTTCCATTGGAGTGGTTCTTGGCGTCATGGGCTGGTTGAATCTTCCCATGGATATGATGACAATTACCATAGCGTCAATCAGTGTCGGAATTGCTGTAGATGACACGATTCACTATATACACAGATTTAAAAATGAGTTTCAAATCGACCGGAATTATATTATGACCATGCATCGGTGTCATGGAAGCATCGGCCATGCAATGTTTTATACGTCGGTGACAATCATCATCGGTTTTTCGATTCTGGTTTTGTCCAATTTTATTCCAAGCATCTATTTCGGCCTGTTAACAGGATTGGCGATGTTGATTGCCTTAATCACCGCCCTGACGCTGTTGCCGCAACTGATTGTTATTTTTAAACCGTTTGGGCAGGAAGCCAAAGAGACTTTAAAAGGTATTTGATAATATGAGAAAAAGAGAACTGACTTCTATATTTTTGTTTTCCTTGTTTTTCGTTTTTTTGTCCACAGGGTGTGCCCATAGACCGGTGACCCCTTCCCAAGCAGTATCCGAAGATATACAACGTGATCAGAACCGGCAAATTACAACCACCGAGGCACAGCAGATTCCATCAGACCCGGATATTATAGAAGATAAATCTGATGAAGATTTTTTTGAAGAGGAATTCGAAGAAGATAAATTGCAGGTGGCAGACCCCCTTTCCCCCTGGAATAGGGCCATGTTTCATTTCAATGACAAGCTTTACTTCTGGGCGGTTAAACCTCTGGCTAGAGGATACAAGGCGGTTACCCCGCATTTTTTCAGAACAGGTGTAAAGAACTTTTTCAGAAATCTTACAACCCCGATAAGGCTTGTCAACTGCATCCTTCAGGCAAAAGGGAAAGCCGCGACGGTTGAATTTTCGAGGTTTATTGTAAATACCACCATCGGTGTTCTTGGGTTTGGGAGTCCGGCTGACAAATATCCTAAACTTGCCCCTCCTGATGCAGAAGACCTGGGCCAAACCCTTGGCAACTATGGCCTTGGAAACGGATTCTACCTTGTGTGGCCGATACTGGGGCCGTCCACATTGCGCGATTCAATAGGGAGGGCCGGGGACTTTTTTCTGGATCCTGTAGGTTATGTTGAGCCGGCTGAAGCGTCTATGGGCATCAGGGGATTCGATATGGTTAATAACACCTCATTTCGAATCGGGGATTACGAGTCCTTCAAAAAATCGGCCATAGATCCATATACAGCACTTCGTAATATCTATCTTCAGATCCGGGAAAATAAGATAAAAGAATAAGTTTTGGTATTCCCGGATCAAGCAACCTTCCAGTCTGTTTTCCCAAAAAACAGAGGAAGTTCGGCAGCACATAGAGGTCCGACTGTAACAGTTCGACCGCTTTGCTCAGCCAGATTGTCACGTATAGTTGCCGCGAATCCCGGCAGGAAAAGGGTTGATTTCGGAGCGATTTGATCCGCTTTTTCTCTGGCAAGTATCTGCATAACCCGTTCGGCCGTCAGAGCCTCATAGACCATGGCCATGTCCACAGTATGACCATCCGTGTCCACAACCATGTACCAGAACGGACTCACGGTCGTGGAGAGTACCGCAGTGAGAACCTCACCGGTGAGCTTTGAATTGCCCGACACCAGAATCGGTGAATTCTTTTCCGGCTGGTTGATCGGAAAGAGCCCGGCGGGGCCAGGATTCGGGAGCTGCAAAACCTCTACTTCGGGCAGGATCTCATCGGGCTTTGCTGCCCAGAGCAGTGAAAGAAAACGATTCTTTGCCATTTTGCAATGTGAGGGTTTGAGTTGTCCGGAACGGAGTTTGTTCAGAAACTCTTCTCGATTGTGAAACCCGCAGGCCCTGCAATCATTTGAAGAAACATAGGTGTCTATCTTAATGCTTTTTTCGTAAAGGTCTGCCCGTAACATAGTTCTCCAGAATTCGAATTATAAAGTAAACGTCATATCGCAGCCCACGCCGAAACATTCAAGTTTATTATTCTTATCGGCGATCGTTTGTCTGCAGGCTTCGACAATATCATCCATCTGCCGATCCGTCCGTTCCTGGTTTAAATGGAATAATCCTAACTGTTTGACTCCGGCTTCAAGGGCAAGGTTCAGTGCTTCCGTATATACCGAATGTCCCCATTTTATTGTGGAGTGATACTCTTCAGGGGTGTACTCGGCATCATGAACAAGGAGATCGGCACCTGTAGAAAACTTAAGATAATCTTTATACGGAAGACCACCGGGGTGTACAAAACCGAGTTCATTGTCAGTCAGAAAGACAAAAGACTTACCATCTTCTGTAAATTTGTATCCGCTTCCGTTATCGGGGTGATTGATCTGGATGGGTGTTACGGTTACGGAGCCTATTTCAAATTCCGTGGTGAATGCGCCCAGGTATTCCATTTTTGCTTTTATCTCTGAATATCTTACGGGAAAGCTTGGCGGGGTCATAATTTTGGAAAGGATGGTTTCTACGAATTTGCTGTGGAAAGGGCATCTGTACATCCGGAATTCTGCATCTTCAATAAATAGCGGTTTGAAAAATGGGAATCCCATAACATGATCCCAATGGGCATGGGTAAAAAGAACATTGTATTTGTAACAATTTTCGTCGATTAATTTGTTGCCGAGCCTTCGTATTCCGGTTCCCGCATCGACGATTATGATATCGTCACTTTTGGTTCTGATTTCAATGCAGGTTGTATCACCGCCGTATTTGATATAATCTGTCCCTGAAACAGGTATAGAACCTCTTGATCCCCAACACTTGATATACATAATAACCTTTAAAGCAAAATTAGTTCGCTTCGCTCACAATTGGAATGTTGGAATATTGGAACACTGGAATATTGGATTCTGGGAAAATGGAAAGTTGGGTTATTGTAGAATTCCTCTTGACAGGAATTAAATATAGGAATGTCATCTTCCTTAAATCATCATTCCAATATTCCATCATTCCATTTTTCCATGTCCGAGTTAAAAATATAAGTCTAAAAAATACCCTTATTTTCAATAAATTGTAGAATTTCCGAGACGTCAAATTAATTGGGAATTTCAACCTGTCTTTCCTAGAAAAGTATGCCAGATACCGTCCCGTTCCCATTCTTTTACGATTCGGACAGGGTTTAGAGATAATTTGCAAAGCAAATCCCTTGCTTGACTGCGCAACAGGCCGGACAGAATAAACCACTTTTTTTTAAGAAAACCTCTGGAATTTACCAGATGTTGCATCACATCGTAGTGTAGGTTTGCTATCACAAGATCTGAAGGTGAGTCAATAAAATCCTCGGCCTTGGCCTGAACAACCAGAACCGTGTTTTCTAACCGGTTCAGGTGTACATTTCTCAATGCAGTACTTGCAGCTAAAAAATTAAGTTCGACTGCAAGTATGTTTTTACAGCCGAGCCGAGATGCGGCCAGGGCAAGGAGCCCGGTCCCTGTCCCGAGATCGAGTACTGACTCTATTTTTTCCCGGCTGAATACCAGTTCAAGGGCTTTAAGGCAGTCCTGTGTTGTGATATGGGTTCCGGTACCGAATACAACACCTGGATCGAGAATGATTGGAAGTTCTTTAAGGCATGAATTAAATTTAGTTGTTGGTTTTTGCCAGGGCGGTGCTATGCGAAACCTGCCTATTTTAAAAGGAGCGATCTTTCCTCCCTGCCATTGGTCGTACGTCATATAATATTCGTCAATAAGGGTCAAACAAGGCTGTGCACCAAGTATTTTTTCCACTTCGTTGTGGGAGGGTTTGGAAAAGAAGAGAAAAGAGAACTCATCCTCTTCCCAGTTGCCGATAAAATGGTCGCTAATAATTTTTTTATCCGGCTTCAATCGGCCCTGAAGATAGTATATATAAAGATCCTTGTACGGGATGTCTCTGGATTTTTCCCGATCTTTAATATTGCACACTGTGCTTTTCATCTATTTGATAATTTTTTTAAATATTTCGAATGCGGCTTTAACAGATTCATTTTCCTCAGGAATCTCAATGGTAGGTCGTCCGTTTAAGTCGTATTCATATACCATATCATCCTCAGGTATGGTTCCGGCCAGTTCCAGTCCCTTATCTTTAATGAGGTTCAGAACCGTATCAGACGGTGCTTCTTTAGCCTGATTGATTATAAGATAGCTTTTGGTGACACCGATGTTAAGATCTTTTGCAAGATCATTAATTCTCATGGCCGCCTGAAGCCCGCGGCGGGATGTATCGGAAATAGTGAGAAGAATGTCGACATTGCTGGTGGTCAACCGGCTGATATGTTCCATTCCAGCTTCATTATCCATGACGATATAAGGATAATTTCCTATCAGCTTATCCAGAAATCCTATCAGAAGAGTGTTTGCCGCACAATAGCACCCGGGGCCTTCGGGCTGCCCCATAACAATAAGGTCGAACCCATCGTCCTCGACAATAGCTTGCTGGAGTTTCATTGAAATAAAAATGTCCTTTGTCATTCCGCCGGGCACAATACCTTTTTTCATCTCCTCACGGGCGTTGCCGAGAGTGTCGGTCACTTCAAGGCCAAGGACTTCATTTAAGTTTACATTACTGTCTGCATCCACCGCAAGGATAGGTGTCTTGTCCATCTTCACCAGATACTTAATGAGCATGCCGGCCACGGTGGTTTTTCCGGTGCCTCCTTTTCCTGCAAGAGCAATTGAAAACGGCATATTATCTAATTTCCTTTTCAAGATGATAAATTCAACAAACTTAATATTTCTACGAAGACTAATTAGGCCAGTTGAACGGATCAGTCAAGCACCTTTTATTTTTGTTGAGTTTAAGACAACTGAACAGACTGAAAAGATTCAAACTCCTTGCAATAGATCTGGGTATATGCTAAATCTCGGACAAGCCAGAACTAAAAACATTTGCCACCAAGGCACAAAGACACGAAGAATTTTATTATTGTTTCTTAGTGTCTTGGTGCCTTTGTAGCGAGAAGAAAAAAGTTTTGCCATAAGAACCACAAAATTTACAATTAAGGGTTCACGAAAGAATAAATTTACAATTTTGGGAGTTGAGCCGCCCGGCTGGCAAGGCACGAAAAGTTAAGGAATATCAAGCATATTTCGAGTTTTCGTAACGCAGCCAGTCGGGATGCATCGGCATCCAAAACGTGAAGTTATTTTTTGAGTGAGCCCTAAGGAGCTATGGAATATCAGAATGGATTTTGAACTGACGAAATCACAAAAAGAGATTCAAAAAGCGGCAAGAGACTTTGCCAAGGGTGAGTTTGATAAAGAGCTTGCACTTGAGCTCGACAGAAAACACGAATTTCCGGAAAAAATATGGAAAAAAGCCGCT
>JAUWLP010000184.1 GCA_030613575.1 Desulfobacteraceae bacterium
TATAAACTACGTATTGTCTCCATTAAAAGAGAGGAATGATCATGACAGTCTATTTATGGAGTGGAAAGAACAGGCAGAATAAGAAACAGAAAGGTGAGATGGAAGCCCCCACCGAAGAAACTGTACGCTCCGAACTGATCAGGCGCAATATAACTCCTTCCAAGATTAAGAAAAAATCCAAGGACCTTTTTGAAAACATCTCTTTCATGCAGCCCAAGATTAAACAGAAAGACATAATAATTTTTTGTCGGCAATTTTCTACCATGATCGATGCGGGTCTTCCAATAATCCAGTGCCTCGATATTCTATATGCCCAGCATGAAAACAAAACATTTAAAAATATGTTGAAGGAGATTAAACAGAATGTAGAGAGCGGACAAACCTTTGCGGAAGCATTGAAAAAATTTCCAAAACAGTTTGACGATCTTTTTGTAAACATGATTGCAGCCGGTGAAGCCGGCGGTATCCTTGATACGATCTTAAGACGTCTTTCTGAGTATTTGGAAAAGGCTGCAAAGCTCAAAGCCCAGATAAAAGGGGCTATGACTTACCCGGCTGTAACTATGGTGATCGCTGTAATTGTTGTTGGAGTCATCATGGTTTTTGTTATTCCTGTCTTTGAGGAGATGTTTGAGGGGATGGGCGGCGCCCTTCCGGTTCCCACACAAATTGTTGTAAATATGAGCAGGCTTGTCAAATCAAATATCTTTTATATCATTGTCGGCATAGTTTTGGCAATATTTGCAATCAAAAGATTTTATAAAACCGAAAAAGGACAAGCCTTAATGGATGACCTTTTTCTCAAATTGCCGGTATTAGGGCTTTTAGTTCGCAAAGCCGCCGTGGCCAAGTTTACACGCACCATGGGAACAATGCTTGGCAGCGGTGTGGCGATTTTGGACGCGCTTGATATTGTTGCCAAAACAGCAGGTAACAAAACAATTGAAAAAGCTGTGTACGAAACCCGATCCGCCATTGCTGAAGGCCGTACCATGTCCGATCCTCTTGCAGAAAGCGGTGTTTTTCCGTCCATGGTATGCCAGATGATTGCTGTCGGTGAATCTACCGGCGCACTTGATACCATGTTAGACAAGATCGCCGATTTTTATGACGAAGAGGTCGACCAGGCGGTGGAAAACATGACTTCGTTGATAGAACCGTTTATGCTGGTATTTCTGGGTGTGGTTATCGGCGGCTTGGTTGTATCCATGTATCTGCCCATATTCAAGATGGCGTCTGCTCTTGGTTAACCCATGAAATTAAGGGTCTCGCTCTAATTGGAATAGTTGCTTTATTTACTCCGCTCATAGGGGTATGGAATATCAGAGACGTATATTATGCCCGGTTCCTCAAACAAGTCCGAAGATGATTTGTATCATAAGCTCGAATGGGTTATGTTTTCACGGGTCGTTTTTACTTCATTGTTGCTGGGATCGACGACTATCCTGCAATTTAGTGAAAAACCTTTCCCTCTAACGGGACCCCTCCTGATTTTTTACGGACTTATCGTTACAATTTTCCTGCTTTCTTTTTGTTACGCTTTAATTTTTAAACACATAAAGCGAAAACTTGTCTTTGCTTATATACAGATCGGGATCGACACCTTTACGGTAACAATAATAATTTTTGTTACCGGCAGTTTTGCAAGCATTTTTTCATTTCTTTATCTGGTTGTTATTGTTTATTCGAGTATGCTTCTTTTCAGGAGAGGAAGCATGGTCATGGCCGTGCTTTGCAGTATCCAGTACGGCACTCTGATTGACCTTGAATACTACGGTATTATCAACCCCTTTGGCGTGGATGGGGGTAATATTATCGTGGATTATGCCTGGAGCCAAGTCCTTTTCAAGGTAGTGATTACCATGGCGGCCTGTTTTGCCGTTGCTTTTCTGAGCGGTTTTCTGTCGGAACAGTTGAGAAGGACAAGAAACAAACTTTCGGCACTTGAGGATCGAATGAAACGCGTGGAAAAAATGGCCTACATGGGTGAGATGGCGGCCGGCATAACTCATGAGATCAAGAATCCTCTGGCTTCTCTGTCAGGCTCCATACAAATCTTAAGAAAAGAAATTCCGTATGACCCTGAACATGACAAGCTTATGCAGATCGTTTTGCGTGAGACAGACAGGTTAAGCGCCCTGGCGAACAATTTTCTTTTGTTCGCAAAGCCGCTGGCAGCTAAAATAGAAAAAATAGAACTCGGAAGTGCTCTGACAGAGACCGTCAAACTATTTAAAAGGGACAAAGCCGGTACCGAAAACGTCTCGATCATGAGCGAGTTCTCCCCAAATATCTGGATTGAAATGGATCCGGTGCATTTGCGCCAGGTGATCTGGAATCTTCTTTTAAATGCTGTTGAGGCTATTGAGGGTGAAGGACTTGTCGGGATTAAAACGTATCCTATAAAGCACAATTATGCAGGTATCGAAATCAGCGACAATGGATGCGGCATTGCAGACGGGCATATGCAATCAATTTTTAATCCCTTTTTCACAACAAAATCTAGTGGGACAGGTCTGGGACTTTCCATAGTTCACAGTATACTCGAATCTTACGATACATGGCTTGATGTTGAGAGTAAAGTAGATCGGGGAACCAAGTTTTCCTTTAAATTAAAGCGAAGAGACCTGCCAACTTAATCTTGACACCTATTTTTAAATGGGATAGCAAAATAAGTTTGACGACTTCGTAAAAAGTCCAACTTCTGCGTTGCGCTGCATCCTTCGTCACTGCAGCGTACTATAAGTACGGCTTCATTCCTCAGGATTTGCGCGCCTTGAATTTGGATCTTTTTACTTTGTCGTCGGATTTTGACTTTTTACGAGACCGTTAACGTTGGCTTCGTTATTTAGAAAATTAAAATGATACAGATTTATTGTTGAATCCTTATGGACCAAAAAAGCGATATCATTGAGAAACGAAAAAAGAAAATTTTAGACTTAAAGAGAAACAATATCAATCTTTATCCCAACGATTTTGTTGTTTTGCATACTGTAGGCAATATCAAAAAGGCCGTAGAAGATGCACCGGATTCACTTGCCGAGGATAGCCCTGTTTTTGTTGTTGCCGGACGTATGATGGCCATAAACAGGTTTGGCAAGGCATCCTTTATCAGATTCAGGGATCGAACCGGACAGCTTCAGGCATATGTGAGAAAAGACAAGATAGGCGAAAAAGCCTATAATCTGTTTAAACAGCTCGATATCGGAGATTTCGTCGGACTAAAGGGCGGAATGTTCAAGACGAGAACGGGAGAATGGACACTTCTGGTCAAGGAATTTAAGCTCGTCTGCAAGTCAGCAAGACCGCTTCCGGAAAAATTTCACGGGCTCAAAGATCCAGAAAAGCGTTATCGCCGTCGCTACATCGATTTGATAATGAATTCAGATGTGCGTGATATTTTTATAAAGCGGAGCAGGATAATTCAGGCCATACGTTCATTTTTACTTGACCGGGATTTCCTTGAAGTGGAAACGCCTATGATGCAACCGGTTCCGGGTGGTGCCGAAGCCACACCGTTTGTGACCCATCACAATGCCCTGGGAATGGATCTGTTTTTACGCATAGCCCCTGAACTTTATTTAAAGCGTTTGGTTATCGGGGGGTTTGAAAGGGTTTTCGAAATCAATAGAAGTTTCAGAAATGAAGGGATTTCAACCCGTCACAATCCCGAATTTACCATGCTCGAATTTTACCAGGCATATGCCAGGTACGAAGATTTGATGGATCTAACCGAAGAGATGTTCTGTCATGTGGCTCGGGAGATGACCGGGTCGACCTCAATACAATATCAGGGGAATACTATCGATTTGGGCGCCAAGTGGCGTCGAATCTCCCTTGTTTCTGCCATGGAGGAGTTTGGCGGCATTGATGCCGGTCTGCTGAACAACCGGGAAGGTCTGCTTGAATTTGCTTCTTCAAACAGAATCAAGGTTACAAAGACCGGACGACTTGGGAAAATTGTAACAAAGCTTTTCGATGTGCTTGTGGAGCCGAAACTTATACAGCCCACATTTATTACAGGATACCCGGTAGAGGTCTCTCCGCTTTCCAGAAGGAGCGATATCTCGGCAGAACTTACGGATCGATTTGAACTATTCATCGCAGGACATGAGATCGCCAATGGATTTTCGGAGCTGAATGATCCTAATGACCAAAAAGAGCGTTTTTTGCAACAGGTTGCAGACAGGGAAGCCGGCGACAAAGAGGCCCATTACATGGACAAGGACTACATCGAAGCATTGGAGTACGGCATGCCCCCCACTGCCGGGGAGGGGATAGGGATTGACCGGCTTACCATGCTGTTCACCGATTCCGCTTCAATACGGGAAGTTATTCTTTTCCCGCATATGAAACCGGTTGAAAGGGATAAGGGGTAATAGGTGATGGGTTATGGATTTAAAAGCCATAAACCTATTACCTAATTTAGTGCCTGAACGAAAACCCCGTTCAGGCACGATTGTTGATTGGCGATTGATGATTGTTGATTTAAAAACCAAAATAAATTCATAGAGTTGGTAGCGGCACGATTAGAGCTGAATTCCGCTTCATGGGGTTTTCGGTCAAGCACTATTTA
>JAUWLP010000149.1 GCA_030613575.1 Desulfobacteraceae bacterium
ATGAACGAGGAGGTATTTATGATTGATCTGAATCTGAAAGATGTGGCCATTGAGAGATTTAAACCATTTCAGGATGAAATATTAAACAGCTATAAAGATAAAATTCATTCAATAACAATCACAGGAAGTGCCCTGACAGATGATTTTGATCCCGGGAAATCAGATGTCAATTCGGTATTTGCTCTCACAAAAATGGATTTGAAGTTTCTTGAACTCCTGGCTCCTCTGGGGAAAAGATACCGTAAAAAAAGGATTGCGGCCCCCCTGATAATGACTCCTGAATACATTATGAATTCCATTGATGTTTTCCCCCTTGAGTTTTTGAATATAAAGCTTCTTCATAAAACCATTTTTGGAGAAGATCTATTTCAGGATCTTGAAATTAACCGATCTGATCTCAGGCTGCAGTGTGAAAGAGAACTTAAAGTCAGATTGATCGGCCTCAGGCAAAGTTATATCTCTTGCTTGGGTAACAGCAAAATGCTCATGGAGATGTTTATCGATTCTTTTTCAGGATACATCCCGCTTTTTAAGGGGATTATTCTTCTTCTAGGAAAGGAGCCTCCCTTAAAAAACCACGATGTACTGGCAATCCTTGAGGAAGTTTCCGGCGTAAACACAAGTGTATTTAAAACTGTTTTAAAACAAAAGAAACAGAAGATAAAACTGATAATGGATCAGCTCAATACCATCTTCGAAGAATATTATGCGGCTATCGAAAAACTGGGAGATATTACGAATGAGATCAATAAGTAAACGAGCGGTTTTTTTTACAACACTGTTCTTATGCCTTGTGGCTGTATCTGTTTCCCATTCCGCCGGGATTCCGGAAAGGCCTCTCAAATATGTCGTCGACCTGGCCGGTATTGTGGATGACGCCACAGAAAACAGACTGAACGGATATCTTCAGGAGCTTGAACAGAAAACAACGGCCCAGCTTGTTATCCTGACAATAAAAAGCCTCGAGGGCGAATCCATCGAAGACTTTACCATAAAAATTGCCCATGACAAATGGAAGCTCGGTCAAAAGGGAAAGGACAATGGAGTGTTGTTTTTTATATCCGTAACAGACCGAAAATACAGGATCGAAGTCGGCTACGGACTCGAAGGCGTGCTTCCGGACAGTATGGTCGGCAGTCTTGGCCGCAATTTTCTGGTGCCTTTGTTCAGAAAAGGCGAATATTCAAAAGCTATTTTTGTCACAGCCGTGACAATAGCAAATGAGATTGCCGTGGACGCGGGAGTTAAAATAGACGGCATGCCGACCATAAAACGTCGTGTTCAACCGATAACAAAGGACAAATCCGGCGGTCTCTTGAATTCCATAATGACCATCGGGTTTCTTATTATCATGGTGATTCTGTTTATTAAAAATCCGAGACTATTTTTAATGCTTCTTTTGTTTTCATCCATGGGCGGAAGAAGGGGATCATGGGGCGGCGGCGGAGGATTCGGCGGCGGAGGATTCGGTAGTTTTGGCGGTGGCGGCGGTGGCGGATTCGGCGGCGGCGGTGTATCTGGAGGCTGGTAGTTAGTGTCCATCCATAAACGGCATCTTTTGGCCCCCGGCGGCGTTCTCGCTCGTTTTCAATCCTCGAAATAGCGCGCTATGCCTGCGGTTGAAAACTCGCTCGGGCCTTGCCGGAAACCAAAATCTACCATTTCTGGATGGACACTAGTTGGTTTTTAATCTTGTATCTGTGAACGGTTACTTAATCTTTTATTGGAAATTCATTGGAGGACCATTATGTCAAAACAATTTAAAATCATATTAATCACGTTAGGAATCATCTTACTTGTCGGTTTTATGTTATTGGGAAAAATCGTATCAGGTTATAATACCGTTATTACCATGGATGAAAATATTAAGGGGAAATGGGCTCAGGTGGAAAACCAGTTGAAGAGAAGATACGACCTTATCCCCAATCTTGTTGAAGCGGTAAAAGGTTATGCAAAGCATGAAAAGGAACTGTTCGAAAATATAGCCCAAGCAAGGACATTATACTTTCAGGCAAAAGATGTAAAAAACAAAGTTAAAGCCTCAAACCGGCTCGAAGGCGTGCTTTCAAGGCTCCTTCTGCTCCAGGAGAGATACCCGGTCTTAAAGGCTAATGAATCGTTTCTAAAACTTCAAGACAGCCTTGAGGGGACTGAAAACAGAATTGCAGTGGAACGAAAACGATACAACGAGTCTGTTCAGTTTTTGAACACATATATCCGGACCTTCATGGGAAGGTTCTATGCAATGATTGCAGGTGTCTCAAGCGCAGAATATTATAAAGTACCCGAGGCAGCAAAGGTGACTCCCAAAGTAAAATTCTAAAACACAACAGTTGAACCGTGAACGCTTACAAATATTTCAATACCGCTATGGGAGCCGTGTAACGTGTCCTGAACGAATCTTGATTTGACAGCGTTCAGATCCCCCTGGATGTCAATGACAGTTATTTTGCCAAGCGTGTATCCAGATTTTTTTCGTTATAAATCCTCTTCCCCCTGAAAGTTAACGGTTTTCAGGGGGACTTTATTCTTAGCCGAAAGCTCATACGGAGCTGTATTTATCTGTTTTGATTTTTTATGTTTATCCTTATAAGAAACCGGCCCCTCTGGGGTCGGTTTCTTATAACCGTAGATGGCTGGTGATAATGGAATTTTGTCCTTTTACAGGTTTTATTAATAAAGTATGTCCTTTACTCAGCCTTTTCTTTCACCATTTCAACGGCCGAACCTGCCTTTTCCTTCACAGCCTCGGTAGCTTCCCCGGCCTTCTCTTCCATAGCCTCAGTAGCTTCCTCGGGTTTTTCCTTCACAACCTCAGCAGCTTCCTCGGCCTTTTCCTTCACGGCCTCAGCAGCTCCTACAGTCTCTTCTTTTACCGTTTCAACGGCCGCGCCTGGTTTCTCTTTCACAGCCTCAGCAGCTTCCTTAGATTCACTTTCAGTTGGTTGCTTTGCTTTCTCGCCTTGTCCACACCCAAGGAAAAGGGATAAACAGACTATTCCCAGTACCATTAAAGCTTTTTTCATTTTAATACCTCCTTTTTTATTGATTGTTATTGGTTCGCCAACCGATGACATCATCAATATATTTGGGATCATGGTAAGCCTTTTGCATAGCCTTCTGAATTCTGGCAATAACTTCGGGAGATATATTGTTTTCACACAGAACCCTTGACCATTCCATCCTGCCGTCGATAAGCGAATCTATTATCATTTAAGGAAATTTTTATTTTAACATTGAAATCCTGTTCCTCTGGGCCATGTCGTAGATCCCGCCTTGCGGGAGTCAGAAACGATTGGCTCCGCCGGGAGAAAGTTGCACTGGAATTTTGGAATATTGGGTTTAGCGGATTTCGGCTTATCTTTTATATATAGGTCACAAACCAGAGATTAAAAATCAAATATTTTCCGCCTTTTTGTACCCATTACCCATTATTCCAAAACTCCATTGCTCCATACGACATAAAGGGTCACTCCATCCTTCTGGAATGAAATCAAATCAGGCCCTCTGGATCAGAATTTCTTGTTTATACATCAGTCGGCTGTTGATTTGCAAGTGGTATTATTTATTATTATACGAATCTGTTACCCCCGTCATTCAATAGATTAAATTATTTTGAGATGGCTATAGTGTATATTTACCCTTGACGATTTACTATGATTTGTTACGATTTGATAAACATAAACCTTCAGTTGTGGAATAACTATATGAAAGTACATGACTTTATATCAAAGATGTACATAAACGGTCAGTGGGTCAATGCAAATGACGGTTCAACCTTTGACGTTTTAAACCCGTCAAATGGCGATAAGGTAGGGGAGGTTGCAAATGGAGATCGTAACGATGCACAAAAGGCGATCCATGCTGCCCGGCATGCCTTCGACCGCTGGTCGTGCCTGACCGCCTATCAACGTTCAGAATACCTTTACAAGGCCTATCAGTTGATGATGGAGCACAGGGAGCACTTAGCACGGGTCATGACCGAGGAGCAGGGTAAGCCGCTGAAAGCCTCCCGGGGAGAAATCCAATACGGTGCGGATTTTTTGCTCTGGTATGCAGAAGAGGCCAAACGGATCTATGGCGAGACAATTCCGGCGCCACGTTCCGACCAGCGCTTTATAGTGCTGCGCCAGCCAGTGGGAGTGGTGGCGGCCATAACACCCTGGAACTATCCCATGTCTATGATAACCCGAAAAGTGGCCCCGGCTCTGGCTGCAGGCTGCACTGTTGTGTTGAAACCGTCAGAAGCCACTCCTCTTTGTGCAGTTGAAATTTTCAAGATTTTTGAAAAGGCGGGAATTCCTGCCGGTGTTGTCAACCTTGTCACCGCTTCGGATCCTGCCCCCATCGGCGAAACCTTTATCACCAACCCTTTGGTTCGCAAGATTACCTTCACAGGATCGACAGAAGTAGGCAAGATCCTGGCTAAAAAAGCAGCGGAACAGGTAAAACATGTTTCTTTAGAACTTGGCGGCCATGCTCCCTTTATTGTTTTTGATGACGCTGACCCTGTTTATGCCGCCAAAGGCGCCGTGCTGATTAAATTCTTGAACACCGGACAAGCTTGTATCAGTCCCAACAGAATCTTCGTTCATCGCAGTATCGTAGATCCCTTTATAAAGGAATTTAAAAACCGGGTATCCGGAATGCGTGCCGGCAGCGGTTTTGAAAACGGCGTAAGCATTGGACCGCTGGTGAACTCTGCCGCCCTGGAAAAGGTGGAAAGACAAGTTGCCGATGCTCTGGATAAAGGTGCAACGCTGGTCTGCGGCGGCCATAGGTTGATGGATAACAATCTTGATAAAGGCTACTTCTATGCTCCAACGGTTCTTAATGATGTAACGCCGGAGATGTTGATATATCGCCAAGAAACCTTCGGGCCGGTGGCTCCGATTATTGCGTTTGATACCCAAGAAGAAGTTTTGGAAATGGCCAATGACACCATTTACGGTCTTGCCGCCTATGTTTATACTCCTAATCTTTCACGTGCCATGCGCATGTTTGAAGGCCTGCGTTTCGGCATTATCGGCATTAACGACATTAATCCCACAGCGGCCGCAGCTCCTTTCGGAGGTATGAAGGAAAGCGGTCTGGGACGCGAAGGGGGACGTGAAGGTATTGCCGAATACCTTGAAACCAAGCTGGGCGGCTTTTCCGTGTAACAATCATACCCGTCACTGATCCCGTTCAATGACTGGATGCCCGCCTCCGCTGGTATAACTGGGCTTTAGAATAAAGGAGGAATATGAATGAACATGAAACACAATTAATGACACGGCATAAATTTCTCGATTTTCTTTACTGGAACCTGGTTGTTTCCGTACCATTCATTACTGCATGTATAGCCATTGCCGGAAGTTCAACTGTATGGTTAGTTTGTTATATAATGGCCTGTATCATACTTATAATAGTCATTTACAGATTTTTCTGTACCCATTGTCCCCATTACCTTCAAGGTACCAAAACCACGAAGTGTATGTTTTTTTGGGGAGTTCCTAAATTTTTTAAGGAAAATTCCGACCCCTTAAGTCTGTTTGACAAAGCTGTTGCCCTGTTTACACCTATTGTCATCATATTACTTCCAGTCTACTGGTTATTGTTACAGCCGGGTTTGCTGGTTATCTACTTTCTCTCTGTAATCGTTTTGTGCACAACTTTGAGAAAATATGAATGCAGACGATGCATCTATTCCCAATGTCCGGCAAACTGTGTGCAGAAAGATTTAAGGATATAGTATTACCCCGAAAATCTGGAACTAAATTGAAAATTGAAGATTGAATAATTGAGAAACCATATAAATATTCAATCTTGACGGTCTCGTAAAAAGTCAGATTTTGATGGCAAAGTAAAAAGCTCCAAATTCAAGGCGCGCAAATTCCGAGGAATGAGACGTACTTATAGTACGTCGCAGTGACGAGGAATGCAGCGCAACGCAGAAGTTGGGCTTTTTACGAAGCCATCAATGTTAAATTATAAGGACATATCGATGAAGGAAATGATGATCTTGGATAATCAGCATATAGGTATTCAGCAAATCCACCTAAAATCCGTAACAGTGTACAGTAGTCCAGTATTATTAAAACCGGATTATTGACTATCCATATAAATAAAAATAGTATCACCAATGATTTTATTGATGCTTTTGAAAAAAAGATAAATATAACGTCAATGAAATATGGGGAAGTCAAGAAATCATAATGTGTCCTTTATGAAGAAAATATTTATAATCAGCGCTATCACTGTGGCTCATTTAGCTTTCACAAAGATTATTTCATGCATAACATTATCAGTTGTCACAGCCAATGTTCATGAACCCCAAATGTCTTTTATCGGCAAATCGCTTATGATAATATCCAAGGTGTTGTATTTCCCGGTTTTTACATTTGCATGGTATCCGAGGCAGTTTTTCCCTGGAAATCTTGTATTTATACCCCTTTTTATAAATAGTTTATTATGGGCATTGACTATCTATATCCTCTTCGTTTTGATTAAAAAAATATCTGTACAACCGGTACAGTCAAGGAATTAAAGGATAAATTTGTTTTTCAATCACACGTTACATTTCTTGCCTAGCAAAATGAAATTATTCAAACAGAATGAGGATTAAAAGGAATGACTCTATCAGTAGATGCG
>JAUWLP010000109.1 GCA_030613575.1 Desulfobacteraceae bacterium
TGTTCATCATTCAGGAATCAATGCAACCGGTTTCAAGACTCTTGATGAAGGCGACCGAGTTACCTTTGACATAGAGCAGGGCCAAAAAGGTCCTGCTGCGGTAAATGTCACTGTGGTTTAGCTTACCATTTCTGAATTAAATAAAGGGTATTCCATGGAATTATGATGGAGTGCCCTTTTTTTTCAGTAAGGGATGTTTTTCATTTTATGAAGCAGATCTTTTTTGACCACTGTCAAACCATCTTCAAGATTGTTTATGCAGATTTTAGGTCATTGATCCTGTCCGTGAGCTCAGGAATAAAATCGAGGATGTCATCTACAATGCCAACATCCGCAACCTGGAAAATAGGAGCTCTGGGGTTCTTATTTATTGCAATAACAAAGGGAGATCCCTTTAAACTGCCCACGTGCTGGAATGCTCCGCTTATACCCAGAGCCATATAAACTTTCGGTTTTACTGTCTGGCCTGAAGTTCCGACCTGACGGGATTTCTCCAGCCATTTTGCATCCACAATCGGTCTGGAACATGAAACATCTCCGCCCATGGCTTCCGCCAGATCAAATACAATTTCCATGTTATCCTCATCTTCAATTCCCCTGCCCACCGAAACAAGGATATCAGACTTGGTAATATCCACGTCGCCGACCTCGGCCTCAACAATTTCCAGAAAACGGCGCGCACCACCCAGTAGACCACCTTCCATGGCTTCAGCGGTTTTGTCAACAACATTACCTTCTGAGCTTTTACTTTCTTCTGCCTTGAAAGATCCCGGACGGATGGTAATCACGGCACCTTCGGAAATATCACTAAGTACATGTGTGCTGACCTGTCCGGTGTGTTCCTCGCGCACAGCTTTGAGTTTTCCTTCATCAATACCTTCAAAATCGACAGCATCCGGAAGATAGGCTGCATCAAGTTTTATGGAAAGACCCGGTGCCAGATCCATACCAAAATGATCATGCGGAATCAGAACTATTCCGCGCTCTGGCAGAATACGCACTAGCATTGGTCGGAGCATCTCTGCGTTCACATAAGCCAGTGCCTGGTTATCGATCTTCCAGACCTCGGCAAAAGAAGAAGCAACTTCATTGCATACCGATGCAAGTTCACTGCCGGCACCTGCAACAACGGCCGTAACCGAAGCATCAGGATCAATTTTCCCTGCCGCGGCAATCATTTCCAGGGCCGTGTCATCTGCAATCCCATCCTTGTGAATAATATATGCAAAAACCTGTCGGGCCATTATTTAATCCCTCCTTTGGCTTTTAAAAATTCAATAAGTTTATCAATTATCTCATCGGTACTTCCTTCCAGAATCTCTGCGCCTTCACCCAGCTCAGGCACAAAATAATCGAGACGCTTTGTCTTTGCGCCGGGTTCTCCTACAGCTTCTGGTGCAATGCCGAGATCGCCTGTACCGTGAACCGGAATTTTAATTGATGCCACTTTTCTGATTCCGCGAATGCCTACATATCGCGGCTCATTGATACCGGTCTGAATTGAAAGGACACAGGGCAGATCAACTTCATACATCTCCTGGTTTCCGCCTGCAATTTCTCTACCGACTTTAATTTTTTTATCATCCACAACTTCTATAAAATTTACCAGAGAGGCACAGGGCCAATCGAGCATCGCAGCCAGCATGCCGCCAACCTGGCCTGCCCCGTCATCTGCCTGGGCTCCTGTCAGAATCAGGTCGTAATTTCCTTTTTCTACTTCGGCCTTTAAAATAGTCGCAAGTCCTTTTCCATCAGAACCTTCAAAGGCATCATCTGAAAGTAAAACGCCTTTATCAGCGCCCATGGCCATTTGTCTTCGCAGAACTTCCTCTGCTTCCTCGTCACCAACGGAAACAACGGTAACACTGCCACCGACCTTGTCCCGAATCTGGATAGCCTCTTCAACCGCATAATTATCCCATTCGTTTACAGAGTAAACAAGGTCGTCCCGCTCAATATCCGTACCGTCTCTATTGACCTCTATCTCATTTTCCGAGGTATCAGGTACCCTTTTAATACAAACCAAAATTTCCATATTTTTCCTCCCGAATAGTTCCTTAATTGTGAATTTTATGCTTCTTGTAGCAAAATTCCTTCAATAATTTTAGGCACTTTTTCGATATCATGGATCTCAATTTTCAATCTTCAATCGTCGATCTTCAATCAAATGCCTCTCGATCAGTTCTACCAGATCAATAGCCTCCATCTCCCCTTCCAGGCCGCTTGTCTTGATGGCATCTTCAATATTAACCATACAGAATGGACAGGCTGTCACGATCACGTTTGCACCGGCTTTTTTTGCCATCTCAACCCTTACCTGCCCCATCCGTTTTTCCTCGATAGGTTCATAAAAAAGCATCAGACCGCCACCTCCGCAGCAGAATGAACGGTCCCTGCAATTTGCCAACATTTCGATTCTCTTTATACCTGGAATCGAATCAATAGCCTCCCGCGGATCATCATATATGTTGTTGTGCCTGCCAAGATAGCATGGATCATGGTAGGTATATATTTTACCCGGGTCTTCAATACTTTTTAACCGTATTTTGCCCGATTTTATGGCTTTCATTATGGTCTGACTGATATGCTCCACTGGTGGAAGCCCTTTGTAATCACTTTTCAAAGCATTGAAGGTGTGAGGATCTGCAGTAACAATATGATTAACGCCGGCATCGGTAATTGCCTCCGTATTTCTATCTTTCAAATCCTGGAAAAGCATCTCCTCTCCGAATCGCCTGACCTCGTGGCCGCTGTCTCTTTCCGCAGGCCCCAGTATCCCGAAGTCGATACCTGCGGCAGTGAGGACCATCGCTGCCGCCCTGCCGATTTCCTGTATCCTGTCATCATATGACGTAACACTGTCAACAAAATAGAGCGCATCTGCAGTCTCTTTCTTTCCCAGAATCTTCACATTAAAGTCTTCAGGTAAATCTTTTGTCCAGTCTGCACGCTTTTTCTCCATCTTTCCGTAAGGATTCCCGCGCTTTTCGAGAGTCCTCAGAGGCTTCTGCAGGGATTGAGGCACCATCCCCTCATCCACCAGACCTCTTCTTAAATCAACAATCTTGTCGATATACTCAATAAAAAGCGGGCACTCTTCTTCACATGCACCGCATGTAGTACACGACCAGATTTCATCTTCCTCCAGCACATCGCCGATCAAAGGCCGGTCATCTGCAGATTTGCCTCTAAGCGGATATTTATGGAATGAATAGTCACGGCACTTAATCGATATAAACCTCGGAGAAAGCGGACGACCTACGACATTGGCAGGACAATTGTCGGAACATCTCCCGCAATCCGCACAGGAATAAAAATCGAGCATATGTTTCCACGTAAAATCCTCGAATTTCTTAACTCCAAACGATTCAAGTTCGTCAAGATCTTCATCCTCAACACCCCATTTAACAGGTTTGACAGTACCTTTGTTCAGTTTCATTAAAAAGATATTCGGCAGGGATGTAATCACGTGAAAATGCTTGCCCAGCGGTAAAAAGCAAAGAAAGAAGAAGAATATCAGCTCATGTGAAAAATATGCACCCAGATGTAATTTCTGAAGTTTATCAGCCGGTACAAAACTTAGAATATAGGCGGTAAACCATGTTCCTGTTAATGGGGACAGGATTTTTGTCTTAAATCCATTTTGGATCTGAGCCGCAGCCTGACTCCCTTCAAAAATCATATCACATGTTACAAGCCCTGTAATCAGCAACAAGACCAGTATGGCCTCCCATGTATGTTCTTTGCCGTATCTGGCCGGGACTGTGTATCGGTCGGGCTTGATTTTTATCCGGCGGTATATTGCAGCAAGACAGGCTGCCAGAACAAATGTTTCGGCAAAGTCCTTGAAGAACATGTAAACCTGCCCGGCAATACCACTCATTCCAGGTAGCACATAACCATCTGAAATACCAAGCAACACTAGCGTTATTGATCGCAAAGACAGAATCATGAAACCGGCAAAGATAATAATATGAATAATTCCTGCATCCATGTACCTTGGATGCCGGTACTGCCCGACGGCATATTTTATCATCTTTAAAAATCGACCTGCCGGACGATCAAATCTTGGGTCCGGAGAAGCTTTAACAAGCGGCTTTAGTCGAAGTGCAATAATGTACGTAAAAACTCCAACACCAACAAGCGGTATGATTAATGAAAAAATTACGGTGGGAATTCCAAAAACAGTTGCTTTGGCCGGAGAAATCAAGGCTGCTTCCATTGTTTAATTTTTCACCCCCCTATTAATGAATAAGCGTTCATTCATTTGTTAACAGACGTCCTTTTCTAATATCACTAATATCAAGAAAAAGTTCGGTTTTTCAATCAATTTCGAATCAATTTGAGTATACCAAACTGACGTAAATTACAAGGTTTCTTGACAAATATCCATTTTCATCATAACAGTAATAATCAAAAAAACACCGGTGATCTTTGTTGACTAAAACGGTTTTAAACAAAATCGCTTCAACCAATCGAATCCGGACAAGCCCGCCCTCCTGCCGAGCGGAGTGAGGGGGACGGGCCGGCCTCCGGCTCGTAGAGCCTACAGCTCGGAGAGAACCAAGAAATATTTGCCACCAAGGTACAAAGACACGAAGGATTTTTTTTTGTTATTCTTTCTTAGTGTCTTGGTGTCTTTGTGGCGAGAAGAAAAAAGAGGGGGAGTATGGCAAAACAAATTAAATATGAAGACAAGCCCTGGTTAACCAGTTATGAAAAGGGTGTTCCTGAAAAAATAAAATACGAGGAAATATGTCTGCCGGATATTCTGGAAAGATCGGCCGATAGGTTTCCGAACAAGATGGCGCTCCTTTTTCAGGGATACAAAATTACCTTTCGTGAACTTAATGATATGGTAAACCGTTTTGCCGCCAGCCTTCATGACTTTGGCATTGATAAAGGGGATAGTGTAGCCATTCTTCTGCCAAACGTTATTCCCTGCGTTGTGGCCTATTATGCCATATTAAAGATCGGAGGCATAGCGGTTATGAATAATCCTTTGTATTCAGACCGGGAACTTGAATATCAATTCAATGATTCCGACTCAAAACTACTCGTTACCATAGATCTTTTAGCAAATCGAATGATTGATCTGAGGCCGAAAACAAAGATAAAACAGATTATCTATACCTCTATCGGTGATTACCTTCCTTTCCCTAAGAATTTATTGTTCCCGTTTGTAGCCAAAAAGAAAAACCTTGCTGCTGATGTGAAACCTGCTGA
Organism: Desulfobacteraceae bacterium; assembly: GCA_030613575.1. Lineage (GTDB taxonomy): Bacteria > Desulfobacterota > Desulfobacteria > Desulfobacterales > UBA11574 > S5133MH16. The sequence continues at coordinate 5,227 of JAUWLP010000109.1, forward strand.
AAATGTTTATCCATGGAAAGACCTTCCGGCAAAAAATCCTCCCCCTTTACCTGAAGTTGAACTCTCGTTTGATGATATCGCTATGTATCAGTATACCGGGGGAACCACCGGTATTTCAAAAGCAGTTACGATTACCCACGGAAACCTGAGCAAGCAGGTCCAGCAGGTTGCTGCATGGTTCCCGACCTTCGACAGCAATGAAGTAATGCTGGGGGCGCTTCCCTTCTTTCATGCGTTCGGTCTAACCACGGCAATGAATTTGGCCATTTTTAAGGGATGGGGAGATATTCTGGTCCCAAAACCCCAGCCGGATGCTTTGCTTGAGGCGATTAGAAAATATAAACCATCATTTACCCCGCTGGTACCCGCCATGTATATGGGGATACTCAATAATCCGGCCATTAACAAAACCGACCTGACATCAATAAAAGGATGTTTTTCCGGAAGCGCACCGCTTCCACTTGAAATTATTAGGGATTTTGAGAACAAGACCGGCGCCGTAATCGTAGAAGGGTTCGGACTTACGGAATCATCACCGGTGACCCATATAAACCCTTTTGCCGGCGGGAAACGGAAAGCCGGAAGTATCGGGGTTCCTATTTCTGATACACAGTGCCGGATTGTAGATGTGGATGACGGAGAAACCGACGTTCTGGTTGGAGAATCCGGTGAACTTCTTATTAAAGGCCCACAAATTATGAAAGGCTACTGGAACAATCCTGAAGAAACAGCCAAAACCCTGACAAACGATTGGCTCCACACCGGAGATATCGCCAAAATGGATAAAGAAGGTTACTTCTACATTGTTGACCGTAAAAAAGATATGATCATTTCCAGCGGCTGCAATGTGTATCCGAGGGATATTGAAGAAGTATTTTATGAGAACTCCAAAATTCAGGAAGCCTGTGCCATCGGTACACCGCATGCGACCCGTGGTGAATCCATAAAAGTTTTTGTTGTTCTCAAAGAGGGGAAAACCGCCACACAGGAAGAACTTATCGAATATTGCACGGACAAGCTGGCCAAGTACAAGCTTCCAACAGAAATTGAATTCAGAGATGATCTGCCCAAAACCAATGTGGGCAAAATCTTAAAAAAGGAACTCCGGGCGGAAGAAATGGCGAAAAGAAAAAAGACAGGATAAAGAATCCTGACTCAAAAGACCAGGCTTTAGTTTGCCCCTGAAAGGGGCTGTTTTACTTAAAGCCGTACAAGTTAAAAGTGTCTAAAGTGCCTAAAGTTATGGTGTCGCTTCGCTCCGCTGATTTTATATAATTGACAGAATTCCTTAACTTTAGCTCACTTTAAACTTTAGTTCACTTCAAACTCTTGCAGCGATTCTTCAGGCAGAGCCGGAGAACTCTGACCTGGCCCAAAGGACCAGGTTTTTCAGGACAAAATAAAATAGGAGCTGCTATGCTTTTCCCCGACTACAGACCAAGGCGGTTGCGACAAAATGATGCGTTTCGACGTATGATTCGCGAAACCAGACTCTCGGTGGATGACCTGATACTCCCACTTTTTGCCATTGCCGGCAAAGGGGTTAAAAATCCAATCGATTCCATGCCCGGACACTTCCAGTTGTCCATAGACAATCTTGTTAAAACATCAAAAAAAGCATGTAAACTTGGTATTCCGGCTGTAATGCTTTTTGGAATACCGGACAAGAAAGATCCCCTTGCAACCAGCGCTTATGCCAAAGACGGCATTGTTCAGAAAGCGACAAGTGCTCTGAAAGACAAAATACCTGATCTTAATGTCATAACCGATGTCTGCCTGTGCCAGTACACGGATCACGGCCATTGCGGGTTTGTTGACGGCCAAATCATAGATAATGACGCCACACTGGATCTTCTTGCCAGAACCGCCCTGTCTCACGCAAAAGCAGGCGCGGATATGGTTGCCCCGTCTGATATGATGGACGGCCGTGTGGCTGAAATTCGTAATATTCTTGATGAAAACGATTTAAGTAATATCCCGATAATGTCATATGCCGCCAAATACTGTTCTGCATTTTACGGACCGTTCCGTGATGCCGCGGACTCCGCCCCCAAATTCGGAGATCGCCGGACTTACCAGATGGACCCTGCCAATTCCCTGGAGGCCATTCGGGAAGTGACCCTGGATATAGAAGAAGGAGCGGATATCATAATGGTAAAACCGGCACTTCCTTATCTTGACATTGTCTGCCGCATCCGTGAAGAGATAGATCTTCCCCTGGCAGCCTATAATGTAAGCGGTGAGTATGCCATGATAAAGGCGGCCGACAAAATGGGGTGGATAGACGGGAAAAAAGTCATGATGGAGTCTCTCACGGCGATCAAACGAGCCGGGGCCGATATGATCCTGACCTATTTTGCCATTGAAGCTGCCGAAGAATTAAGAGCCTAAAGTGCCTAAAATGATCTAAAATGCCTAAAGTGTAGGCATTCTATCAATTTAAATATTAAATGTGTTGCGCCTGTGGCGCTTTCCTTAACCCTGGCCCAGACCGATCACCAATACTCTATACTTTAAAAGTCAGGTTTTAAATAATGCATGGGCCATCAAAATATATGACGAGTCGCACCAGGGCGGGCTTTAGCTCACTTTAGTTCACTTCAAACTTTAGCTCACTATAAATCAATAAATACCATGACAAAAACTAACAACACATCAGCTGAAAAATCTCACCCCAAAGTCAAAAACAAAGGCGCTGCTCTGCGCCTTGTTGCCTGGGAAACCACGCGCAACTGCAACCTTGCCTGTGTGCACTGCCGCGCATCCGCTGAACATGGCCCATTCACCGGAGAACTTAACACTAAGGCATCTTTTCACCTTCTGGATCAAATCGCAGAAGTGGGAGAACCCATCGTAATTTTGACCGGCGGAGAACCGCTGTTACGACCTGACATCTTTGATATCGCAAAATACGGTACAGACAAAGGGCTCAGAATGGTCATGGCACCAAATGGCACGCTAATCACTGAAAAAACGACCGGGCAAATGACTGATGCCGGCATTAAAAGGATAAGTGTAAGCCTGGACGGTGCTGATAGAGAAAGCCATGATAGGTTCAGGGGAGTGGAAGGCGCCTTTGAAGGTGCGCTTCGCGGAATAAGACTGGTCAAAGATGCCGGGATAGAATTCCAAATAAACACCACGATTACCAAGACAAATCTCAGTGAAATCCCAAAAATCCAGGAACTGGCCATAAAACTGGGCGCAGTTGCTCACCACATCTTTCTTTTGGTTCCGACCGGTCGCGGCAAATATATTGTGGACCAGGAAATAACAGCAAAGGAGTATGAGCACACATTAAACTGGTTTTATGACCAGAGGGAAAGGACGTCTTTACAGCTCAAAGCCACATGCGCTCCCCACTACTACCGCATCCTCAGGCAAAGAGCAAAACAAGAGGGAAAGTCGGTTACCTTCAAAACACACGGGATGGATGCCGTCACCCGAGGATGCCTGGGAGGTACCGGTTTCTGTTTTATTTCGTACCGAGGCATTGTTCAGCCCTGCGGATTTCTCCAGGTTAATTGCGGCGATATTACCAAAACATCCTTTGCGGAGATCTGGAACTATTCAGATGTATTTTTATCTTTACGCAATTTCGATAATTTGAAGGGAAAATGTAACAGGTGTGAATTCAGAAGGGTTTGCGGCGGCTGCAGAGCAAGGGCCTATGAAGCAACCGGAGATTTTCTGACAGAAGAACCCCTGTGCAGTTATCAACCGGTTTCCACTAACAAATGATCAATCATCCAGGTTAGCCCACCTTCCCCATCCCGCTTGAAGCAGGATTCATTTGGTGTCCCGTCACCAACTCAATCAGATAGCCAATTCAAAACCTGACTTGCTCTCTTGAGATTTTTCCTGTATGAACGGGAACAAATGAGGTTTCGATTGCCAAAAGAAATCATCAATAAAATTTAACTGATACCGATTGAATGTTCGGAACGAAATCCTCAATAATATTGGTGTGTTGCTAATATAAGGTTTAGGCACGCAATCAAAACCTGAAAACCAGAATAAGGGGAAAGAGACAAACACAAGATGTAGGGTCGGAGGCAAACCTGGACTATGCAATAATTTTTAACAAGATCGATAAATATCTAAATAGTATCACAACCTATTGACATTGCAGAATATTCCATA
>JAUWLP010000054.1 GCA_030613575.1 Desulfobacteraceae bacterium
GTGGCTTAAATCGTAAAATAAATCTCGTAACGAGAAAATTTAATAGTTCTATCAGTTATTAAGTGCGTGAAATTATATTATTTCATACAATTGATGCATTTCCTGAGCCGTAATTGACCCACAGATTCTGCTGAGGAGGCATAAATATAGATAGTGTTCAAAATATTGACTCATTTTAAGTTACGAGGTCTGTACTAAATGATATAATGTCAAAATCAGCGTTCACAGTCTTTGAAGGGGAAAACCTGGTTTTAAAGAACCTTACTTAAAAACCTCTGTGTTTTTTCATTGGCAGGATTTTCAATAACTTGTTTTGCTTCACCTATTTCTTCTATAATACCTTTTTCAATGAATGCGACCCTTTCTGACACCTCTTTTGCAAATGCCATTTCATGGGTAACACATATCATGGTCATTCCCTCATCTCTAAGCAGCCTGAGTGTATCTAAAACTTCTCCAACCAGCTCCGGGTCCAATGCTGATGTAACCTCATCTAACAACATATAGCCAGGTTTCATAGCCAGTGTTCTTGCTATTGCCAGTCTCTGCTGCTGACCGCCTGACATTCTGGTTGGATACTCATCAAACTTATCACCAAGACCAACATGATTTAAGTGGTGTTTTGCTATGTCTTGAGCCTCTTTTTTACTTTTGCCAAGTACAATTCGCGGGGCAAGGGCGGCATTTTCTAAAACTGTAAGATGTGGAAAAGAGTTCCACTGTTGAAAAACCATGCCAAGATTCCGCCTTAATTTATTTACATCAGTTGCTTTATCGTGCGCATCAACTCCATCAACCAGGATCCTGCCTTTCTGAATATTTTCAGTGGCATTTATACAATATAAAAGTGTGGATTTACCACTTCCACTTCCACCAATTACACTTACAACTTCACCTTTTTTAACCTCAAGATCAATCCCTTTTAAAACTTCCAAATCTCCAAAGGATTTATAAACGCCTTGAACCTGTATCATATTGCCATTTTCCTTTCGATATGTCTTCCGGATAATGATAGAGGGTATGAAATTATAAAATAAAATATCCCCACACCTATCAGTATCTCTAGGGGTTGCTGGGATCTTGTTATTAACAGCTCTGATGTTCTAAGCAACTCCATATATCCAATAACTGAAACTAAAGCTGAATCTTTTATAACACTTAATGCAACACCAAGCCAGGATGGGAAGACTGTTCTTATACCAATGGGAAACACTATATATCTTATTGTCTGCCAATACCCTATGCCTAAAGATCTTGAAGCTATTCTCATAGAGTTTGGCACACTGTCAAAACCGCCTCTAAACACCTCACTCATAAATGCCATAGTATAAAGTGAAAGTATAATTGATCCACTTACAAAAGGATCAAGCGGGTAACCTAAGACACCAACATAAGTACTGAATAAAATAAGCTGTATTATTAAAGGAACAGTTCTTAATATATCGAGAAAAGCGCCGAAGATAAAATTGATATAATTTTTTGAAATTGATCTTATAAATCCGACAATAAGGCCCAGAACCGATCCAACAGAAATAGCCACGACTGAGATATAAACTGTATTTAATACACCGGTGAGTATAAAACCTGCATCATTTAATGACAATGGTGTGAAAAGCGATGAACCCATTATATATCACCTTTAAATACTCTTTGTGATATTAAGTCAGCAATATATAAAACAAACTTGGTTATCACATAGTATAAAAATGCCGCAACGATAAAAAATTCTAAAGTTCTAAAAGAAAGTGATTGAAGTCGTTGAGTCTCACCTGAGAGCTCATTCATACCGACTAAAATACCCAGCGAACTCATCAAAATAGACCATACGAACTGATTTGTCATGGGATAATACACTCTTCTGAACATTTGTGGAAGTAAAATATATCTATAAGCTTTTATGCTTGTCATGCCTAAAGACCTTGAAGCTATAAGCTGAGTTGCAGGGATTGATTGAAAACCTCCTCTAAAAGTTTCCGCCAGATACCCTGCATTTATAAATACCAGTGCACTAAGCACTGCCTTATAAGGACCCAGGTGAATGCCAAAAGCTCCTAATCCAAAATATGCCATATACATCTGAAACAGTGCAGGTGTATTTCTTGCTATCTCAATCCAGCTGTTAGATATTATATTCAGTATTTTTGTGCCGGACATCTTTCCAAGCGCTAAAAATACTGCAATGATAATACCTAAAAACATAGCAAAGACAGATACATGCAAGGTTACAAATGCACCTTTAAGCATCTGCGGTAATGCTCTATACACTATTATCCAATGAAATTCGTAATCACCCATAAAAATCCTTGTAGATTTTTTTAACAGAGCCCTGGAGAGAATCCAGGGCTCTGTCAAAAACCTTGAATGACTATTTGTTATCTCTGAGAGACTGTATCAGGTCCGGTGACGCAGGTGCTCCAAAATGCTTTTGATGCAAAGCATCAAGTCTTCCATCTCTAATTTGATGAATTAAAAATAGATTTAGATATTGAATCCAGGCTGACTCACTTCTTTTTGCAATAAGTCCGACTACATCATCATAGTTTGGTACAAAAGGGCCGGCTTCAAAATCCTTAAATTCTTTAGAAGCTAATTTGGTAGCAATATTTGTATTTGTAGAGATAAGTGCATCTACTTTACCTTGATATAGCCCTAAGTATCCATCGTTTTCGGATTTAAAAGATGTATAGTTAGATCTTCCCCAGCCTTTTGCATCTGCATATTTAAAATATTCAGTTTCATAAGTAGTACCTAAAGCTGCACCAACTTTTACTTTTTTTAAGTCATCAAAAGTTTTAATACCACTGCCTTTTTTTGAAATTACCTGAAATTTAAATACAAAGTATGGATAGGTGAATCCAACAGATTTAGCTCTTTCCAAAGTATCTGAAGTAGACCCGATAACTACATCTGTTTTACCGGAGATCAAAGATGGAATTCTGTCTCCCCAGGTAAGATTAATAATATTTGCCTTTACACCTAAGTTCTTTGCCAAATCTTTGCAATAATCACAATCAAAACCAACAGGCTTATTGTTTTTGTCAAAATAACCCATCGGCGGGAAATCACATACCACACCACAATTTAATGTACCGGATTTAATAACATCATCAAGTTTATCTGCACTGGCAGAACCCGGCATTCCCAGCATTGCAACGACTGCAACTGTAATTAAAAATGTTTTGAATAATTTCATCTTTTCTCCTTTCTTTGGGGTTTAAATCGTATATTAATGATTCAATAATATAGCAACTAATACACCTTTCTTAAATATTTTCAACTCTATTTATTTCACCTCCTTTAAGAAATGATAGTTTCGTAAAAAGTCAAAAACTACTTTTTCCGAAACGTTTTAAGTTTCTGATAAGACAGTTATATTTTTAACCTAACACTTAAAACCTGATGACTATTTCAAGCCCTCTTCACCGCCAAATTCCCGGTAAAGAGAAAATTCATCTAAAACTGTTTTATCATCCGCTGTTGTTTTATCTGTTACCATTCTTGCAATGGTCTCTCCTATACCAGGACCAAGCATATACCCCTGTCCACACATGCCGGTTGCATGGACAAGTCCTTTGATATCTCTGTTTAATCCCACAATTGGAGAACCATCCGGGGACATGGGATACAAACCCCTCCATACACGACGCACCCTGATATTTTTAAGGCGGGGTATGAGATCGACCATTCTTCTGCTCACCTGGGGAAGAAAAACAGAAGTTTCCCTTTTATCTGTTCCCAAAATGGGTGGATCAGGTGTAATGCAGAAAACAACCTGCCCGCGGTTGTTCTGATAAAAATAGTAGTTCTTTGATCCAGGTGCTGGTCTTAAATCGACTATCATGGCTTTAAAAAAAGGTTTTACAGGTTCTGTTATTGCTCCTTCATGGGAATCAGGAGTAACAGGAATATTCAGATTGACCATTTTACCAAGATCTTTTGAATAAGCACCTGCCGCGTCAAGTACAACAGGGGTTGAATAATTTTCTTTATCTGTTGCAACACCTGTTATTTTGTTGTTTTCCTGTTTAATCTCTTTAACTGATTCATTAAAAATAAAATTAACATTGCCCGTTGCAACAGCTTTTTTGTAAAATGCATTAACTGCAAGAAGCGGAGATGCGGAACCATCATCAGGTGAAAATGTTCCTCCAATGAGTCCCTGCTTATTTATGCCGGGTACAATTTCACCCACCAGTTCAGGAGTTATAAAATCAATCTTTAAACCATATTTTTTTTGTGTAGGCAGAAAACTCTTTAAAAGATTTTCCTCTGCTTTTCTGTAAACAGGAAAGAGATAACCTCCTTTAAGCCATTCAATATCATCCCCGTTTATTTCCTGCCATGTGGAAAAGATCTCCAGGGATTTTATGCCGGCAATAATTTTTCCCGGATCAGAATGGGTTGCCCTTATTCCTCCAATGGCGTGTTTGTTCTCACCCTGGCCCGGAGAGGCTTTTTTATCAATAACTGCTGTTTTTACACCCATTGCTCCAAGGGCCATGGCTGTGGGCACACCAACTGAACCAGCCCCGATGATAATAATATCATAATTATTCATCAGTTTTACTTCCTTCTATGCCGGCAAGCGTACCCAATGGTACTTCCACAAAAAGAGGTCTGTCAACCCTGTCCGTAACCTCTTTAAGATCAACCCCCTCATCTTTGAACATCTTCCACAGCATGGGACGGCAGGTTTTTGATCCACAGGCTCCCATTCCTGTGCGGTTGACAGCCTTGAGCTGATTAATATCACGAACGCCGTCTCTTATGGCTGAACGTATCTCACCTGCCGTCACCCTTTCACACCTGCATATAACCGCCTCATCCGGAAGGAATGGAGTCTTGGGAGTTGACAAAGTCTCTGCCTTTTTTTCTTGTATTCTGATACCTATGGCATTTTTAGCGTTTTCTTTTTCAATCTGCACCTGGACAAGCAGGGTACCAGGGAATTTCTTTTTATTGGCTATAACTCTTTTTACAGTATACCTGCCGGTCGAAGACTTAGAGCTTATTGTGTTGCCGTCAATATCCGTGATGGTGATCTCCTTTCCTTTCTCAACTCTGTCCCTCCATAACTCATAGGGCAGGGTAACGGTTGGAAAATCTTCATCCTTTCGATAATCAACAAGTGTGATAGCAAGCCCGGGACAGATTGCAACACAGTTCATGCATCCTTTACATTCGCCGGCATCTGTGGCATAGGGATTGCCTGTGATAGTATCATTTTCTGTTTTTATGATATTTTCTTCACATACGGATGTACATGGATTGCATGGAATCTCCTGAAAGCAGTGAAATATGGGCATAACACCCTGCTTATTACGACATTGTTCTTTTTTTTCAACATCTCCAGGTGGTGATTTCAGTATTGCTGCTTTTTCCTCAAGCTCTTTTGGTATTTCTGTCTGAAATATGCCAAGGGATTTTGCAACTTTTAACCCTCCTATTTTGCCTGTGAACATGGCTGCAGAAGCTTCTGCTATCTCCTGAGCATCTCCTGCACACCAGACATCCATGCCCCACTCTTTTGCCTTGAGATAGAACTCATTAACCTGGGCAAGTCCAACAGCAATAAGGAGTGTATCCACCTCAAATGTCTTTTCCGTGCCGAAAACCGGATTCCATGAATCATCAATTTTTGCAATTGTAACAGATTCCACTTTATCTTTTCCATTGGCGGAAAGAACTGTGTGGCTTGTATAGATTGGAACACCAAGTCTTTCAAGCTTGTCGGCATGCACCTTATAACCCCCCACCCGGGATAATCCTTCAATAACCGCAACAACCTCAATTCCTGCCTGAATTGCGTGGTACCCGGCTATGATTCCCACATTGCCGCCACCTACGATGAGAATTTTTTCCGATGCCTTAACAAGGTCTCTGTTAACTAAGGTTTGAAATGCCCCTGCTCCATAAACTCCAGGCAGGGTATTCCCTGGAAAGGGGAGCATCTTTTCCCTTGCGCCTGTTGTAACCAGCAGCTTTTTAGGTTTTATTTTTATGTACTCGTCACCCTTTACTACTCCCACAATTTTATCTGAAAAAACTCCCACCGCAGTTGTGTTAAGCCAGATATTTACTGAATCAAGTTCCTTAAGATCATTTTCAAGGATGTCACCGATTTTAAATCCCCTTGTTCCTGCATAGGAATCTTCAACAGAACCAAAAAATTTATGGGTCTGGAGAACAAGCTTACCCCCAGGTTTATCCTTGTCATCAATAAGAAGAGTTTCAATGCCTAATTTTCCAAGCTCTATGGCTGCCGAGAGTCCCGCAGGGCCTGCGCCAATAATCAAAACCTCAACATCTAAAATCTCAACGGTTCTGCACTCATTTTGAACATCTGCTTCAGGTATCCCAGGCACTCCTTCCACACTTTCCACATTCATTCCCTGCTTGAGGGAAGTCATGCATGATTTTACAGCAAGCCCGTTAGCAATAACAAGGCACTGGGAACACTGTCCATTGGCACAGAACATGCCCTGAGGAGCGTTATCCCTGTAGTGGTGTCCAAAAATATGAATCCCGTTTGCAAAAAGTGCGGACGAGATCATCTCATCTTTTTTGCCGGTGAGTTTTTCCCCGTTCCATGAAAAAGAAATATCTTCTCCGGGTTTAATGTTTAGAACAGGATGTTTAGTTATTCTTTTACCGGTCATTGTTTACCTTCTTTTTTCCCATGCGGACAACAAAACGATGCACATGGGTTTCTGCATATTGAGCAGCCTGCTTCGGGAGATGGTTTTTCACTGCATGGATCAAATTGTCAAGATCCTGGAGATTTTCCTCCATTCTGCTCAGTGTCTTGTCCAGATACCTGTCAAAATATTTTCTAATGTTATCCTGGACCACCTGGGATGTGTATCTGTAAAGATCATTTTTTGATGTACCGGCCAGTTGTTTATGAATTTGCTGATCAATGTCAATGAACTCCTCCCAGGCTGGTAATCCTTTTTTTACAGCGGCTTTTGCCTGTGCAAGAAGTTTTTCAAGGATGTGAATATCATCCTGGTTAGCTCTTTTAGCTGCAAGCCATGCTATTTTCCCTTCAATTCCTTCCCGAAATTCGCCAATATCAAAGATGGAGAGGTTTCCAGATCTGATTAATAGGCCAAGGCTCTCTGACAGTTGTTCTATACCTGTTTTTTTAATAACAGACCCTCCACCTGTGCCCACTTTGATTTCAATAAGTCCTTTATGCTCAAGGACGCGCAGGGCTTCTCTAAGAGTACCTCGGCTTATGTTAAAAGTTTCTCTCAGTACTCTTTCAGGAGGAAGCATGTCTCCGGGCTTCAGTCTGCGGTCAAAAATCGCTTCCTGAATCTGATCAACAACATCCTGAAAAATCCTGTTCTTTTTCACCCTTTGAAAATCAAGGCTTTTTATTTCAGGCACAATTTATCTTCCTGTTTATTAAAGAAATTGCTGAATGGTTAAACCATTATTATGGTATAACTATATATTTGTCAAGATCTTTTTATTGAATGCACACCCCCGTCATTAAAACAACTAACCGTTTTCTAGAAATTAGCTGAAACCTCGTAAAATGGTCTGTACCGGTGAAAAATGATTTAAAGCAGATACATGATTTACATTGCCAAAGATTCAATATACTATGCACGATACGTTATGTAAAAAATTTGTCGTAAAAACTTAAGCATTTACCTTCCTATTTTTTTAAGCAATGATGAATCGCTAAGAAAAACTAATGAGCAGACTTCCTACGTCTGCGTTCCTTAACGATAATTTCAAGTTCCTTGCTCATCTGGCCAGCAATGGCAGTATTTTCTTCTGCTCGTCTGGCCAGATATGGTAACGTTGATTCTACCGGTCCAAAGGGCAGGTATTTACTAACGTTATATCCGGCATTGGCAAGGTTAAAGCTGATATTATCGCTCATCCCGTAAAGCTGCGAGAAATATATGTGAGGGTGGTTATTGGCAAGTTTATTTTCAGCCATATATTGAACCAGCATTTTGCAACTGTTTTCATTGTGGGTTCCCACACAAATTTCTACCACGTCAATATTGTCAATAAATATTTCCAACGCCTTATTATATTCTCTGTCCGTTTCCGCTTTAGTAGCGTTAATGGGGGATTTGTACCCTAAACGGCGGGCTCTTTCTCTCTCCCCTTCAAGATAGGCGCCCCGCACGATTTTTATGCCTAATTTATAAGATCCAGATCTGGCTTGTTCTATCAATCGTTTAAAATAATCAATGCGATCCCACCGATACAATTGTAAGGAGGTAAAAACGATGGCTTTATGCGTATTGTATTTCGACATCATTTCTTCAGCCAGTTGGTCTATTGCTGCCTGGATCCAGCTTTCTTCTGCATCGATATAGATGGGTTTGTCTGCCTGGTATGAAGCTTTACATATAACATCCAGCCGGATTTTTATCTTGTTCCATTCTCGCTGCTCATCTTCAGAAAGAATCTTATTGGCGGTGATTTTTTCAAGTAATTCGAATGAACCAATTGCGGTCATTTTCATGCAGGTACATGGAATATTTGGATTTGATTTGGATTGCTCAATAATATTTAACAATTCTTTCTTCGTATCTTCAAAGCCAACTTCGTCTTTAGTCCCTTCAACAGAATAATCTAATATTGTGCCTATAGCCGCCTTACCCAGCTTTGCTATTACCTTTGAATATTCTTCTTTCTTCTCACCGCCACAGAATTGCTTAAATACCGTGGCCTTGATTAAAGGTTTTACAGGCAGGCCTATTGATAAGGTAAATTTTGCAGCCTGTGAAAGGAATTTAACCAGAAAGGGGTTTTTTGTTAATCTAAATATTAGATAAGATAATATTAGCTCCTGGTCCGATTTATGTTGAAAGGCAATGGATGTATCTTCAAAAGAAACAGGCAAATCTGAACCTTTAAATTTTTTGGTTTTGTTCATGATTGTCTCCTTTATTCAATTCCGTGCGCTCTGAGCAGGTCCATGACTTCGGGAAAATCGATGCCCAGCCGCTTTACGGTTTGAACTGTGGGGATGCCATCTTGAGTCCATCCCCTGCGCTTATAAACCGCATCCTGAAGTTTTTCATACTGTTTTTGTCGGAACCGGCGCAGCAGGGCTACTTTTTCCTCTGAAGCTTTATCTGTGATATCTGCCCCGTATTTCTCTGCTAATTGTTCGTCATAGCGTTCCCGGCGCGATTCATACTCGTCTACAGTCACCGGGCCCATGGCACGGTACGGAATATGATCGTGTTTCCGGCGCCCAAAACCCATCTTCAGGTTGAAGATGCGTTGAAAATTGTAAACCGCTTCACTCATCGTAATCAGATCGTCAGGGGTTGCTTTTCTCCCTGTAACGGCGCTGAAGTATTGGGCATACCAGCGGACATGCTCTTCCACTTTGGCCGGTTCTTCAGTGTCTTTATTGTTTTCGGGCACAATATCATTCCAGGGCAGTTTGCATAAGCCGCACAATCCGAACCAGGTGCGGAACATGGGAAACCAATGCAGCGCCTCGGCTTTCTGCTCAAAGGTCGGCATAAAATTATGTACCATATCGAGAAAAATAAGCCAGGCCTCATCATGCTGGGGACCTTTCAGCGCCAAACCGAATCCGCCCTGCTGGGCCAGTGACTCCTTGGAAACATACTCGGCAAATTCAAGCCCTTTGGCCTCCATGCCGATATCTTGCATAATCGCAGCATCGGCGCCATATTCAGCGGCAAAGATCGCTTTCATTTTACGTATACCCTGGCCGACGACTTTGCCGAAGCCCTCACCTTGGGCCATTTGATGTAATAGATCCAGGGCAGCAGCCCTGTTTCCGAAATGAAGCGCTAATCCGCCAGTATGGCTCAGGTTGATCAGACCCAGCTCAAAACATTCCATCACAAATGCGATACCGGTTCCCACGGAAATCGTATCAAGGCCGTAGGTATCACAATAAAAATTCATTTCGAGAATGGTGAACGGATCAAAAATACCGATATTTGAACCGCAACCGGCAATGGTTTCGTACTCCGGTCCGTCCACAAAGACCTTCTGCCCTTTGTAGGGTCCTGAACACGGGACAAAATCACGGACGCCGTGAGCACAGGCAACGGTGCAACCCATCCAGCACCCATCAAAACCCGGATCAAACAAGTGTTGATAAACATCTCGTCCGATTAAATTGGCTCCTGGGTGCTGTCCGTATTTGAAATTGTGGGTGGGCAGCAGGTCAAAATCATTCATGATCGGTACGAGATGGGTAGTGCCGATTTTGGCCATCTCGTTTTGCTTTGGATCCAGTTCGGTAATTTCACGCGAATGCATTCTGGCTACTTTTTTTAATGCTTCCTTATCGGCCGGATTGTTGGTGCCGAGATTAACCGAATCCCAGCGAGCCACAATCGCTTTTATGCCCTTATCAGCAAAAACCGTACCCATGCCGCCGCGACCGGCCTGCTTGTATCTTGTGCGCTTGCGTTTGGCGTCATACCAGGTAAAATTAAGGCACCCGATCAAGCTATGCTTTGCCCCGGTGCCTGCGGATACGACCGAAATACTGCGCGGTTTTCCATTGGCAAAATGATGTGTCAGCAGGGCTGACAGCTCGTATGCATCTTCGGGCAAACCAGAACTCTCCAGCAGCTGGATCTTCTGGTCGACACCGTCCACCAGAATTACGAACTCTTGGGATGTCTTGCCCTGCACTTCCAGTGCATCGAAGCCGCAAAACTTAAGATAAGGACCAAAGTACCCTCCCACGTTGGAATCGATTACCGACCCTGTAGTGGGAGATATCGCCGTCACAATGCTTTTCCCGGACCCAGGATAACTGGGGGTTCCCCCCATGGGGCCTGATGCGATGCAGATGGCGTTTTCAGGATCGGTCCATTTTGTGGTCGGTTTTACCGCGTTCCACAGCAGCCAGAGGTCAAAGCCTTTTCCGCCGATAAAGATCTTTTTCATTTCTTCGGAAACTTGTTTGATTGAGATACCTGACTTGGAAATATCAATGCTTAGGAATTGATCAGCATATCCTTTACTAATCGGTGATCGGTCATATTTAACGGTTTTTATCTCTTTCAGCTTGAATTCGGCCATCATTTTACTCCTTTTCATTTCAACTGTGTTACCAGTGAAAAGTCTGAAAACTATGTTTGTGATTCATCAAATTTCTGTAACGTTTCTTCACCTGGTTTGGCAGTTATCAAACTGACAAGTATAATTGCTATAAAAGCTAAAATGAAGCCTGGCAATAGCTCGTAGAAATACTCACCTTCAATTTTAATATAGTTCTTCACGACAAAAATCGTAACCGCACCGACAATCATTCCAGCAAGTGCGCCATATTTGGTTATGCCTCTCCAGATTAACGAGAGAATTATCAGGGGTCCAAAAGCGGCTCCGAATCCTCCCCATGCGTAACCCACCATGGCCAGGATTGTACCGCCACTGGTAGCTGTTATTATTAATGCAATCAATGCAAATCCAACAACACCGAACCTGCTTATCCAGGCCTTTTGTTTGTCATCGAACTTCCTGAAGAAGGGGAGGTCTTCTGTTAATGCTGAAGTTAAAACCAATAACTGTGAATCCGCTGTCGACATAACAGCCGCTAATACTGCTGCCAGAATGAAGCCTGCGAAAACCGGATGAAACAAAGCGCTTACAAGGGCTAAAAATATTCTCTCCTTATTGCCATCCGGACCTGCAACACCTGCCATTGGAGCGATTTCATTGTAACCGATCCCGATTAGTCCGATTGAAACAGATAAAACAAGACAGACAATCATCCAACTCATGCCGATTCGTCTTGCTTTAGGTACATCTTCAACACCTCTGATACCGATAAATCTGGCCAAGATGTGAGGCTGCCCAAAATAACCAAAGCCCCAGGCCATGAGTGATGCGCCCGTGAGCCATGTTGTCGTGAAATGGAATGCCTTCGGGTTTACTGCTGCAATGTCAACACCTGATCCGGATATTGCAAAAAATGCCATCATTGAACAGAAGACCAATGCGCATAACATGAGAAGCCCCTGAATCAAGTCTGTCCAGCAAACAGCCATATAACCGCCCAAAAAGGTATAGGAGACTACCACTAATGTCGTTATGATTAGGGCCGTTTGTTCAGTCGCCCCGAAGCTGTGCGCAAAAAGCAACGTTCCTCCTTTAAGACCGGAAGCAACATACAGGGTAAAAAAGAATAGAATCACTGCCGTTGATACATACTTGAGCACTCCTGAAGTGTCATCAAATCGATTAGACAAATAAGTCGGCAAGGTAACAGCATTCAGCTTTTCAGTATATGCTCTGAGCCTTGGAGCGACAACATACCAATTGGCATAGGCGCCTAAGACCAGTCCGAGAGAAATCCAAACACCATCAACCAGGCCGGCAGCGAAGACAGCTCCAGGCAAACCCAAGAGCAACCAACTGCTCATATCCGACGCTCCGGCACTGATGGCCGATGTGACCGGGCCCAGGGAGCGACCGCCAATAATAAAGTCATCATTATTTTTGGTTTTTCTCATGGAATAGTAACCAATACCCAACATGAGCAACAAGTAAAGACTAAACTGTATTGAAATTCCCATAATGTATTCTCCTTTTTTATTGGGTTTATGTGGCCAACATCGGCATTTTTAATCCGTCATCCGGAAAAATGGTGAACCGGTGTTGCTCGCTTGTCACTCTCTGTGAGCCTGATAGGTCACCGATTGCCCGCATGCTTGACCGCATTTATTAAGTGGTAACCCTTAACAGCAAAGATGGTGCCAAAGCCTCTTAGTGTTTCAGGACCGCTGTATTTTGGGTTCGTTTTTGTAGACATCATTTGACAAAAACAGATCGGCTGTCACGGCTGGAAAGTAGCACAGGATGAAAACAGAAAGGAGTCTAACAAAATCAGATGTAATAGAATTACAATTGGTTATCCTTATCGAGGGGCAATTTTCATGATTGCCTATCTTCATCAGGATAAGCGCTATAAAAGCGTATTATGAAAAATGCATCGGGCTTCAAATCTCTAAAAATGATTGGATGTAACTTAGAGTGATTTTACGGGGCAGGGGAAGTATTTATTCATAATTGAATAAAACATGGTCGCTCTGTTTTCGTAAATCGATTGTCTACTTGATATCATATTTTTTTAGCCGCCGGGCAATAGTCGGCTGACTTACGCCCAACACCGCGGCCGCTTCACACTGGTTTTTATACTTTTTAAGTGTTCGAAGCAAAACTTTTTGCTCTACGCTTTGAAGGATTTGTTTCAGCGTCATCTCCTTAGACCACTCGGCGGCTTCAATAGATAGCTCCGGTGTACGTCGTGCGACATCCCTGGGAAGATCCGGAAGATCGACGACTTCGGTCTCCGACATGACCACAGCGCGTTCGCAGATATTCATGAGCTCGCGTACATTTCCCGGATAGGGATAGGCCAACAGGGCGTCGAGGGCAGACCTGCTTAATCGTTTGCGAGTGTCGGTTATATCGGCGAAATAATCAACGTAATATCTTATAAGCGGTGGGATGCAGTCCTTACGCTCTCGCAACGCCGGTATGTGCAAGGGGATGACGTTTAGACGGTAATAAAGATCGTGTCGAAAAGAACCCTTTTTAACCATATCTTTTAGCTTACGATGGGTAGCCGCCAGGATGCGCGCGTCTATGGAACGAACCTTTGACCCCCCAAGCCTTATGAGGCGTCCGTCCTCTAAAAACCGAAGTAATTTCACTTGGGCGGATAGCGATAGTTCGGCGATTTCGTCAAGGAACAGGCTGCCACCATTGGCTAGTTCCAGGGAGCCAGGCTTTCCACCGGCTTGGGCACCGGTGAAGGCCCCCGATTCGTAGCCGAAAAGTTCTGACTCAATGAGCGTCTCGGGTATGGCGCCACAGTTGATCCTGATCAACGGTTTTTCGGCCCGGCTTGAATTCTTATGGATCAGATTGGCAATAAGCCCTTTGCCGACTCCCGATTCTCCAGTGATCAAAACCGATGAATTCACAGAGCTTACCTTGAATGCCCTTTCCAGTGCCTTAATCATGGAAGGGCTTCGTGCGATTATTTCATTTGTTTTCAATTCAGCCTGCTGCATTTCAAGTAACTGATGCTGCAATTGGTCTTTAAGCGATGCCTGCTCTTCCAGTTCACGCTGTAAATTATCGATTTCAGTAATATCTCGTTCACTGACGACTACACGAATAAGGTTGCCCTCGTCATCAAAAACAGGGGTTCCTGTAGAGATTAACTTGCGGTTATCTTTATTTTGCAACAAACTTACAGTCGTTTTGCTCTGACTGGCTTGTAGCGCGGCTGATTGATCGATAAACCCCTGCTGTATCAGATCCACCATATTTTTTCCGATCAGCTCTTTTGCTTTGATTTTATGAATACGTTCTGAGGCCGGATTGACACGGATGACATTTGCCTGGGAATCGCAAACAAACAGGCCGTCGGAAGATGAGTCGATAATCGCATCTAGTTCCCGGGTCATATTCTGGAAAAAACGCATCTTCCTGGCGACTTTCTCAAGCTCGGTACTTTCTTCCAGCACACAGATGGCCCCAACCAATGCATCTTCCAGTTTTATTGGGCTAACACTAGATAGATACTCTTTATATTCGACCTGTATGGAAATTTCAATTCGACGTTTGCCGTCAGCGATCGTCTTGTCAACCGTGCCCACCAGTTCGGGTATTACGTCTTTAAGCGGTATCCTTACCGCGGTCCCAAATTTTTCGTATGCGATACTGTTGGCCAGGAAAATAACACCGCGGCGGTCAACTGCCAACAGGCAGTTGATGGAAGTGTTGACAAGCGCTTGGCTAAAGGCACGCCAATGCCGAGGTGGATTGCGGATCAGATCTTCGATTTTCTGAGATAAGCCGATGGGTTTTTTCATTACGTTTCCTCTTTATGCGAGACGTAGCGGTTTCGGAACCTCATGGAACGAAATGAATGATAAGATATCATTATACAGAAATGAATAAAATATTCAACTTAGAATATAAATGGATCAAAAACCTTCAGTATTATTTGATAGAATAAAAAGCAATACAGTTTTTACTCAAAACTTCGCATTACCGGTTTCCCATAAGGACTGAACGGAAACTCAGATAGATATTTTACATACCCTTTTTTTGTAAACCAGCCGTCTATGCCGTATCCTCTTTTAGCTTTCTCTATGTGGAATTCCTGTGCCGGGATAAATCCATACCCTATCAGATAAATTTGCTCACCATTATTATTTTTCGCAGAATCGACAATCAAAGAAACATGCCCGATTCCACCATCTCTATTTTGAACAAACATATCTCCTGGTTTTAAAGCTCCGGCTTTAACTTTGTTTGCCCCTTTTTTAATTGAATATGAGTTTGAATAGGCCATATGCCATCTTAAAAAGCTTTTGTATTTCTTATTACTTCTTTTGTAGTACTTCTTTTTTCCGCTGTAATTATATAAAAAAAGACTATCCAGCCTGTTTTGAAATTTATGAAAATCAGCCCAAAACCTCATGCAAAAATCAGCGCATTGTTCCAGGTCGGATTT